>CAYMQV010000076.1:0-19060 GCA_964392395.1 uncultured Gemmatimonadaceae bacterium
GGCGGAACTGGCGCGGATCCACCGCGCGCTCGAAAGCTGGAGCGCGGTGCGCGTGTGCCTCACGAATTATCGCAAGGACGGAATCCCGTTCGACGTCGAATTCGAGATCGTCCCGGTGGCCAACGAGGCGGGATGGTATACGCACTGGGTATCCGTGCAACGCGACGTGACGGCGCGCACGCTGGCGGAACTGATCACGCGCACGGCGGCAACGTTCGATGAACTGCTGGCCGGTGCCGCAAGTGAAATCGCGATGTTCACCGGCGCGGCGTCCTGCAGCGTCTGTGTGCGCAGTTCGTCGTTGGAGCCGTGGATTGTGCGATATCACCATTCCGCCGGTGCGGCACCGGTGCCAGAGGGGTGGCCGCGCCAGATCGAGACGGCGATTGTGCAGACGCCGGCACCAGCGGCAGTGATGCCGATCTCCCTGGTGGATGGCGTCGGCTGCGCCTGTGCCGTGCCGCTCAACGTCGGGGGCGAGCTGGCCATTGTCGTCTGCCGCACGGAGCGGGGGGCGTGGCCGCTGGCGGACACGTTGCTGCCAGCCGTGGCGTCGCGTGTTGCCGCCGCCTCCGACCGCCTTCGAGTGCAGCGCGATCGGACACGCCTGGAGAGTGAGCTGATGCAGGCGCACAAGCTGCAGGCCGTTGGCCGGCTGGCGAGTGGCATCGCGCACGACTTCAACAACCTGCTCACGGTGATCACCGGCAACCTCGAGTTCATGCGTGAGCGCTGGCGTGACGCACGTGCGGTGGAGCCGGTCGAGCTGGCCGAGGTCCTCGGCGCTGCCGAGCGCGCGCGGGGACTGGTCGAACATCTGCTGGCGTTCAGTCATCGTCGGCCGATGGCGGCGGCACCGGTGGACGTTCGTGCGCTCGTCGCGTCCACCGCCGCGCTCCTGCAGCGCACCCTCGGTGCCGAAATCACGATCGAGACCAGCGTCGCAGCGGAGGGCGAACTGCTCATCGACGGCGACGCGGCACTGCTGGAGCAGGCGCTGCTGAACCTCGCCTTCAACGCGCGGGATGCGATCGAATCAGTCGCCGGTGGTCTCGCTGACCGACGCATCACGCTGGCGGCACGACTGGTGGTCCTGTCGGATCAGGAGGCGGCTCGCTGGGCGCCGCTGGTGGCCGGTGCGTGCGTCGAGATCACCGTGATCGACTCGGGCCCTGGGATGACGACCGACGTCAAGGCTCGCGCATTCGAGCCCTTCTTCACGACCAAGGACGTGGGCGAAGGCACCGGCCTGGGTCTCGCCTCGGTGTTCGGGGCCGTCACCAACCTGCGCGGCGCCGTTCGCCTGGAGGATGCGCTCCCCCATGGCAGCGTTGTCCGAATGCGTTTTCCGCGCGGCGCCAGCAGCGCCAGCGCAGAGCCGGCACCGGCCACGCCGCTCGCTGCCGCGCCGCAGCGGACGCTGCTCTTCGTCGAGGATGATGACGCCGTGCGCAGCGTCATGAAGCGGATGCTGCAGTCGGCCGGCTACTTCGTGGTCGAGGCACGGAACGGTCAGGAGGCACTGGCCAGGGTTGCGACGATGGGCGATGAACTCGCTGGCGTCGTGACCGATGTCAGGATGCCCGTCATGTGCGGCACAGACATGGTGCGCGAGTTGCGCAAGTCACGACCGACGATGCCCGTACTCTTCGTGAGCGGCAATGCGGAATCGTCCGCCATTGCGGAGTTCGGCAACAGGACTGCCCTGCTCAGCAAGCCGTTCACTCACGCGCGGTTGCTCGCAGCGCTCGACGACGTCGTTCTCTCGACCTGACTCGCGGTGCGGTCTGCCGCCTGCGTGAGTTCGTCGGTGGCGCTGAGGCTGCGGTCGAGGCCAATGTATCCGACAGCCGCGACGACGATGGTGCCGGTGGCACCGAGTAGCGCGACCGCGAGCATCCGGGCGCGCAACGAGAGCGTGGACAGCATGGGGCGAGGTTCCGGGTGGGGAGAGCGAAGGACTACCAGCGTCGCGAGATGCCGAGTCCGAAGAAGTAGTCGGGGCCGGCAATCCGTCGCAGCCCAAGGCCACTTCGGACATCGAACTGCAGGTTGTCGGTGACGCCGTACGTCAGCCCGCCATTCAGGTAGTGCGAGCTGACGATGTCGATGCCACGAGGCACGAACGTGAAGTACTCGAGGTACGAGCCGAGGCGATCCGTCAATCCGACCTCCAGCGAACCGGTGGCGGCGAACTCGCTGTAGTCACCAACCGTCTCGCTGACGTAGGTGTAGTTCAGGTTGGACGAAAACGTGACGCGCGAGGTGAGGTCCCACGCCGCGCCGAACTTCACTTCCGGCTGCGGCTTGCGCGCCCGGAACTGCGTCGCACCCGTCGGGAGGCTCGACGCCACGATCACGGCCAGCGCCGGCTTCCATGAGCCGTCGCCGCCACTGGTCATGAGCTTGAACTTCGCGCCGAGCGAGACGTCCTCGAAGCCGCGCACTGTCTCGCCGGCCGCGCGAGCCATCGCATACGAGTTGAGCCCGATGCGCAGTTCTGCCGTCCGCGCAACACCCACCCGAATCAGCGTCTCACCGAAGGAGGCACCTTTTTCGTCGAGGGTGCGGGTGAACGTGCTGCCCGCTTCGACCTGGCGCATCCCGCGCTCGACCGTCTCGGTGCTCTCGGTGAAATCGGGACGATCCGTAATCAAAGGCTCGATCCCGCGACGGCTCACGGGAGCGCACGCCGTCAGCGCCAGCAGCGGTGCGACGCCGGCAATGCGCCGCCACAGCGCCGTGGGGAGTGATGAGGCTGCGAGCACGCGACACGGCACGGGTTGAGTGGCATGCAGCCAGGTACCGGATGGTACGCATGGCGATCCCGTCAGAGTGTCGGTTGCAACCGTTCATCGCTTTAGTGCCCTAACATGTCATCGACACGGCGTTGGAGGCGTTGCACGAAACAGATCGTGCGAAAAAGCGGTGCTCGGATGCGCGACGCGCCGCATTCCCGGGCTCTGCCTGGGGACGCAGCGCGTGCGCACGGCCGTGGACACTCAGGCCGTGAGGGCCAGCTTGCGCTTCACCCGAGCTGGCGTGCGGGCGCCGGTGGCCGACGGTCGATTGCCGACCGTGAACTCCGCCAGCAGCAGCGCCATCCGCTCCGCTTCCGCGGACAATGTGCTGGCGACGTCCTGCGACTGTTCGGCATTGGCCGAGGTGTCGATCGTGATCCGGCCGACCTGCTCGATGGCGGTCGTGATCTGGTCCACCCCCTCAGCCTGTTGCTCGTTCGCCAAGGCGATCTCGCCGATCACGTCGCGCACCTTCTGTGCGTGGGCGTCGATGTCGGCCAGGCGCGCCGAGACATCGGCCGAGAGCTTGGCGCCGGTGGCGGCATGGGAGACCGAGTCGGCGATCAGATCCGATGTATTGCGTGCGGCTTCGGCGCTGCGAAGCGCCAGGCTGCGCACCTCGTCCGCCACCACGGCAAAGCCGCGGCCGGAGTCGCCCGCGCGCGCCGCTTCGACCGCCGCGTTCAGCGCGAGGAGGTTGGTCTGGAAGGCAATCTCGTCGATGGTGCGGACGATCTTCGCCGTGTCGTCGGCACTGCGCTTGATCTTGTCCATGGCCTCGGTGAGGGCGTGCATCGCCTGTACACTGTTCGTCGCCGCGGTGCGCGTGGTGTCGGCCAGCGACCGGGCCTCGCGTGCATGGTCCGACGTCGACTGCGTCATCGCGCTCAGCTTCTGCAGCGAGGCCGAGGATTCCTCGACCGCGGCAGCCTGCTCGGACGCACCGCGGGCCAGTCGGATGCTACCCTCGCTGATCGTCTGGCTGGCATTCCGGCACTTCTCAGACAGATCGGAGGCATCGGCCAGCGTCTCCTCGAGACGGGCAATGGCGCCATTGAACGATTGCCTCGCGTCGGCCTGGTCGCCGCTGAACGTGCCGTCGAGGCGCGCCGTCATGTCACGGTCGCCGATCCGGTCCACCGCTCGGCGCAGCGACTCGAGGAAGGCAAGCGCTTCGTCGCGCTGGCGCTCGGCGCCCTGATGGGCCAATTGCACCGCGTCCATCGACGCGTTCAGGCCATCGATCACATGGCGGAACGAGCCGTGGAAGATGCTCGTGTTGCCGCGCCGCGCGAAGTCGTTGCGCTGCGTGGCATCCGAGACGCTCGTGGCCTCCGACACCAGCGACCGCACGGCGACGATCACTTCGCGGTACGCCTCGGCCATCTCGCCGCCCGTCACGGTGACGTTCAGGTTGCCCCGCGCCAGTTCGCGGGCGACGGCCTGCAGTCCATCGGCTTCACTCACTTCCCGCGCGAGGCGGAGGCTCATCCACACCAGCACCGCCACCTCGAGCACCACGAAACCCGCGTGGATCACCACGATGCCGAACTCGGTGTGATGCCCCTTCGGAAACGCGTAGATCGGCATGCCGGCGTTCTGCACGAACATGAACCCGACATGGTGCGCCGCGATCACCACCGCACCAACGATCGGCACATGCCAATCGCGGTACGTCAGCAGGAACGCGAGGCAGACGAAGATGTGGAAGTGCAACTCCAGCATCCCGTTGGTCTGGTGGATGAACAGCGCCGAGTAGGTCATGAACCCGGCCGCAACGGCATAACGCGTGATCGCGGCGCCGGCGCTGGTGCGGGTCAGCCAGAACACGCCGATGGAGACCGTGCCGCCGATGGCAAGGGCCGCGCCCCAGGTGCCATGAAGCAGCGCCAGGCCGAGCGCGACGGGAAAATGCGCGAGGAGAAACACGCCGAGCGACCGGTCGACGTCAATTCGACCGCGCTGCAGCATCGTTGACTGAGTGACTGTCACGGCATTCCGGGAGGCTGGTAGGCACGGGATCAGCGCGACGGCAGATGTTGACGTCGCGCTCCCGGTCCAGTCCTGTATCGACCAGTTGCTCGGATTACTTCAGCCACACCAAGTGATATTTCAGATGAGAATGTTCTTGAAGAACAGTCATCCGGTAAGGCTGCGTCACCGCTGCCGGGTGTTGATGATCAGCACACCACCGCTGGCATCCGGGCCGAAGATCGCGCCGGCTTCATGCGGCGGAATGAACATCAGTGATTCCACCGCGCTCGGCTCCACCAGCGGCAGCTCGCCATTGGTGCGGCTGCCATCGAGAATGAACACCTTGACGCGCTGGCCGCGGTACGTCATCTGCGATTCAATGTCGCCGGTCTTGATGCTGAGCCCCGGGATTCGCAGCGATGTGATCAGATCATCGACGTTGCGTGCCGATGGATTGCGTTCGCGCAGCGCATCGCCACCGAGGAAGTATCGGCTCATCAGTCGCAGGTTGAAGCCGAAGGCCGTGATGCGTTGCTCCATCACGGTCACCGCATCGAGCACCGTCACGGCGTGCAGGCGCAGCACGACACTGATGCTGTCGTTGTCGCCGATGACCGGGAATGAGTGGGATCCGCCGGGCTCGAGGCCGATCCGGCGAGCGACCACCCGGTACCAGGCCGGCTGCAGACCAGTCCACGCGGCGCTTCCATCGTCGCCGCTCCTGCCGGCCCTGACCAGCTCGGCGCGACCGTCCACCTCGATGATGGCGACTTCGGCGTTCGGGAGGGGGGCCTCGCTTCGCGCATCGAGCACCGTGACACGAACCTGCGCCTTGCGCTCACCGCTCACGCCGCGTTCGATGGAACCGGCCGTGCTGTCTCTGAATGGTTCCCGCAGGATCGTCTGCGCGGTGAACTCTTCACCGCGAGCGATGCCTGAGAGGCTCCGGCGGAATACATGCTCGTAGAACATCGTCGCGCCACTGTCGAGCACGAACACCGGCGACGCGTTCCGGCCGATCATGCGCGCCGAAAGCTGCAGCCAATACGATCCGGGCAACGGGGCTCGGACGCTGAACTCGCCTTTACGATTGGTGCGTGCCGACCCCGCTTCGCGACCGAGCGAATCGATCAGCGACACATTTGCCCCCCACACGGCATCACCACGCACGTCCAGTTTTGCCAGCCCACGGACTTCCTGCGCAGGCAACGCCTGTACGAACGCCGCGCAGCAGAGCACGGCGAGCGTCGCAAGCATCGCAAGCATCGCAAGCGTGGGAGAGCGCTGGTTTCCCGTCGGGTGTGCCGGCATCGCGGTGGGTGAGGGACCTGCGTCGAAAGTGCGTGATGGCTTGTGCTCTGGCAACCGGAATTCCGTGAAAGGTTCGTGATGCACGGCGAGGCGCCTGTCGGACGCTGTAGATTGATGGCTCGGCTCTTCCGGCCGCGCCCGTCCCGCTCAGCCCGTCCATGTCGCCCGCACCGCCGCTCGCTCCTGCCACCCCTGCCGCCCCTCTGCTCGACTACCACACCTGGCGACTGCGAGGCCAGACGGTGGCGGGACGGCTGTACCAGACTGCGTCGAAGCCCGGCCTGATCGGACAGGGGCGCCATGACGCGGCCGCCCGGTTGCTCGCGGAACGCGTGGTGGTGCCGCCAGGGGCGACGGTCATCCAGATGCAGTGCGGAAGCGGACTCTTCGGTGCAGTCGCCGCACTCGGTCGTGGCGCCAGCCGGGTCATCCTGACGGATCGCAGCGCGGTGGGGGTCGAGGCCGCGCGTCGGACGGTCGCGGCCAATGCGATCCGGAATGCGGAGGTCGTCGCGGGCCATGGGTCGGCACCGCTCGATCCCACGCTGCGGGCCGACGTGGTTGCCATCCGGATTCCGACCGAGAAACTGGCGCTCCTCCAACTCCTCGCGGACGCCTTCGCGATGCTCCGCGTGGGAGGGCAGTGTGCCATCGCCGGCGCCACCAACGAAGGAGTGAAATCAGCCACCACGCTGATGAAGGCGCTCTTCGGCAACGCGACCGTCCTCGGCACCGACAGTGGATCGCGTGCCGTGATGGCGATCAAGCGGGCGCCGACCCCCTCCGATACGGCGACGCTGGCCAATCCCTTTCTGCAGCACGATGTATTTCGCACGCTCGATGTCGAGTTGCGTGGGATGCCGATGCAGCTGTTTTCGCGCCCTGGCGTCTTTTCATGGGAACACGTTGACGAGGGGACCGCAATCCTGGCCGACGTGATGGAGGTGCAGCCCGGTGATGACGTGCTCGATCTTGGCTGCGGCAGTGGCGCACTCGGACTGCTGGCGGCGCAGCGCTCCGGCACGGGACGCGTGACCTTGCTCGACGTCGACTCCGAGGCCATCCGCTGCGCGTCGCGGACGATCGCGACGTCCGGGCTCGGCAACTGTCGCGCGCTGATCAGTGACGTCGCATTGGCCGTGTTTGACGAGCGCTTCGATCGCGTGCTGGCCAATCCACCATTCCACGTTGGAAAGAACACCGATCTGGAGGTGCCGGCGCAGTTCATTCTCGATGCGTGGCGTGTGCTGAAACCCGGCGGGACCCTGCAACTGGTGGCCAATCGCACCCTGCCATACGAGAAGATCGTCTACGAGACATTCAGCAACCTCACCACGACGCATGACGGCGCGCGATTCAAGGTCTTGTCGGCGCGGCGTTAGCCTGGCACCAACAGCCCGCACTCGTCCTCGCTGATCAGTCGCCACGCCCCGGGCTCGAGAGCGCCCAGGCCGAGCGAGCCGATGGCAATGCGTTCGAGCGTGACAACGTGGTTGCCCATCGCCGCAAACATGCGCCGCACCTGATGGTAGCGCCCCTCGGTGACGATCAGATCGACGGTCTGCGGATCGTGTTCCGTCATCATCGCTGGAGCGAGTGGCGTCGTCTCGCCGTGCAGTCGCAGATCGCCGCCTGCAAACTGTTCTCGTTCGTCGCCGCGCAGTGCGGTAGCCAGCGTGGCACGATACGTCCTCGGCAGATGTGCCCGCGGTGACGTCAGGCGGTGATTCAGTGCGCCATCGTCCGTCAGCAGCAGCAGCCCGCTGGTGTCGCGGTCGAGACGCCCCACCGGGGCGATCACCGGCGACCGACGTGCGAAGCGCTGTGGGAGCAGCTCGTAGACCAGCGGGGGCACATCCTTCGACGAACAGACGTAGCCGATGGGCTTGTGCAGCATCACGACCACGCCCGGCGCAGGATCCAGCACCTCGCCGTCCATCAGGGTCTCACGGTGGGTCCACGGCTCGTCCGGACGAATCCGGCCGCCTCCGTTGCGCGTCACCCGCCCGCTGCCGACCATCGCCGCCACTTCCCGTCGGCTCCCGTAGCCCAGGTTGCCGAGGTACTTGATCAGCGTCATGCGTTGCCCCTACGTACGGAGCGCATTGCCTCGAGGTACCGACCCTCATCTGGAGCCGACATGGTCTCGAGCAAGGAAACGACGCCGGCCGCGTATCTGGCCGGCCTGCCGCCGGAGCGACGCGCCGTCATTGCCGCGGTTCGGAAGGTGGTCAGGCAGCATTTGCCGGACGGGTACGTCGAAACGATGAACTGGGGCATGCTCTCCTACGAAATTCCGCTCAGCAGATATTCGGTCACCTACAGCAAGCAGCCGTTGTCGTACATCGGTCTGGCGGCCCAGAAGAACAATTTCGCGCTCTATCTGATGAGTGTCCATGGCGACAAGCGGCTGCACGACAAGCTGGTTGCGAGTTACGATGCCGCCGGCCGGAAACTGGACATGGGCAAGTGCTGCCTCCGATTCAAACGCATTGAAGAACTGCCGCTCGACATCATTGGCGAGATCGTCGCGGCCACGCCTGTCGAGACGATGATCGCCTTCTACGAATCGACGCCGCGAAAAAGGAAAGGCTGAGTCATCGTACGCCGAACGGAACCCGCTTCAGGGCAACGCGACCTTGCCACGATGCCAAGGATGACGATGGCCGTGAGCGTACGCATCAGTACCCCAGTTTTTCGAGGAAGCAGGGCAACATCTTTCGCCACCAGGGCCAGTCGTGATTCACATCATGGCCCCAGGTGTCCAGCAGGTGCGGGATGCCCTTCGCATGCAGGATGTCGGACATTCGTTGCGAGGCGTCGGGGGCTTCATAGGCACCCTGGCCGGTGGCGAGAATGATGCTGGAGTGCTGCCGCAACTGTTCGAGATGCGATCCGGCAAGATCCGGCACGAACCAGGCCGGGTTGTTGCGGTAACAGTTGTCGTCGGAATAACCGTTCAAATATCCGCGCGCCAGATCGTAGAACGCCGACATGCCGATCACGCCGCAGAAGAGATCGGGACGGCGAAAGAACTGGTTGGCAGCATGAAAGCCGCCGAAACTGGCGCCGGTGGTCAGAATCCGAGCGCCGCCGTCGCCCACCACGTGGCGGATGTACGGCACCACTTCCTCCTCGACGTACCGGGAGTAACCGGCCTGCCGTCGCGCTTGCACAGGTACCGGAATATCCCGATCCATCCACGCGGTGCGATTGATGCTGTCAATCGAAAAAAGGCGCAGTCGGCCGGCCATCAGCAGTGGTTCGATCGCCTTGACGAGAAAGAATCGCTCGTTCTCGAGGTAATCCGCCGCCGCCGTCGGGTAGAGCAGCACCGGGGGGCCGGCGTGGCCGTAGGTGACGATCGGCATATCCAGCCCGATCGGCTGCGAGAACCAGCCATCTCGCTGACGCGAGAGACGGGGGTCGACGAACTGCATGGGTGATGGGAGCGCGAGAGAAGGCCGCCGGTCGACGACGATGGCAACCAGAATCAGAGGAGTATCCACCCGGAACCCGCATCCGCCAAGCCTGTTCCCGCTGTCACCGTACGGCGGCCGTTCTATCGCCCCCGCTGCCCCCTTCCGGAGAGCCCATTCGGAAGGCAGACTCTGACGGGTCGTCACCGCTGCGCACGCGCCAGCACCCTCATCACTCGGCACAGCAGATGTTCCTGATTCGATGGGGCAATCGGGGTGCGGAGTCGCCTGGTGTCGTGCTGAACGGCGTGCGAAAGGACTGCTCCGCAAACTTTGCCGACTGGACACCGGATTTCTTCCGCAGCGATGGCGTGGCCCGGCTGCAGGCGCTTGTCGACGGGCCGGTGGCATTGCCGGACGTGCCGCCCTCCGCACGCTGGGCGTCATGCATCCCGCGACCAGGCAAGGTGATCTGCATCGGCCTGAATTACACCGACCACGCGGCCGAAGTTGGCGCCAGGGTACCGCGCGAACCGATCGTCTTCCTGAAGGGCTCCAACACCGTCGTCGGGCCATATGACGATGTGCTCATCCCGAGGCTGTCGCAGAAGACCGACTGGGAAGTGGAGCTCGGCATCGTGATCGGCACCGATGCACGGTATCTGGAGCGGGTGGAGGATGCTGTCGCTCACATCGCTGGCTACTGCATCGTGCATGACGTGTCCGAGCGCGAATTCCAGGTGGAACGCGGCGGTCAGTGGACGAAGGGCAAGTCATGCGACACGTTCGCACCCACCGGCCCGTGGGTTGCCACGCGCGATGAAATTCCCGATGTCATGACCCTGAGGCTCGAGCTCGACGTCAACGGCACGCGCCGCCAGACGGGGACGACCGCCTCCATGATCTTCGACCCGTACGTCGTGGTGCACTACCTGTCGCAGTTCATGACGCTCGAAGCAGGCGATCTGATTGCGACCGGCACGCCCCCCGGAGTTGGCATGGCCATGAAACCACCCCTGTTCCTGACGGCGGGTGACGTGGTCGATCTCCGGGTCACGCGTCTCGGCCATCAGCGCCAGACCTGTCGCAACGCGTGAGCGGGTGCACGCCGCGGTCACGCATCGCGACAGGGGTGAATCAGGCCTCGCGTCTTCCACGACGACGCGCGGTCAGCCACAGCACCATCAGGCCGACGCCGGTGAGGAACAGCGTCGCCGGCTCCGGCACGACCGTCGGGTCGGCACGGAAGACCGCCGAGAAGCTCGCGTCAGTCACACCGCTTACGGCGGAGAATGCACCCGCATCACGGAGCAACCCCGCATTGCCGCCGTCATATGCCGCCCAGAACGAGCCACCGGTATAGCCGTCCACGTCATTCGCGCCGACCAGATTCGATGCGTCAGCAGGCACGCCCGCGCCTTGTGTGGATGTGGTGATCAGAAAGAGGTAGGTCGTACCAGCCGTGAGACTCAGGTTGCCGGTGTTGAAGACTCGTGTGTCAAACGCGAAGTCGTTCGATGATCCGAGAAGGTCGGTGGCGTTCCAGAGCACACTCCCGGTGACGCGGCGGTTGGCCGCATCGAAGGCGAGGATATAGGCGTCGAACTTCAGCGCACCGCCGTTGAAGAAGTTGCTGAATCCCAGACTGAAGCTCGAGAGCTGCGTCGTCCTCGTGGGCACGACGAACGACTGCCCGAAGCTCTGAAACCCTGCGGTGCTCCGCGTGAGCGGACCCACGCTGGTGGTCATCGCGGCCCCGATCGTGGTTTGTGCGTGGAGCACCGGTGCGGCGACGAGTGCCCCGACGAGAAGAATCCGTGAGATGCGCATTGGAAGGTGCGAGAGGGAGGTCATGGTGTCACCGTCACGGCGATCTGACGTGTCGCCACACCGCCATCCTTGTCAGTCACTGTCACCACCACGTCGTAGCTGCCTGGCGTCGTCCAGACTTTGCCGCGCTGCAGCGGTGTGGTGGACGGTGGTGCGGTGAGCACGCTCGAGAAGTTCGTGCCATCGCCCCAGTCGAGCTGCACCCGCCATGGTCCATCGCGCACGCCCGCGTCGGAGAATCGCAACTGGACGGACCACCCGGCGTTGACGGCAACCGTCGTCCCCGCCACCGGCGACAACGTCGCCACTGGTGCCGCATTCGAGACGTTCACCATCTGCGAGGCGGTCGATTCCCAGCCGAACCGATCGATGACCGTCAGCCGTGCCGTATAGCTCCCGTTGTCCGCAAAGGTTCTGGACACCGTTGCGCCGCTGGCCGTCGTGCCATCGCTGAATGCCCAGCGGTAGGTGAGGACATCGCCGACGTCCGGATCGGTGGAACTCGCGCCGCTGAACGCGAGCGCGTCACCTTCGCTGCCGGTGGCCGGGCCGCTCAGGTTGGCAACCGGCGGCCGATCGCCCGATTCAATCGCGCCTTCGAAGTTGTCGGGCAGTGCCGAGAGGAAGTTGTATCCGGTGAGCGCCTCGAGGCTGTCGACGGTCACCTGATAGTCGCGCCAGTTCGCGTTCCGGATGCCCGTGATGTTCGGCATGCTGACGGCAAGCACCTGTACCCCCGCGAGATCGTCCCAGGTCGCGATGTCGGTCAGCCCTTTGTTGCGGTCCATGGCGACGACGATCTTCCAGGTGAAGTCGGGAATGCGGATCTTCCCTTCATCCTTGATCGTTCGCGCCGGACCGGTGAACGCCGGGCCGGTGATGATGTACAGCTCCTTGTTGCTGACCCGAGCCAGATCGGCGATGAAGATTTCCTGTGCCGCCCAGACGCCCTGATTCAGATCGGCGGTCTGCGGGACGACGTTCGACAGATAGAACGTCGTCGCATTCTCGATGTTCGTGACCGTCCGATCGGCGGACCGCATCATGTGACCGCGGTCGAAGCCACCATTGGTGTAGTCGGACGTCCGGATCACAGGGAAACCCTGCGCGATCACCGCCGGATCGTTGGTGAAGCAGTTGCAGCGGTCCTCGGTACCGAAATGTGCGTTGTCGAGGTTGTACGCAACCCAGTTCGGTCCGCCCGTGTTCCGGTTGTAGCTGATGCTCGCCTGAGGCCGTGCAATGAGGAAGTCATCGGCGCTGTTGGCGTCGGTCGGTGTGCCGAACTCGAGATTGTTTCCGTAGATGGCGGGGTTGGCGAGCACCGGCGCCTCGATCGTCACGGTCGCCATCCCGCTGGCGCCATTCGGTGCCGTCGCCGTCACGCGTGCCGTGCCGGTCGCGAGGCCGCTGATCACGCCATTGGCATCCACCGATAGCCGTGCCGCGTCGGCCGGGTCCACCGACCAGGCGAAAATGGTGGTCACGACCACACCGCCACCATCGCGCGCCGTGCCGAAGATCTGCGTCTGGAACCCGGCGGGAATCGTTCCGCCGCCAACGGTCACCGTGGCAATGTCACCCGCGGTCGCCACGGTCAGAATCGACGTGCCGCCAACGCTGTTTGCGGACCTCGCCGTGATGGTCGTGGTGCCAATCGTGAGCCCTGTTGCCACACCGGTCGCGGGGTCGATCGTTGCGACTGACGGGTTGCTGCTGCTCCAGGTGAATGTCGCGGTGACGATGGTGCCGCCGGCATCGCGGCCGGTGGCGGTGAAGGCACGGGTCGCTCCCAGCACCACCGACGCAGGATTCGGTGTCACGACAACCGATGTGACGGGCCCGCCAGGTTGGCCGCCTCCGCAGAGATCCGGGGCGGTGTAGTCCGCGACGTCATTCGCCAGGTTCGGTGTGCCGCGATTGCTCGCCACGTAATTCGCCGCGGCATTGCCCCAGGCACGGGTGTCGCTGAACGGTGTGCAATCGATCACCATCGCCCGCTTGGCCCGGGCGGCGCCGGTCGTTGGTACGACGCCCCACGACACGCTGTCGACCAACGCACCCACGTTGTCGCGAAGCAGGAGCCAGTCGGTGCTGTTGTTGGCGAGATTCATCGCTCCAAAACTCGCGACGGCGTTCAGGCCGCCATTGACGGCATTGTCCGGATTCTTCGCGATCACGACGTAGCCGCCAGCCGGCACACTCACCGCTCCCGCGATCGTCACGGTGGCATCATTCGCCGATGCGATCTGGAATCCGGTCAGGCTGACCGCCGCAACGCCCGGATTGTGCAGCTCGAACCATTCACCGTTCGCGTCGCTGATCGTGGCGGGGTCCGGCATGATCTCGGAGATGATCAGTCGTGTAGCGCTGTTCGGGCCGGCGGCAGGCAGCACGGTGCTGACGGGAGCCGGCTGCGGGGCCAGCGGCGACTCGACCGACCGTCCGCACGCGGCGGGAAACGTCAGTGCCAGGCCACCGATCAGCAACCAGCGGCTGTCGGACAGGATGCGCATTGTCGACTCGGAAAAAGGGAGACGGCCGAGGGCGAGAGGTCCGACTGACTCCCCGCACCACGCAGCCAAGTTAGCCGCAGACACGGCGCATCGCGGTCACGAATCCGCGACAGAGATCCGTTTGCAGCGCCGTGACGTAGGCAGTGCATCCGGTCCGTTCCGACCGATGCCGTGTGTCGCGCACTGCGCACCGGGCCATTCTCAGCCGTTCACCTGCACTCCGGATTCCGAATGCAATTTCCCTCCCTCACACGACGCTCGGCGCGCGCAGCAGCAGCAGCATTCGTCGTCGTCGGTGCAGCCGCGCTCGTCATCGGCCAGCGCGTCTACGCCTCTGATCATCAGGATACGCCTGAGGTCACCTCAGTCCACGCATGGATATCAACGACGTCTATGCGTTTCCTGGCTCATCCGCCGATCGGATTGCGCTGGTCCTGACGACCTCGAGCCCCATCGCCGGCCAGAACGCGTCGTTCGATCCGAACCTGCTGTACCAGTTGAAGGTCGACAACACTGGCGATGGAGTCGAAGACCTGGTGTTTCAGGTGACGTTCGACGACGGCGTCGGCGCCGCACAAAAGTCCACCGTGCGCGGACCGGTGGCACCGGCCATGGTCGGCACCAAGACCATGCTCGTGACGACCGGCACGACGGTGACGGGAACCGTTGGCGGCAACGCCGGCAGCGCCACCGGGCTGCAGGCCTTTGCCGGCATTCGTGCCGATCCATTCGTGATCGATCTCGAGCAGTTCTTCAACATCATTCCGGATCGTCGTCCATCCACCGGCCCGCTGTCCATTCAATCCGGACCCGCCGCAGGATCGTTCCGCACGCCGGGCGTGGATTTCCTCCGCCCGTTCAACACCCTGGCGATTGCGATCGAGCTGCCGAAGGCCTCGCTCGTCACCAGTGCAACGGCCGACGCGAAGTTCGGCGTCTGGGGCACGATCAGCCGCTGATGCGCCTCCTCCGCCTGCATTCTTCATTCTCCCGGACTCCATCGATGCATTCCTCGACGCTATCCCGCGCGCTCGTCCTGGCGCTCGTGCTGCCACTGCTGGCTGCCTGCTCCGACGACGACAACGGCGGTGGCACGACCTCGCCGACCGTGGCTCGCACCTACAATCAGGACGAGGGACGATGTGGTCGACGCGGGCCTGACTGCGATCTTCGGCAACCTGCTCGATCCGGCGGCCGCCGTTCTTCCCGGTCTGACGTCGGACAACATCAGCACCAGCGTCCGCACCTATCCGACCACGTTCCCGTACCTCGAAGCCGCACGATGATTCCCTCGCGAGTGCTGCGCCGGCTTGGCGTTGCGACGATCGTCGTCGTGCTCGGCGGCGCAGCATTCGCGCGATTTCCGCGCACGTCGGCGAGCACAGCCGGCACCGGTGCGCCGCGCGCCCCTGGATTTTCCGAGCGGGCGGAACGTGACGTGCAGATCCGCGTCTGGCATCAGGCGCTCGATGCAGATCCGACGAGCGCCATCGTCACGGGGCAGCTGGCGGCGCTCCACCTGCAACGGGCTCGTGAAGGCGGCGGCTGGGAGGACTACCTGAAGGCCGAGGCGTTTGCGCGCCGATCGGTTGGCAAGCGCACCAGGCGCAATTCGGCTGCCTCCTCGAAATGATTTCGATTCTGCTGGCGCAGCATCGCTTCATGGAGGCGCGCGAGGTCGGCGAGGCCCTCGTTCGTGCCGAGCCGGAAGTGCCCTCGTATCGTGCCTCGCTGGCCGAGGTTGCGATGGAGCTTGGCGACTATACCGCGGCCGACACTCTTTTCCGCTCGGTCTGGAGCGATCGCGGCACACTCACCACCGCAGCGCGTCTCGCGCGCTGGCTGGAATTGAACGATCATGTTCCTGAAGCGCGCCGGCTGCTGATCAGCGCGCGCGCCGACGCCCTGTCGCGTCGTGACGTCGCACGCGAGACGCAGGCGTGGTTCCACCTGCGCGTCGGTGATCTCGACCTGCGTCGCGGTCGGCTTGACGATGCCGTCGTTGCGTACACCGCCGGGTTGGCGCTCGAACCTGACGACCCGCGCCTGCTCTCCGCGATGGCACGATACGAGACGGCGCGAGGCAACTGGGCCGAGTGCATCACATGGGGCGAGCGCGCCATCGCCGTGCAGCTCGATCCCGCGACGCTCGGCCTGATGGGTGACGCATACGAGGCGCTCGGCAATGGTACCAAGGCCGATGAATACTTCCAGACGCTCGAGGTCGCGGTCAGCCTGCAGCCGGGCGCCTACCATCGCGCCTGGAGCCTGCATCTGCTCGAGCACGGCCTGCAGGTCCACGCCGTGCTGCGCAAGGCGGAAGACGAGTTGCGAGACCGGAAGGACGTCTATGGGTACGACATCGTCGCCCTTGCGCTCGAGAAAGCCGGTCGACACCTCGAAGCGCAGGCTGCGATGCGCGCGGCGCTGCGGCTCCATACGCCGGACCCGTTGCTCGATCGTCATGCACGAGCGCGTGGCGTGGCTCCGGGCGTGGCTCCGGGCGTGGCTCCGGGCGTGGCTCCAGGCGTGAGCGGGGCAGAGTAGATGAACGCGTCGTGCTCGTCCGTGTCTGGCGTCGTGCGACGCACGGCAGCGTTGCTGCTGCTCGTGAGCCGGGTGGCGGATGCACACGCGATCCACACGACGGTGACGCAGCTGACGGCCGATAGTCGCGGCCTGACGGTCATGATCCGGGCCTTCGCCGACGATCTCTCATCATCGGTCGCGAGTCACGCCGGCCGTCCGGCGCCGGCGGATCACTCCGTGCCTGAAGCGGACGCGCTGCGCTACGTCCAGACGCAATTCATGATCGGCACGGCGCAACGGCGGATCATCACGTTCGAGTCGTGCGGCCTGCGTCGCGCCGAGGACATGTACTGGCTCTGTGTGCGCGTGCCGTCGGTGCGCGGACTGGCGGGTGTCGCAATCCGAAATCAGATGCTGACGGAGCTGCACGCTGATCAGATCAACATCGTGCAGGTCGACGATCGTGGAGTGCGACAGACGTTGCTGTTTCGCAAGGGCAGCGCACCGTCGACGATTCGCGCCGGCACCTGACTCCAGACGGTGCCGGCGCCGGCGCCGCCCGCATGCTGCAATGCCGCGCCAGCTCGTGCTCCCGGCCGCCGATCAGTCGGGTTGACTGAGCAGTGGGTGAAAGTCGCGATACCAGAGATCGGCGCCGTTGCCCAGTGCGCGGTCGTTGCAGTTCGCGTGGATGAGGCGGTGCACGAAGCCCGCCTCGAGGTCCGCCGCGTCCTTGCGCCCGAGCATGGTGAAGGCCGCCATCTTGAGCAGCAAGCGGGTTTCGTGGCCCTCGAATCGATCGAAGAACCAGCCGCAGCTGGTGAACATTCCGTAGCGCGCCCGGCGCTGCGGGGTCAACTCAGGGTCGTCGCCGTCCGCCGTGTCCAGCGCCTCCGCCAGCCAGCGCAGCGCAGCGCGCAACGGACCGCGCCACTCCTGCGCCCGTCCCGTTTCTTGCGTCGCGCCGCACCCGCAATTCGAACGCCAGCGCTCGATGCCGTGCGCGCAGCTCCATGAGCTGGGCGACACCAGCTGGCAGTCGTGCCAGTCCTGACGCGCATTGATGATCGCGGCAAAGTTCGTCACCGTCGCCTTCTGGCTGCGACGCAGTGAGCCGATGGCGGTCGCAAGTGCCATTTCTCCGTGCCGCTTGTGATGGCCGAACGTTTCGCCGTCGGTCGCGATGCTGGCAATGCCACGCTCGGCCGCGATGGCCGCCAATGCTGCGGCCAATCGCTCGCCATGCTGTGCGAGGTCGCCGAAGCCGATCGATCCGCTCAATTCACCATGATACGGCGCGAGATGGAGGGAGTGCCCGTTCGCGCCACGCCAGCGCCGCGGTTGCCCATCGTGGCCCCCGTCGCGGATCTGATAGGGAGCCACGATGGCGAACTGCACGCCGGCCTCCGCGAGCGACTGTGCGGTGTCGTCGTCCATCGCCGTTTCCGGGCACCAGAAGCCGCGAGATTCGCGACCGAAGCGCATCCGGAAGTCATGCAGCCCCCAGAAGATCTCCCGCTTCCGTTCGTGCGGTGAGGCCAGTGGCAGGATGACGTGGTTGTACGCGCTGGCGATCGCATTGCCTTCGCCCAGGCGCTCGATCGATTTCGCGTCGCCCAGTCGCATGGCATCGAGCACGGCTGGCGCTTCGCGTTCGAGCCAGATCGCGAGTGTGGGTCCGAGGTTGAAGCTGATCCACTCGAACAGGTTGACGCGCGCGCGTGCCGTGAGGTCGCGCGCGGTCGCGAGTGGAAGGTACGACTCATCCGTGATGCGTGCGTTCCAGTCGTGGAACGGCGTTGCCGTGCGCTCCACCGGCACGAGGCCCGTGAACGGGTCCTCGCGCGGTGGTTGATAACAGTGCGCGTGAATGACCGCTGATGTCACGCCGTCGGCGGATCATCGGGGAAGTCGCCGCCGATGATGGCAGGCGCGTAATACTCGTTCGTGTACTGCTGCACCATCCGCGCGGCGGTGAAGAACCGGCCAGCCTGGCGAATGCTGTGCTTCATCGTGGCGAGCCACTTGGCCGGCACCCCTTCACGGTGCGTCCGGTCGTAGTAGCGCGGCACCACGTCGCGCTCCAGCAGCTCATACACGTTGTTCGCCGCTGCCGCATCCTCGTCGGCGGTCTTCGGCGCCGACACGGACCACCCATTCGTGCCGTCGTAGCCCTCGGCCCACCAGCCGTCGACCGTACTGAGCTGCGGCACACCGTTGAGCGCGGCCTTCATCCCGCTGGTTCCCGACGCCTCGAGCGGCGGACGGGGAAGGTTCATCCACATGTCCACGCCCTGCACCAGCAGATGGGCGATGTGCATGTCGTAGTCCTCGATGAACGCCACGCGCCCCTCGAAGCGCGGGTCGCGTGTGAACTGGTAGACACGCTGCAGCACCGTCTTGCCAGGCACGTCGGCCGGGTGCGCCTTGCCGGCGAACACCAGCTGCACCGGTGCATTCGGATTGGTGAGAATCTTGCGCAGGCGTTCCGGATCGTGGAACAGCAGGTCGGCACGCTTGTAGGTCGCAAACCGGCGCGCGAAGCCGATCATCAGGCTCGAACGGTCGAGCAGGGTCCCCGCGCCGACGATCTGTGTTGCTTCCTTGTGCCCGCGGGCGAAACTGCGCCGTGCCATCTCGACGATCCGGTCCACGAGCACGTCCTTCAGCTCACAATGCG
>CAYMQV010000077.1:0-18967 GCA_964392395.1 uncultured Gemmatimonadaceae bacterium
CTCCATGACGGCGTCGAACGGGACTCACCCGCGTGCAACGGTCGCAACTGTCCACCCGCCAGCTCCAGAATCGACCACGGCCAGTCCGAAACCGTCACGGGCGCCGCCACCAACGCCGCGCCACCAGCCCGTAGCCACGGCTCGAGGAGCTGCACCACGGCACGCACATCCGGCGCTGGCGCACGCTCCACCAGCGCAGCATCGAGAATCAGCAGGCCAGCCGGCGAACCATCGCGACGATGCACGGCACGCGGTGCATCACCGGCGGGTGCATACCGCACACCCGTCAGGCCGCGCAGGCCCCATCGCACACTGCCGGAGTCGACACGCGCAACCCCCGCCGCAATCGCACACAACATCGATCGGGCCAGCGGCAACGCCCCCGTGATCGCAAGTGCCTCACCGGGAAAAAGCTGCAGCGACACACCACCAAGCACCGTGACCCTCACTCGGCAGTTGCCAGCGCCCGCGGTGATCACCTTCCTGACGTTCCTGAGTACAAGCTGCGGGACCATGACGGCGTGCGACATCGGATGCTCCGGTGGCTGAAGACACCACCACAATGACATCACCACGCCCGCAAGGCTCACCGGATTCACGCGTCCGGTGCGATTCCAATGCGGTGAACCAGCATCGCATACGCCCGAGTCGGGCTGATCGAGCTACATCGCCTGCATGCGCAGGACGTGTGCCTTGCAGATCGCATCGGCAATCGGCCCCGGGTCGAAACGCACCGGATCCGTCGTCGGCAACCGCGTCTCCGCCATCCCACGTTCGATCGCGTCACGGGCTGCGTTGTCGTCCAGGTCGAACGTGTTCATCGCGATCGCGATCGTCGGCGCATGACGAAGCGGCTTGGTCACCGCGTCATGCAGCGCGATCAGCTCGGTGAGCGACGGAATCTTCACCCACTCGTTGTTCCGGATGGCGGTGCGTGATGGTTGTGTACACAGCACCAGCGCGTGCGGAAGGGAGCCGTGAATCAGACCCAGGGTCACCCCCGAAAAACCTGGGTGCAGCAGTGAACCCTGCCCTTCCACCAGCACGATGTCCGACGTCTGCGCCGCATCGAGCACCATCTGCTCCGCCGCGCCACCAACGAAATCCGCGACCACGGCATCGACCGACGTGCCCTTGCCATCAATGAAGATGCCGGTCTGCCCCGTCCCCACGAAGCCAACCGCGTATCCCCTGGCCTTGATCGCATCTCGCACCGCCAGCTGCGTCGTCATCTTGCCGATGTTGCAGTCGCTGCCCACTGTCAGGATCACGGTCGCATTGGTCACGTTGCGCACGCGACCCGATGACACCGGCAGATCCGCCGGCGGCTTGCGTACATCGCGAATCTCCACGGCGCGCCGCTGCGCGAGCGCACGGAACTCCGGATCGTCGCCGATGAAGACGTGCAGTCCGCTCCAGATGTGCAGTCCCGATTCGATCGCCGAGCGCAGTACAGGGCGCCACGCATCGGGCAACTGTCCACCCGTTGGTGCGATGCCGATCAGCAGGATGTTCGGCTGCAGTGCCATTCCCGCCGCCACCGACGCCACGACTGGAATTGCGCCGCCAAAGCCAAGTACCTCCTGCACCGTCTGGCCGGCCGTCACGGTGTCGAGAACACCCACCACCTGCTCGGGGGTGAATCGGATGCAGCCGACGGCGGTCTTGGCCAAGTGCACGCCGAAGGCGCCATCGGCGAGGATGAGGTAGCGGGGAGTGATCGACATGCGTTGAAGATAAGAATGCCGGTCAACCACGCGACGTCAGGCCAGCGCGACCCGCTCCGCCATCGCGATCAGGTCTGGCAGCGTGCCGGCGGGGAGCGTGACGCCACCTTCCGGCGCCGGTACACGCAACACCATCGTCCGATCCGCCGGCAACGAGCGCTCGGCGGCGCCCTGATAGATCCGGTTCACCAGCACGCGCCGCACGATCACCGTCAGCACCACCAGGATCGGCACCGCCACGATCAGCCCCACCGGGCCGAGCAGCTGCCCGAAGATCAGCACCGACATGATGCTCAGCACTGGCGGCAGTTTCACCTGATTCTGCGTGATCAGCGGCAGCACCAGGTTGCTCTCGATCAGGTGAATCACCGTGCCAAGGATGATCACACTGATCACGCGAATCGGATCGCCATCACTGGCGAGCACGAAGACCGCCGGCAGCACGGTGCTCACCAGCGTGCCGAAGAACGGCACGATCGCCACCGCGCCGGTGAAGATGCCGAAGGTGAGCCAGTACGGTACCTGCAACGCTGCCAGGCCGATCGCCGTCAGCACGGCCAGAATCACCATGCCAAGCAATTGTCCCGTGATCCAGGCGCGCAGGTCGCGCGCGATCTCGAGCAGCACGTCGCGCACCAGCTCGCGCTGCGTCGGCGGGAAGAGTGCGATCAGCCATTCTCGATAGTCGGCCGGCCGGCGCGCCAGGTAGAGCGACATCACCATCAGCGCAAACCCGTCGATGGCCAGATGCAGCAAGCCAAATACTCTCGGCAGCAATCCTTCCAGCTGCTGACTGGCTTGCGCGTACAACACCGTCAGCGCCTTGTGATCGTCCGTCGCCAGATACGATTTCAGCGGCGGAATCCGGTCGCCGAGTTTCTCGAGCTGTGCTTCGAGCCCGGAGATGTAGCGCGGCAACTCGAGCGCAAGTGCTCGTGTCTGTTCAGCGAACGGGGGCACCAGCAGCGTCACCAACCCCGCCACCGCCCCCAGCGAGATGACCACTGCGCCAAGCAACGCGAGCGGCGCCGGTAGTCGAAGGCGTGCTTCGAGTACATCGGCCACCGCTCGCAGGAACAGCGACATCAACACCGCGATGAAGAGCAGCAGGAAGACGTTGGACGCCTTCACCACCAACCAGAGCAGTACCCCGGTGACGATTGTACCGAACAGCAGCGGCGCAAAACGCAGCCGGGGTACCATCCTGGATCCGTTCACTGCCGCGCACTCCTCACGTCAGCGCACTCACGACGCCGGCGACGTGTCGTCGAGGTGTTCAAAATCTGCCTCGGTGATGTCAGAGCCACCCGAGGCTCCCTTTGGCAACTGCTTCGCTGCCGGTGCCGTGCCGGCAGCCAACACACCCATTTTCTGCTTCAGTTCGAGCAGCCGCGCCTCGGCGCTCAAGCCACCGGCCGCCTTTTCGAGCTTCTTGAAATCCGACTGCAACCGGTCACCGCTGAACTCCTCCTCGATCGCGGCGCTGGCGGTCAGGCGTCGTTCGTTCTGCTCGATCTTCTCTTCCATCCGGGCAAACGCTTCGAAGGCGCTCTTATCGCCGAGCCCCGACATCGTCTGCTGAATCTGCTGCTGTGCCTGGGCGCGACGGGCGCGGGCGAGCAGGAGATTCTTCTTGCGCTTGGCTTCTTCGATCTTGTCGTTCAGGTCACGGAGCAACGACTTGAGCTTCTCCGTTTCGGCCTGATGCGTTTCCCAGGTGCGCTGCAGCGAGGCGGCGTGCTCCCCATGCTCACTCTGACGCGTGAGCGCCTGTCGGGCCAGGTCGTCGCGATTCTGCTGGATCGCCAGCATGGCGCGCTGCTCCCACTCCCCTGCCTGCTTGAACTCCGAATCAGCCTGATCGCGCAGCCGCTTCTCGTCGGCAATCGCCGCAGCCACCTGCTGCTTGGCCTTGGCCAGCTGCGTGCGCATGTCGAGGATCGACTGCTCGAGCAGCTTTTCCGGCTCCTCGGCCTTCGAAATCAGGTCGTTCAGGTTCGCCTTGATCAGCGATGAAAGTCGGTCGAAGAGTCCCATGTGATCAGTGACCCTCGCGGAACGGGGCGAGCTCGCGAACGTGTGATGCGAGGGCGAGCGTCATGCTCTCGTAGGCAGCCAGGAATTCCGAGAAATCGAGGTTGGTCAACTCGAGCGCCTCGGTCAGGATGATGTCGTCGCCGCTGATGCCGTACGCACCGTGCACCAGGTCGGTCGCGTTCAGCTCGAGGAGCCGACGCGCCAGCCTGGCGGAGGCATCGCCGTCGGTGGGCACGGGCATCACGTTCATGCGCATCAGGAGAACCGGCGGCGTGAGATGCACCACCACCTGTGCGTCGGGTGTACCGCCCGGACGGATGACAAACATGCCGGGTTCGACTTCAGAATAGCTGGCACCTTCTGCGCCCAGTCGGACGAGAAAGCTTTCCAGATCATCGCGGTTGACCATGTGGTGCCTCGGGTTGGGGGCCTGGTCACCCTACGCGGGGCGAGTCGGCGTGTTTCGGTACGACACGCGAAGCTACGCCGTAACCGCGAGAGTCGGCAACCAGCACACCTGGGGCACTGCCGTCCCGACCCGCCCTACTGATCCGAGCGCACGATGATCGACGTGATCCGCGCGCCGTCCGTGACGACCCGCACCAGATGCCCCGTGACCACGAAGACGTAGGTATCGGCGTCCCGGTCGACCACACGCCCCAGCCGCGAGAGCGCGCTGACGGGCTGCCCGGGGGTGATCCCGGCCAGTGACCAGCCGCCAGACGAGACGATCCCGACGACTTTCTGCCCGCCAGCCGGATCGGGCTGCACCAGGAAGGCAACCCCGTCCACGTCGCTCTGCAGCGTCTCGCCGGCCGCGCCGGCGGTGCGCCCTTCGGTCACGCTGGCCACCGCGGTCCGCGCGTCCCTCGGCCGCATCCCAGTCCCCACGCGCCGCAGGCCATCAGGCGAGACGAGCTGGATCGACCGGAAGCCCAGATTCCCGATCTTGCTGCTGGCGCCCGTCGACGGTGCTTTCGGGCGTGGGGCATCCGGGCGGCTTTCCGCCGGCGTCGAACCGGTCGGCACGGTGACGGCGCCGCCCGATCGTGCGGCCGAAACGATCCGGCCGGCCTCCTGTCCCCACGGCTGCTGCCCATAGATGTCGCGATAGGCGGCAAGCAAGGTGACGCCGAGCGCCTTGTCGCGCTCGAAGACGGCGCGAGCGTAGTTGAAGCAGACGCGGATGCTGATCGGCTTCGGAGAGTCGCCGAGGCAGTTGGTGCGCCACGTCGCTTCGCTCAACTGCGACGTTCCGCCAGTGATGATCCGGCCGAACACCGCACGGGCCGAGTCGGGCTGACCGGCGTGATAGTAGACCACGCCGAGGGTATTGAGGATTGCAGCGTCGCCACTGGCGAGTTGGACGGCGCGCCGCGCGCGCGGCAGCGCCCGTGCCGCGTTGCCGGAGTAGGCATCGAGCAACGCAATGTTGGACAGGCTCGCCGGGCGATTTTCGAGATTCGTGATGCCTTCGAGGGTGGTGCGCGCCCGGGTCAGCAGCGCCGCATCACCGGTATCGTCACCTCGCAGCCCTTCCACGAACCGCGTGCGTACGACGCCCACCGTTGGTCGCACGCCCAGCGTCCCGACCGGCACCGTGGAGAGCCACTGCGTGAGCAGTGCGGCGCCCATGGCATCGTCGAGGAAGGGCGACGCTGGCAATGCGCGACGCACCGAGTCGAGCATCGCAATCGCACGATCGACTTCGATGTTGGCGCTGATCAACCCGATCGCGCTGTCGTAGCGATCCTGTTCCTCGAGCATGCTGGCCCAGAGCCGCATGTACAGCGCCGCACGGCGCACGGCGGACGGGTGGGTACTCATCACCCGTTCACCCCAGAAGGCGTTCTCGCCCGACTCGCGTTCCTCCGCAGCGTCGAGCTCCCACAGGCGCACCAGTTCACCAGCGTCACGGAAGACGTTCGTCTTTCGCGTGGCGAACATGATGAAGGCCGCGACCGAGTCAGCCGCCAGCTCCTTGCCCTGTGAGTACTGCTTGCACGCCACGACGCCGGGCGCGAACCCGCGGGTGCCTTCCGCACTGGAGCCCGTCGCGTCCGCGCCCGCATTGAGATTGTCGGAACCGCGGCAGGTCTTGTCCTGCGCATGTCGCAGAATCAGGTGCGACATCTCGTGCGCCATGACGGTGGACAGAAACACATCGCTCAACTCGGTCGCGCTGCGACCCGTGCGGCTTGCCGCCAGTGCCGCGCGGCGGTCGAGCGTCTCGATCATGCCCGTGTAGACGACGATCAGGTGATAGCCATTCTCCGGCCAGCCTGTCGCGAACGCATTCTCCTCGTTCTTGTTCAGCACCAGGAATCGCGTCGACGAACCGATGTCGCGCGCGGCCGCAGCGATTGGACGCAGCAGGCGCGCGACGCGCAGCGCGCGCGGCGTGGTCACCTCGCAGTTCGGCTTCTGGAAGTCTTCCTTTCCGCGAAGCATCTGCTTCACCTGTGCCTCGAACTCGCTCCTGACGGCGTTCTCCGGCAGCACGGGCGTCGGGTCACACGGAACCTGCGCTGCGGCCGGTGTGATCATCGCGCTGGCAGACGCGATCGCGAGCATGGCGATCGTGGCGCGGAACGGAGAGATGCGGGACGTGTGCATGCGGGGCGTGTGCATGTGAGGAGTCCAGAAGTGGAGCACTGCTGACAGTCGGTGCACGCCTGTGACGCGGCGTTACGCTGACCGAGGTCGAGGCACCCGACCGGAGGCGTTTCCAACATACCGCGCAGCGTATCTCAGGCATGATCACCCGAACGGGTGAATCACCGGCAGGGCCCCACCGTCATACTTCCTCGTGCAATCTCCCTGCCCTGCGCGCGGCGACCGACCTTCGTACGGACCGCTCGCACACCCTTTGCACCAAACCACTTCCGTGATACGCCAGGCGCGCCAGTCATCTCGAGCTCGTGTGTCGATGCCGTCCGTGCCGCGCGCCACTCGACGACACGTGTTCAGCGTTGCAGCCACATTGCTTTTTGCAACCTGCACGGGAGCGGGCATCCTGTCGGCACAGGGGCGCCGCGCGCTGATCGTTGGCGTGAACGACTACGCCGTGTTCGTTCCAAACACGGGCGATCGTTCGGCCGTCGCGAACAACGCGCGTCCCGCGGGAAGCGTTCCGGCCGGCAGCGCGAACGTCCGCGGCACCATCGGCAATCTCGAAGGTTCGACCAACGACGCCATCGCGATCGCGCAGGTGCTGCAGGCGCGCTACGGCTTCAGGTCGGCCGACGTCCGGGTGCTGACCGACCGTGCCGCCACCCGCCGCGCAATTCTCGATTCACTCACCTCACTGCTCGCGATCTCGAAGCCGGGTGACGTCGCATTCTTCTCCTTCGCCGGCCACGGCGCCTTGCGTCGTAATTCTCTCACACCGGGCAAGCAACTGGATCAGACGCTGGTGCCGGTGGACGCCAACGCCGGCGCCGAAGACATCCGCGACAAGGAACTCGCCGGCCTGATCGCACCAGCCGCCGCGCGTGGTGTCCTCGTCACGGTGGTGATCGACGCCTGCAATTCGGGATCGATCACGCGTGGCGGCGTCCCGCAACTGCTGACGGAACGCTGGGCATCGATCGACGAGCGCGACAAGGCCGAGCGCTACACGGGCCAGTTCCCGGCCGACGTGGGTGCGCTGGTCATCTCGGCCGCGGAGGATACCCGGCCGGCCAGGGAAGGCCTCGATGAGAACAATGTCAGACACGGGCTCTTCACCTCGGCCCTGCTGCACGCGCTGATGGCAAACTCCACCACCGCTTCGGCGCGGCAGATCTTCCAGAGTACCAAGGCGATCATGCAGGGACGTGCACCGGATCAGGTGCCGTCGATCGATGCCGGTCAGGCGCGGCTCAGCCAACCGTTCTTCGGCGGCGCGAAGGGCAGCACTCTGGCCCGAACCACGGTGGCATTGACTGCGTTGCGCGGCCAGAAAGCCGAGCTGGATGGCGGGGTGGCGCTCGGACTGCGTCCGGGTACCGAGCTCGCTCGGCTCGTCAATGGCACGCTTGACACGACGATGGTGGTTCGCATCGAACGCAACACCAGCATCGCACGCAGCCTGGCTACCATCGTCACCGGCAGCGAGGACTCCTTCAGAATCGGTGACCTGTATGCGATCACGCGCTGGGTGGCCGCTGACGAGCCGTTGCTGCGCGTCTGGGTGCCGACACCGCTGCCGTCCGACGCCGCGCGCGACGCAGCGATCGCCGAGGCCCGCCTGCTCAGGGTTGCGCCCTCGATCGCGTGGATCGATGATCCGACACGACTGCCGACGTCGACGCAGTCGCTGGTGACGGTCGCATACGAAACTGGCACCTGGATGCTTCGCGCGTCGCGAGCCAAGCCGGTGCAACTCGGCACGACGCTCACCGCGCAGCGAGTGCTGGCCGCGATTGCTCAGCTCGGGCTGACCCATCCTGCCGTGTCGCTCTCGATGCCGCCCACGCGAGCGCTCGATGGCGCCCTGGCGATCGGCGGGACGACACAGGCCGCTGGCATTACCAGAGAGAAAGTGCCGGACGGCGCATTCTACGTGCTCTCGGGACGAGTGACCGGCGATGCCGTCAGTTATGCGTGGGTGAGGTCCAACGCGAGTGCGGCGGACACCGTGACCAGCGCGTTCCCACCGCGCACCAACTGGTTCACCGTTGCGAACGGTGCCGCCGCCGCCGCCGCCGGCGATTCGTTGCGCCTGCGCGCCGAAGCGCTTGGCCGGATGAGAACCTGGCTGACGATCGTCCCTCCGCCCGACGAGGGCCAGTTCCCGTACCGGCTGGTGGTGGTCGACAGCGTGTCGGGTACAGCGCTCGCCAGCGACTCACTGCCAGCGGGCACGGTCATCCAGCTCCGGCTCACTTCCGATACCGCACGGGTGAGCGCCGCACCCGCGCGTCAGCCGCGATTCGTGTATGTGTTCAACATCGACGGCAAGGGCAAGGCTACCCTGCTCTTTCCAGCCGATGGCACCAACGCCTCCAACCGCGTGCCATATTTCATCGGCAACAAGGAAGTGTGGCCTGAGCTGATCCCCGTCACCGATGGCAGTGGCCGGATTGCATCGTTCGGTGCCAACGACGTCGGCATCGAGTCGCTGCTGCTGGTGACGTCGGAGCAGGAATTGCCACGCGATGTGTTCGAGTGGGATGCCGTGGTGTCGGCGGAGATGACGCGTGGTGGCGCCGAGTCGGCGATCGGCGGCCTGTTGCGCGGGCGGATGGGAACGCGTGGTCTGGGCGCCCGTCCGGGCTCAGCACCGGCCACCTGGTCAGTGCAGCGCGTGCAATTGCGGGTAGTCGCAGGCCGATGATGCAGTCGGATGCGAGACTCGTAGTGACGTCGATCGTCGTTCAGAGGCAGGGCGGACGCGGTGGCACACGCACGGCTGGTGTTTCAGTTGCAGTACGCACGTCCGCGTCACGTACAGGATACCCATCGCATCACCGAGGCCAGGGATATGCGTGAGACTTCGCTACCGACCAGCATGCCGACGCTCGGCCGACTGACAGCGTGCACGCTGCTCGCCGCCCTCTGCGTGTTCTCCGCCGATGCACAGGGCGTGCGACGTGGGCTGGAGCAGCGATCACCGAGCGCGCAGAACGGCGGATTCGGCACCTATCACGCCATCATCTTCGCCGTCGGTGAACAGCAGCCGAGCAGTGGGCTGCCGTCGCTGCGGTTTCCGATCAAGGAAGCGGACAGCCTGAGGGCGGTGATCACGCGCGAGTACACCTTCGAGCCGAAGAACGTGCAGGTGGTGAAGAATCCCACCCGCGAAGCGATTCTCGACTCCCTCGAAGCCGTGGCGCGCCGCCTTGGTCCCGACGACAATCTGCTGGTGGTGTACAGTGGTCACGGCGGCTTCGACGAGGCGGGGCGTGAGGGGTACTGGCTGGCAGCCGACGCCGCCAATGCGCGCAAGAGCACGTGGATTCCAAACGAGTCGATCCGCACCTGGCTGCGCACCTTGAAGGCCCGCTCCGTCCTGCTGATCACCGATGCCTGCTTCAGCGGGTCGCTCAATCGCAGCAACGATGAACGCGTGGTGCTGCCCGCCGACAACCAGCGTGCGATCGCTGGTGCCCTGCTCTACGCCCGACGCTCGAGCCGGCAGGCAATGACGGCCGGAACCTCGAAGGAGACGGTGCCGCAGGTGAGCATCTTCTCGATGGAGATCATCGCCGCACTCAAGGCACGTCGCGCCCCGGTCTTCATGGCGCAACAGCTGGCGGGCGAGATCAATCCGCGGGTGGCGGCCGTCGCGCACACCACGCCGACGTTCAGCGCGGTGCCCGGCATCGAGAGCGATCAGGGCGACTTCGTCTTCGTGCGACGCGATCGACTCAGCGACATCACCGCCGCTGAGTCCAGGCCCGCGACGACGCCGGAAGTGCCGCCTGCGACAGGTGTACAGCGCGGCGGTCGTTCGGTCGTCGAACCGCCGCGTCCGGCCGCAGCCAACACGGGGGCGCCGGCAACCACCACGACCGTAACACAAGCATCGACCGGTTCATCCATCACGTCATCCACCGTCTCTTCCAAGTTGGGCAACCTCGGCACAACCCCGGCGGTCAACATGGCGAGCGCCAGCACCCTCGCCGCGCAGACTTCGGCCACACGCGCCTCGACATCGCGCGCGGCTCCAGGATGTGACGGCGGCGTAGCGGCGGGCTGCGTCGCACAGGGGCTCAACTTCGAGTATGGCCGCAACAGCGCCACGAAGAGTGTTCCGCGCGCGATCGGGCTCTACAAAGTCGCCTGCGACGTGCAGGACCCCGATGGCTGCATGAACCTCGGCCGGATGTACGACTCACGTCACGAGGGCCTCTCGATGGACCGGGGCAAGGCGCGCCAGCTCTTCACACGCGCCTGCGACGATGGGTCGGCGGCAGCCTGCACCTACATCGGTCTTGCGATCGCAAAGGGAGAGGGTGGCCCGGCGGATGACACCAAGGCCGCACTTCTTTACGCCAAGGCCTGCGACGGCAGTCATCTCGAAGGATGCGCGATGCTGGGCGCGGCAACGGCGGCTGGCAAGGGCACCGCCCAGAACGAGACACGCGCCGCAACGCTCCTCGAACGCGCCTGCACTGGCGGTGACGCGGTCGGATGCAACGTGCTCGGCATCCTCACCGCCAGCGGTCGTGGCGGGCTGACTCGTGATTCGGTGAGGGCGATCGGGTTCTGGCGACAGGCGTGCACGGCCGCCAGCAGCAGCAGTGCCGAGTCGTGTGCCTACCTCGGCGCAGGCTATCTGCGCGGATCCGGCGTCATGCGTGACGATGTTCGCGCAGGCCAGTACCTGAGCCAGGGATGCGAAGCCGGCTTTTCGCCGAGTTGCTCGTGGCTGGCGAGCATGTACGAGAGCGGCTCGTCCATCACCGCGAAGAGTGTCACCCGCGCCGCCGAGTTCTACAAGCGTGGGTGCGACGGTGGTGATCAGAAGGCGTGCGGATGGATCAGGGCGAACCCGCAGCCGGTACCGGCGAAGAAGTAAAAGCGCTGCTGCCGCTGCGTGTGCTCGGGCTTGGGGGCGTCCGCTCCATTACCGACGACAGCACGGAAGGCACGGGAATCGTCTTCGCGTCGCTGGCCTGTGCCGGGCTTTTTCTCGCGGCGATGGCCCAGGCTCTCGCTGGCCACCAGCTGCTTTCATTCCCGACGAGTTGATCATGTCCGATGCACAGCTGTTCCAGTACGCGAACACCACCGCGCTGCTGAGCTGGATCGTACTGGTGTTCCAGCCGAAACGCACCGCACCGATACTCCGCTTCGTCGTGCCGCTCGCGATGGCGGTGCTCTACATCTGGGCGCTCTCCACGGCACCGGCCAATCCGGATGGTGGCTTCGGGTCGCTGGCGGAGGTAAAGGCGCTGTTCACCCAGGACCGCGCGATCCTGGCTGGCTGGGTGCACTATCTCGCCGTCGACTTTTTCATCGGCTGCTGGATGGTGATGGACGCCGCCGACCGTGGCATCAAGCATCTGCTGGTGGTGCCCTGCCTGTTCCTGACGTTCATGTTCGGCCCGGCGGGGCTGTTGCTCTACGTCGGCCTGCGCGCCGCGACCAGCGCGAAACAGCCGACGCCCGACGCCGGCTGACCTGGCGAGCTGAACTGCAAGGCAACCATTTGAGCGCGGCGGGCGACACAACTGAGCAGTGGGCCGCGTACAGATGTCCGAGGCGCGCCTCTTGCTGCCTCTGCTCCTCCGAGTGGCCTTCGGCCTCCGGATTCGACGGCGTCCCGCACTCTGCACTGCCATGCGCATCACGAAGCGACGTGCCCTGGTGCTGCTCGGCCTGACTACGGTCATGCCGCTGATCCTCTTCTACCCTTTCTACGGTCATGCGCCGTGCGGCATCGGCGCGCGGGTACTCGCCCTGAAGAATGGAACCGAACTGCTGGACGCGAGCGGCAAGCGGATGGGATATCTGGACCCGACGCGTGATCGCTACCTGCCGATTGCATCGCTGCCCAAGCATGTTCCGCTGGCCTTCACCGCGGTCGAAGATCGCCGACTGAACTCCTGGTATCATCGCGGTGTCGATCCAATCGGCACTGTGGCCGCCGCCCTCGGCAACCTGAAGCCAGGCGACAACGCGCGACGCGGTGCCAGCACCATCCCGATGCAGCTGGCGCGAGCGCTCTGCGCCGACCGCATGCCGATTGACCACAGCTGGACCGGCAAGCTCGCCGAAGCAGGTTTGGGTACATACCTCACCGCGCGCTTCGGAAAGAAGACTGTCGTCGAGCTGTACCTCAACAGCGTCTACCTCGGCCGGAATCGCAACGGGATCGATGCTGCGGCGCGTTCGTACTATGGCAAGTCGGCCACCGCACTCTCGCCCGCCGACGCGGCAGAACTGGCGTATCTGGTGGCCAATCCGCGAGAGCGTGATCCGGCACTGAATGAGCTGCCCGCGCGCCGAACGGCCATCACCAACGTGTTTCAGAAGATGCGCAGGGTCGACACCAGCTTTACGGTAACGAAGAAGCGTCTTGCACCGTCGCGCGCACGACTGGTTGCTGCCGCGCCGCCGATGTACCGCGGTTACGTCTCCCGTGTCCGCGACGGCTTCGCCACCTGCGAGCCATCGGTGAACTGCCCGTCGAGCGTGCGGACGTTTCTCGATGCCGACCTGCAACGGGCTGCCGAGAAGCAGCTCACGTCGCTGGTGCGCCGACTGCAAGGCCCTGATCGTCCCCGTCGCGCGAACGACAGTACGCCAAAGCGGGAAATCGCCGGTGTTTTCGTCGCGATGCGCGTCTCGACTGGCGAGATCGTGAGCTACACCGGTCGTCACGGCCGCACCACCGCCGGTGCCGATCTGCTGCGCATCGGGCGCATTCAGCCTGCAAGTGCAATCAAGCCGCTGCTGCTTGCCGCAGCACTGGATGACGGCAACATGTACACCGACGAGACGCTCGGTGAGCTGATGGGCAGTCATTGCCCCGATCCCAAGGTGCACCAGTACCTCGCAACACTGAGTGGCGCCGAAGCACCCGACCGAACCATTGCCGAAGCCATGTTCCGGAGCGACAACCTGCTCGGTGCGTGCCTCATGTCGGGGCTCAGCCTGCCGGCGAAGCAACGTCTGGTGAATGCCGGCATTCTGCGGAACGTGAACACCAATCCCGCCGACGGCCTTGGCATTCAGACCGTCGCGCCACTCGATCTGCTGACCGCGTACGCCGCATTGCGGACACGCGACCGCGCGCTGCTGCCGCGTTTCAGCGGCTACGATGCCACAGGGCTTGCCGCGCCGCTGATGTCACCGATGTCGGCCAACGAGACCTATTCGCTGCTGCAGGGTGTTGCACGGCAGGGCACCGCCTGGCGCGCCGCCAGTGTGCTGAGCGACGACTATGCGCTGGCCGGCAAGACCGGAACGGCCGGCCGCGGGCGCGAACTGGTGTTCGTGGGTTTTGCCCGTGATCTGGTGGCGTTGCTGTGGGTTGGCGTCGTCTCGGGCAACGGGGCCGTGTCGCCACAGCACGCGTCGGACGTCGTCGTGGAACCGTGGGCGCGCATTCTGAACGCGTACGCCCCGAGAGAAACGATGGAGTTCGAGTCGGACATCGCGCGCCATTCCGACCGCGGTGTGGATGGACTGAATGCGGTGCAGGTCGATGCCGAGGAGCTGCGGCGGTGGATCGGGCGGCTGCAGCGGGTGGTGCAGCGGCAGACACTGTGAAGGGGTGGTGTCTGCTCCAGATCAGCGCGTCGCGAGTGATCTGACTTCGTGATGGGAATGACCTGTATCGCAGGCGCGGAACCTTGATTCGCGCACGCGCAGCACGAGAGATGACCCGCAAGGAACCAGTGACATTTACCCACGCCGAAGCGCAGCACGAAAAACGATGTCCCGGTTATTTCGTCGGCGGCAGCGGCGCGCGTATTCTGGACCACGGCCGACTCCACGGGGTATGTCGATTGGATGAGTGCGGTTCGGAGCGGGTTGCCGGCGAGAGCATGCGAAAGCGTCCGCGCGCGGGCGCCTGACCACGGGTGCTGCTGAGACAGGCACCGAGATATTGCGATCAGGACAGCTTGTAGTGGGTCACGTCCATTCACTGCCACGACGCGCTGGCGGGTTTTCCGCGTAGTCATCCACAGGCGTCGACATGAAGAAAGAGACCAACGCTGCACTGGCGTATCTGGAAGCCCAGTATCAAGCATTTCGAGCCTGCAGGAAAGTGCTGATGCACCGGCACTCCATCACGCTCATACTCACCGCCATCACCTCGGTGGCTGCGGTGGCGACTGCAGGCGGGCAAGCCGCACCGCGCGGCTCGGACGACGAACGCGGCCGCGCGACCGTGGCGACCAGCGAGGGCATCCGACTCACGCTCGGCGGCTACCTCCAGGTGGATGGACGCTGGGTAGGCGGTTCGGCCACGCGTGCGCCCGACGGACTACTGCTGCGCCGCGCCCGCCTCGTGTTCGACGCGGCGCGTGACGACGGCTGGCACGTCCGCCTGCAACCCGACTTCGGGCAGGGGCGCGTGCTCGTGCAGGATGCCTTCGTCGGGTGGATGGGACGTGGCACCACGGTTCGCCTCGGACGATTCCGGCCGGCCTTCGGCACCGAGCGTATGCAATCATCGAGCACGTTGTTGTTTCCCGAACGGAGTCAGGTCAATGCGCTGATGCCAAGCCGAAGCTTCGGTGGGCAACTTCAGCACAGTCGCGGCGGGTTCCGGGTGGCAGTCGGTGGCTTCCGCACACCGATCGGGACCGACGTCCCGACAGTGGACACCGACGGCGACGTGCGCGCAGTCGGCGGCGCAGGGCATGACCTGCTTTTGCACGGTGGCTGGCGCACCAAACAAGCCGCCCGCTACGTCGACCTGCAGGGGAGCGTGCTCGCAGGGCGCGAACAGGGTTCGGCAGAAATCCCATCGCTCGCGCGTCTCCTGTCCGTGAGCCAACTCCCGCTGGTGGTCTTTCGCGACGATGGCTCGGCATCGGGCACGAGTTTCGCCGACGGCAACCGTGGGCGCGCGTCAGTGGGTGGCGTGGCCGGCACTGCGCGATGGATGACTGGCGCCGAAGCGGCACACCAGTGGCAGATGGTCCGCCTCGGTGAGCGGCGCGAGAACTTTCAGGCCAGTGCCGTGTCGCTGCGAGCGGCGCTGGTGATGGGCGGCACGCGCGCGGCCACGCAGGAGGTCACCCCGAACGGCCGGCTGGGCGCTCTGGAGTTCGGAGTGCGCACCGGTCTGCTTCGGGTGCGATTCGACGAACGGCTGCCGCTGCTCGTCGCTGGCGCCCCACGCTACGTCCGCACTGCGGGCTTGGCCACGAGCTGGATCCCGACCTCGACGACGCGCCTGAGCGCGGGGATCGATGTCACACACCCGAACCTTTCGCGGACCACCGAGCACGCGGCCGTCGTGCGCTGGCAGCAGGCGTTCTGACGTGGCCGAAGGTTCGGAAGCGCGGCGCGATGATGGCGCAACGCGCTTCCATAGTACTGGCAGTCGCGGGCGCTGGCTCACTGGTGTCCGATGCCGATCCTCAGCGGTTTGCGCCCGCGAGCTCCAGCACCAGCCGCAATCCATCAGTCACCTGCGTCATCAGCGGACGCGGCAACTGTGCCGCACGCTCGACGAGCCCACTACGGTCAACCGTGAACAGCTGACTCACATTTGCCACCGAATCCTTCGTCAGCCCGCTGACCTTTCGCGGCACCAGCACGTTGCCCGGTGCGCCGAGCAGCCGCATGGAGGTCGTGAGTACGACCACGACGACCGTGCCGATCCGGCTGCGATTGAACGCATCGGCCTGCACCACGAGGACCGGTCGGCGGTACCCGGGTGAAGCGCCGGCCGGATCCGCGAGATCCACCCACCAGATCTCGCCGCGGGTCACGTCCATTCTGCGCGGCACATTGCAGCGCGTGCGGCGCGGTTCTGCTCCTCGTCGCCAGCCGCGTTCTTGCCGGCGTACACGCGATCGAGCGCGTCCGTGATGCCTGAGTCGCGATGCTTGGCGAGGTATTCGGCCAGCGCCGAGCCGTAGAGCTGTGATCGCGACATGCCGAGCCGAGTGGCGAGGAGGTCCGCTTCCTCGAACAGCTCATCCGGGAGGGAGATGGCGGTTTTCATACCGGAGTATAACCATGGTATGACCGCGCACGCCACGAGTTGCTGATGTCCCGAATGTCGGGCGCGGTGGGCGATGATTCGCATGCGGCGAAGGTGCGGCTGCGACCGGTGCCTGATCACATCCGAAACACGCAGCTCGTAGCGAATTCACGGGGCCTAGATGGTCCGGATCGGCGCCAGTCGCGCTGTGCGGCCATGGCCCAGAAGTTCGCGGCACATCTCTGGACGATGGATTTTTGTCATGCCCGCGGTGCCCCGTGTCGGTCCATACCGATTCTTCTTTTCGCCGGCGACCGTGCCGAACGAGCGCATGTCCACGTGGATCGTGACGCCAATCGTGCGAAGGTCTGGCTGGACCCCGTCCGGCTGCAAGACAGCGGTGGCTTTCTCAGCGGCGCACTGGCGCGTGTGGTGGTGCGCGAACACGAGACCGTTCTGCTGAAGAGCTGGGATGACGACTTCGCCGATTGAGCACTTGCCAGCCGTGGGCCAAGGGGTGGAGGTGACGGCCGTCAGGCGCTTGCGCGCGCGCCACTTGGTGATTACGGTGTAATCACGACCATCGGAGCGCGGATGAAGACCAGGATTGTCCGGATTGGGAACTCGCAGGGACTTCGCTTGCCGCGCCTGCTGCTGGAAGCCGCCGGGTTCGCCACCGATGCCGAAGTCGACGTTGAAGCACGCGCTGGCGAGCTCGTTGTCCGACCGCTGCACGGGGCGCGCGCTGGTTGGGCCGCCGCGTTCGCGCGCATGGCCACGGCGGGCGATGATGCGCTCCTCGATCCACCGGCCGAGACCGAATTCGATCGCTCGGATTGGCAATGGTGAAGCCTGGAGCCGCGCGCCGCTTCGACGTCTATCTGGTCACGCTCGATCCCACGGTGGGGAGTGAAATTCGGAAAACACGGCCGTGTGTCGTGGTGTCGCCGGATGAAATGAACCAGCATATCCGGACGGTGCTCGTCGCACCATTGACGTCGAAGGGCACGGCCTATCCCACCCGCGTCGCCAGTCGCTTTGGCGGTCGCGTTGGAGAAGTAGTTCTGGATCAGTTGCGGGTGGTAGACGTCCAGCGGCTCACCAAGCGCTTGGGCACACTGAGTCCGAGTACGCAGACCGCGGTATTGACGACGCTCGGCGAGATGTTTGCGCCGTAATCGCGTGCTCGCCCCCACACGCCGGTTGGAGCTGACGGTTGCCGTCCCTTGTGCGTAGACGCCATCGCCGTCCGCACCGGTGCAGTTTCATGTGCGGACATGTGGGAGTGACGTATCCTCCTGCCATTGGAGGTGTCCATGCCGACAGCCAAGGTCGCTGTCTCGCTCGATACCCTGACCCTCGTCGATCGGCTGGTGCGCGACGCCCCCTATCCCAACCGGAGTCAGGCGATCGAAGCCGCCCTCGCCGCCCAGCTGGACCGCCTCGAACACCGCCGACTGATCGAGGAACGCGCCAAGCTTGACCCCAACGAAGAGCGGGCCGTGGCCGAAGAGGGCCTCGCCGCTGATCAGGCGGAATGGCCGGCATACTGAGAGGCGAGATCCGATGGGCGGAGCTCGACGCGACCCGCGGTAATGAGCAGGCCGGGCTCCGGCCCGTGCTGATTCTCAGTCACGACGTATTCAAGGCGCGCTCAGGGACCGTCATCGCCGTCGCGCTCACCAGCCAACCGCATCGCGCCGGGTTCCCCTTGACGCTCGAGTTGGCGCGCCCGAAGCTTTCGAAGCGCTCGTGGGGCAAGATCAGCCAGATTCGCACGCACGCCTCCGGACGCATTGGCAAGCGGCTCGCACAGAGGTCGTCGGACGGGTTAAGACAGGTCAGGCGGCTTTTTTTAGGTACACGGGCGCGGGTGGACACAGCCGACGGATTCGGCTCTGAGGTGGTGTACGCGTGCTCGGGCGTGCGGCCGGCATGCGCCGTGTGCGGGCGCCGGTGGTTGAAGAAGGTGAAGCAGCGTTTCAGGCCGGTGCGCACGGCGGACACGGCCTCGTATTTCACGGAGCGCCAGAGTCGCTCCACGAACACATTGTCGCGCCAGCAGCCGCGGCCATCCATACTGATCTGGATGTCATGCCGACGGAGCACCGATACGAAGGCGTCACTGGTGAACTGCGACCGTTGATCGGTGCTAAAGATCTCGGGCGAGCCAAAGCGGTCGAGGGCCTCCTCGAGCGCGGCCACGCAGAAGTCGGCGGTGCGCGTCGCGGACACACGCCACGCCAGCACTTTGCGTGCGGCCCAATCCATGATCGCGCACAGGTAGACGACGCCGCGCGCCATCGGGACATACGTGATGTCCGTCGCCCACACATGATTCGGCCGATCAATCGTCAGGCCGCGGAGCAGGTACGGAGAGATGGGCTGGGTGGGATGCGGATGACTGGTCCGCGGCCGACGGTAGATCGCGTTGATGCCCATACGCCGCATGAGGGTCCGGACATGATCACGCCAAATGGCGATGCCGTCCCCACGCAACAGATCACGGAGCATCCGACTCCCCGCGAACGGCAGGTCCAAATGCAGCGCGTCGAGGCGGCGCATCAGTGCGAGGTCCGCGTCGCTGCAGCCCTGCGGCGTG
>CAYMQV010000078.1:0-11874 GCA_964392395.1 uncultured Gemmatimonadaceae bacterium
GCGTTTGGTCATCGACCTGCAGACGGATGGCGTCGCATCGCGTGCGTATCGGAGGTCGCCGAAAAGGCTTGCTCGCCGCCGACGATCTCGCAGGTCACCGCTTCTGACCCTTCAGATGGTCTGGTGGGGCCGACCAGGCATCAAAGACGACAGATGTTTACCGCCGCGGCATCAATCAAAATATAGGCAGGGTATGCGCCTTTTTGCATCTGGCGATACAGTGTGAAATACTGACGAGACACCTTGCACGCCTACAGGGCTCTCACGCTCTACCGCCAGCCATTCTCGCGCTCTTTCGCCAACGCTCTCACGTTCGGCCGCCAAACGTCGAAAACCCCGCAGAAATGCGGGGTTTTCTGGTTCTTGCGCCCTACGAAGTGTGTACGCGCAGGCCGGACGGGGATCACAATTCTCGCGCTGAAGTGACGCCGCGCTACCCGCTCGAGTGCAGGCCCGTCGACGGTCCGCTTCCCTTATTCAACGTCACCGCCGCCGCCCACCGCGGATCCAGCACCGCTGCCTCCAGCGGTGTCCCCAGCAACACATTCTTCTTCTGGTTCGTGCTCACGTGCTCAACCCATCGGCGAACGCCCGTACCTCGCGCAGCTGCTCCGCCGACCACGTGGGAGACCCCAGCAGCCCATGTGCACGTTCGAGGAGTGCGGCCACCTGACCGCCGCGCTGCATCGCACGATGGAACACCGAGTTCAAGTCCTCATCATCGGATGCCTGGCATGCGAGATGCCGCCCACGCTCGCGCACCAATCGATGTTCGGCCGCGTCGACCTGGCGCCGCAGGGCCGCACCCTCTTCCGCGATTGCGCGGGCACGCATCAGCTTCACCTCGCCGCGCGCGGTCTCGCGGGCAATTTGGTGCGCGTCCGACCACGTCGCCTCCGTGATCATCTCGCCCGTCCACATGCCCATCAGGGCCTCGAGACGCTCGGCCCGTTCGACGATCTCGTGGCCCGCGTCACCCGCCCACATGGCCACGACTGTGAGCGTACAGGGGGAATCTGCGGGGTAAGGACGAGTCAAACCTCCATTTTGGTGCGGTGCGGCCACGGCCGGTTGACCAGTCGCGAAGGTTGATGTATCATCCTTGAAGCAAGCCTAAGGACGATACGGAACTCATTATGGCGAACACTGGCATCCTCCCATCACGTGTCCGGCGCTCACTGGTTGAAGTGGGTCGCGGGATCAACATCGCACGCCGCCGTCGCAAACTGACGGCCGCCATGATGGCCGAGCGAATCGGCGTGACCCGGCAGACCTTCCGCCGAGTCGAACAGGGCGATCCCCAAGTGGCGATGGGCACCTACCTGATGGCGTTGTTCGTCCTCGGCCTCGAGTGGGGCGGGCTCGAGCGCAGCACCGACCCGCAGGCTGATGAGACGGGCACCGCATTGGAGATCGCCGACCTGCCAATGAGGGTCCGCCCGAAGCGGACCCCGCAGCCGAAGTAGCACCTGGTGTCCCCTTCGGCCCAACACCGACTCGAGGTGCTGATCGGCGACACCCTCGTCGGCCAATTGCGCTACACCCTCGAGGGTCGGCGGGAGCACGCGTCCTTCGAGTACGCCGCCGCGTGGCTTCGCTCGCCTACCCGTTACGCGATCGACCCGACGCTTCCGCTGGTGAGCGGCCCGCAGTTCGCCCCCCGCGTCACCGATCCGGACGCGTCGAGATTCCACGGCGCCATCGCCGACACCGAGCCTGACGGATGGGCTCGGCGCGTGATTCGCCGTGACCATGCGAAACGGCGCCAGGCAGCGAAAGCACGTGGCGAAAATATGGATGCGATGGTCACGGCGCTGGATTTCCTTCTCGCGGTCGATGACGCCTCGCGCATCGGGGCGCTTCGGTTCCGCCACGACGAGGGCGTGTGCCTGCGCGCGCAGGAGCCCGGACGACGGACTGCGCCGCCACTCCTCGAGCTGCCTGACCTCTTCCGCGCCACGCAGGCAGTTGAACTCCAGACGGAGACACTGGCCGACCTCGACTATCTGCGCGGTCGTGGCACCTCGCTGGGCGGGATGCGGCCGAAGTGCAGCGTTCGCGACGAAGCCTGGGGGCTCTGTCTCGGCAAGTTTCCAAGCGTGACGGATACGCGCGCCTACACCAAGGGCGAAGTGCTGGCACTCCACCTCGCACGCGATGCCGGCATCGACGCGGCGGCAGCACGCGTGGTGGACAGCGATGGCGTGTCGGTCACCTTGGTGCGCCGATTCGACCGTGTCCGCGACGCGGTGACGGGCGCCGAGCGTCGACTCCTTTTCGTGTCGGCCGCGACCCTGATGACGATTGCGCCCGGGGACAGCGGCGAGCACGCGTACACGGAGATCGCAGACGTCATTCGGCAGCGGAGCGCCGACTCGGCAGCCGATCTCGAAGAACTCTGGCGCCGTATCGCATTCTCCATTCTGATCAACAACATCGACGATCACCTGCACAACCACGGGTTCCTGCACGTGGAGGGCGAACTGTGGCGCCTGTCGCCGGCCTTCGACGTCAATCCGTTCCCGGATCGCGCGCGCGAACTCAAGACGTGGATCAGTGAGGAGACTGGCCCGGAGGCGTCCATCGACTCGCTGCTCAGCACAGCGCGCTACTTCGGACTGTCGTCCGATCGCGCCGCCGCAGTACTTGGCACCGTAGAGCGCGCGGTGGCTACATGGCGCGGCGTCGCGACGCGGCTCGGTCTGAATGCGGAGGAGATCGACAGCTTTGCCGACGCGTTCGAGCATGACGAGCGTGCCGTGGCACAACGCCGCATGGCCTGATGCACACGCCGATCATTTTTCCTCCACTGACGCGTGCGGGCTGACGCTACACGCGCCCTGCCCGATCCGCTTCCCACTCGACAAAAGTGCCGTCGAAGTCCACCAGCCGCGCTCCGTCGAACCACCACACGCGCGTGGCGACCTGGCGCAGAAACGCCCGATCGTGGCTCACCAGCAGCACCGTGCCCTCGTACTCGTCCAGCGCATCCTCGAGCACCTCGATGTTCTCGACGTCGAGATGATTCGTCGGCTCGTCGAGCACCAGCAGATTGGCCCCCGACAGCGTGATGATCGCCATCGCCACGCGGGCCCGCTCGCCGCCGCTCAGGGTGCTGATTTCCCGGAACACCTCGTCGCCGGTGAAACCGAACGCGCCCAGGTGGTTCTGCACCTGACCGCGATTCCACGTTGGTCGCTGCGCCTGGATCGCGTCCGACAGCGACATGCGGAGCGGCAGGTCGGAGAGGTCCTGCTTGAAGTAAGCGGGCCTGATCGAGCTGCCGACTCGCGCCTCGCCACTGGCCGGCGTTCGATCACCAAGGAGCGTGGAGATGAATGACGATTTCCCTGCGCCGTTGGGGCCGACGAGCGCGACGAAGTCGTTGCGTCGCAGCACGGCGGTGAAGTCTTCCACCAGCACACGGCCGGGGACTTCCACGCGCAGCGCGTCGATCGCCACCACCTGGTCGCCGCCGCGTTCACCGATCTTGAACTCGAGCGACATCGCCGCCGGATCGCCCGGAGGCGGTGCGAGGCGGGGCAGGCGCTCCAGCCGCTTCCGCTTGCCCTTCGCCTGAAACGAGTTCACGCCCGCGAGGTTGCGCATGATGTAATCCTGTTCCTTCTTCACATACGCGCGCTGCTTCTCCAGTTCTCGCTCGCGCGTGAGACGGCGCTCGGCACGCTGCGGTACGAACTGGCTGTAGTTGCCCTTGTACGCCTCGCTCGACTTCGCCTCGATATGCAGGATGTTGGTGCAGATCGAATCGAGGAACGCCCGATCGTGCGACACGACGATCACCGTCTCATCGGCCTCCATGAGCCACTCCTGGAGCCAGGTGGTGGTGTCGAGGTCGAGATGGTTGGTGGGTTCGTCGAGCAGCAGAAGGTCGGCCGGCGCGATGAGTTGCGCCGCCAGGCCCACGCGCCCGCGCTCGCCTCCTGACAGGGTCGATACGAGACGCTCTTTCGACTCCTCGGCGTCAAAGCCAAGCCCCTGGAGCACCGCATCGACACGCGCGTGGTAGACGTAGCCTCCGAGATCGGCGAAGCGCTCCTGGTCGTGCCCGAACCGGTCGAGGATCTCGTCGGTGACCTTGTCGCCCAGTTCGCCCAGGGCCATCGCCTGGTCGGCGATGCGCTGCTCGAGCGCCATCACGTCACGCCAGGCCGCCGCACCCGCCTGCCAGACGGTGGTGGCGCCTTCGAAGGCCCGGTGCTGGTCGAGCAGCGCATGCCGAAGTCCCGGCTTCCTTGCGACGCTCCCCGTCGCCGGCTCGAGGTCACCAGTGATGACGCTGAAGATCGATGTCTTGCCGGCACCATTCCGTCCGATGATTCCCCACCGTTCGCCCGCGGCCACGGTGAACGTGATGTTCTTGAGGAGTTCGGTCGCGCCGAAAGAGATCCCGATGTTGGAGCAGGAGACGAGAGTCACGTGGGAATGGAGAAGGCGAGAGGAAGGCGTTGGAGAAGAAGCTAAACGCTTTCCGGACGATGCTCCTTGCCATCATCGAACGCGACGACGATGGCGCACCGCGCTTCGCAGGCGAAGACACTCCGTGGTGGCCAACGGCTCGCAGCTGCTCAGCCCACTGAAACGGATCCGACGACGCCCTCTCGTCCGCTCCCACGGTGAGTCGGATGTTGACGAAATGGCGTACGACGTCGTCGCCTTCGGTGTCGCTTTGAGGCGAATGTCAGGGACCGTTCCTCGTGTTGCCCCGGAAGCTTCGCCAGGCGAGTGCCGTTCCATGTGCGCCGTGCACTGCGGGAGCGCGACCTCGCCGCGTTTTCGCGTGCCCATCGCGGATTGGAGTCGGAGTGATCACCGTGCAGCTTCACATACATACGCACGCATGAGAACGCTGTGTCCACCGCTTTGTACGAGAAAAGGCCCGAACCCTACGAACTCAGCCAAGGATGTGGCGGAGGACTCGGTAGCATTTGAAAGTTGCGCGTTGCTGCGGTCGATCGTACCGACGTCTCAAGGGTCTGGACAGATGAGAATCGCTTTCGCACTTTTGCTCTTGTTTCACGGACTCATTCACCTCTCGGGTACGGCGAAGGCTTTCGGTCTCGCTGACATGCCACAACTCACGCAGCAGATCAGCAAGCCGATGGGAATTGTCTGGCTGTTCGCGGCGTTGTTCCATGTCGCCGCGACCATCGCGTTGTTTGCCTGGCCCACACGCTGGTGGCTGATCGGCGCAGCGGCTATTGTGGTCTCGCAGGTCGCGATTCTGTCGTCGTGGACGGACGCGCGATTCGGAACGATTGCGAATGTGATTGCGCTGGTCGGGGTCGTCGTCGGGTTCGCGTCCGTCGGCCCGTGGAGCCTGCGTGCGCAGTTTGAGCGAGGAGTCAACGACGGCCTGCGCCGCACAGCCTCGATGCCGCTCCTTCGCGAGGCGGACATGGCGGCGCTACCCCCCGTCGTGCAGCGGTATATCCGCGTCAGCGGCGCGGTGGGGCAGCCGCGTGTGCAGAATTTTCGCGCGCACTTTCACGGTCGGATCCGCAGTGGCCCAGCAGCACGATGGATGATGTTCACAGGGGAACAGTACAACTTCTTCGATGCGCCATCGCGACTGTTCTACATGGACGCGACGATGTTCGGTCTTCCAGTGAAAGTACTACATCGTTTCGTCGGGCCGTCCGCGACCATGCGCGTGAAGCTTTTGGCACTGTTCCCGCTCGTCAACGCAAGCGGACCGATCATGGACAAGGCGGAAACGGTCACGCTCTTCAACGACTTGTGTGTGTTCGCGCCGGGCGCACTGATATCGCCGAACATCACGTGGCGTGAGATCGATGCACAGACGGTCAATGCCACGTTCACCAACCTCGCCCACACGGTGAGCGCGGTTCTGTCGTTCAATGCTGCGGGCGAACTGATCGACTTCGTCGCCGACGGGCGCGGTGCGTTGAGTGCCGACGGGAAGTCGTTTGTCGAGATGCGCTGGTCCACACCACTCCGCGACTATCGCGCCTTTGGTGTACATCGCATGGCGTCGCACGGGGACGGTGTGTGGCACGCGCCTGCCGGTGACTACTCGTATCTCGAATTCGACATCGATGATATCGAGTTCAATGTCAGCGCCCCCGTGCCTGCCGCCAGTCCCGCGAAATAGCCCCTCTGCAGTACCGTGTTCGTCGGTATCGGTACGACGGTCAGCCTTCGTTCCTTTCAGCCGAAACAGCGCATGCCAACGCGTCGACAGTTCATCTGGTCCACAGCCGGCATCAGTGCGGGAGCGATCGCGATCGTCGCGGTCGATGCATGGCTCAGCAAGAATCGCTACGAAGCTGCAACCCGTGCGCTGTGGCGCGATCCCGTGACGCGCGCCATTGGATTGACGGCGGTTCACCACGCATTGGTCCGCGCAGCCACGCTCGCGCCGTCGAGTCACAATACGCAGTGCTGGAAGTTCGGGCTCGCGCCTGACGCCATCACGATTCTTCCCGACTTGAGCCGACGGTGCCCGGCAGTCGATCCTGACGATCATCACCTGTACGTATCGCTTGGCTGTGCAGCCGAAAACATCGTACAGGCGGCGGCTGCCAACGGCTTGCGCGCGATCGGTGCACCGGCGGCACTGGACGTCGGCTACCGGCTGCAGCTGTCTCCCGACACATCGTCAGCCTCGCCGCTGGCTGCTGCAATCACGTCGCGCCAATCAGCGCGCAACGTCTACGACGGCCGCGCCCTGACGCAGTCTGAGCTCATCGCACTGGAGCGAGCGGGCACCAGCGAGCGCGTGTCGCTGATGCTGCTGACGGAACGGCCGGCAGTCAACAGCATCCTCGACGCGGTGGTATCCGCGAACGCTGCCCAGATGCAAGATGTGGCATTCGTGGCCGAGCTCCGGCAGTGGATCAGGTTCAGCAACCGCGAAGCGCTCGATCATCGTGACGGGCTGTTCTCGGCGACGACGGGGAATCCGTCGATTCCGCGCTGGATTGGTGAGGCGATGTTCGGGATGGTCTTCACCGAGAAGGGTGAGACCGCGAAGTACGTCGAGCAGATCAGGAGCTCGGCTGGCATCGCGGTCTTTGTCGGCGCCGAGAGCGATCCAGCGCATTGGATGGAGGTGGGGCGCTGTTTCGAGCGATTCGCGCTCCAGTGCACCGTGCTCGGCATCAGTACCGCGATGATCAATCAGCCGGTGGAAGTATCGGCGACTCGATCGCAGTTTGCCGCGCACCTTGGTCTTGCCGGGAAACGCCCTGATCTCATCCTTCGGTTCGGGCGCGGACCTGGTATGCCGCGCTCCCTGCGACGGCCCGTGAGCGCGGTGATCGCGTGAGGAGTGTTCGCACACCGGTGTCACACAACGTCGATCGATGGCGGAGGGGTGCACGTGTTCGTCAGCGGTGATGTGGCGATGGCCTTCATGGCGCGGCAGGGTATCTGGCTGCTCCCTCCCCGGTGGGGCCCCGGCACGTTCGCCGCTGGGTGGCGATCCACGACCCATCGAGTGCAATGGTTGCATTCCGGTGCGTGGCGACCGCATCGCGGCGTCATGAGCCCGACGGGACCAGCATGAACAGGAGCGTGAACGAATGACGATCAATCGTGCGCGGCTGCAGGGCGGCCGTTCACCGCTGGGCGACCGGTAACCCGATCCTCGCCAGCAACGCCTGATACCGCGGCTCCTTGCGCACCGGATACAGAATCGGCATCGCATTCGCGATCTGCAGGATGTCCGGATCACGCACGGCCACCGCGCGATCGAACATCGCATACATCGCGTCCTTGTCGCCGGCGAGGTAGAGCAATCCGGCCCGCTGTGCGAGGCGCGGATCTCCATCGAGTTCCTTCAGCAGCCGTCGCACGGTCGCGGTGTCACCGCGCGCGGCCGCGATCTGCCCGCTATTGAACTGCGCCACCCAGAAGTCGCCACCGGCCAACGCGATGGCGCGCTGGTGAGCGCGCGCGGCTCCGGCGAAGTCGCCCTGGTCCATCAGGATGAGGCTCTGGACGTCATGCCCCTCGTAGAACATCGAGTCAACCAGAATGGCGGAATCGGCCGCCGGTCGTGCTTCGGGCAGGTCGCGGCCCGACCAGAGGCTCCAGGCGAGGTCACTGCGCCACTGCGCCGTGGTCGGTTCCTGCGCCACGAGATCGCGCGCCGACACGAGCACCTCCGTGTAGCGACCCGTCTCCCACATCGACCACCCATAGAGCGCGCGTGCCTGTGTCGATGACGTGCGCTTCTGCCCTTCCGCGAACAGCCGGGCGCCCTCGACGAAGTTCCAGTCCATGTGCACGCGCAGCGTCGCGAGCGCGAAGTAGGTGTCGCCAAGGCGATCGTCGAGTGCCATTGCGCGCGCCGCAGCCTTCTCGAGCAGCGCGCGTGCGGAGTCGCGCGGTGCTGTCTGATAGATCAATGCATAGGCACTCGACACCGCCATCGACGCCCACGCGGGGGCGAAGGTCGAGTCGATGGCGAGCGACCGCGCAAAGTGCACGAAGCTCCGTGAGAAGCCGTCCGGCGTGCGCAGGTTGGCCTGTTCCTGACCGAGGAGATACTGCGTGTAGGCACGCGGTTCGACAGCGCGTGTCGCCGCCAGCCGCTGCGCCTGGTCGGGCGTCAGCTTCGCATGGATGCGCCGTGCGACGTCGCCGGCGATCTGCCGCTGCAGCGCGAGCACTGCGGTTGCCCGACGCGTCAGCGATTCACCACCGATGACCTCCCCGCTTCGCGGGTCGATCAGTTCGTACGCCACCTGCACCTCGTCACCCACGCGCGTGACGACGCCAGTCACGAGAGCATCCACACCGAGCGCCTTCGCGATCTCGGCGGGCGACAGCGTCGAGCCCCGGTACCCTGCCACTGCACGATGCCCGAGCACACGCACGCCAACTTCGCTCAGCACGCCGATGATCTCGCGTGTCATGCCATCCGCGAAGAAGAGCTGCGTGCTGTCGCCCGTGCCGTTGTCGAGCGGCAGCACGGCGATGCGTTCGATGGCGCGCGGACCGCTGCGACCGATCGCCGACCATGTCGCCCAGGCGCCGAGCATCAGCGCTGCGACCGCAGCGCCGCGCACGAGCAACGCGAACCGTCGCGGTGGCCGCCTGGCCGCCACGATCTCCGTCGTCGTGAGCGCCTTGAGGAAGCCATCGGCGGCGCTGAATCGGTCGACGGGTTCCTTGGCGAGCGCACGCTGCAGCGCGCTGGCGACCTGCGGCGAGACAGCAGGTCGGAGGTTGGTGACCAACGGCGCATGGGCGACCAGGTGCTGCCGGGTGATCGACTGGAGGTTGGGCCCCGTGAACGGCGGCTGCCCCGCCAACATCTCGTAGAGCACGCAGCCCAGGCTGTAGATGTCGCTGCGTCCGTCGATGTCAGTGTCCGCCGCCGCCTGCTCAGGGCTCATGTAGAGTGGAGTGCCGACGGCGAAGCCGGTCTGCGTGATCCGCTCGCCACCGGCCGCCGTCACGGCGCGGGCGATGCCGAAGTCGGCGACCACCGCGTGTCCCGATTCGAGCAGGATGTTTTCCGGATTGATATCCCGATGAACAACCCCACGCGCGTGGGCGTAGCCGAGCGCCTCACCCACCTCGCGCGCGATCGCGAGTGCGTCGTCGATCGGCAGCTGTCGCTCACGCGTCATCCGGTCGCGGAGCGTCTCCCCCTCCACCAGCGGCATCACATAGAACAGCTACCCGCCGGCCTCACCCGAGTCGTAGAGCGGCAGGATGTGCGGGTGGCCGAAATTCGCGGTGGTCTCGATCTCACGGAGGAACCGTTCGGCGCCAAGCGCAGCACCGAGTTCCGGGCGCAAGACCTTGATGGCGACCTGTCGTTTGTGCTTCAGGTCCTCGGCGAGGTAGACCGTGGCCATGCCGCCTTCGCCGAGACCGCGGAGGAGCAGGTAGCGGTCGGCGAGGTGCGTGGCGAGTGATGTTGGGATCACCATGGCGGGAAGTTAGGCGTGCGGGCCCTGCGATGCAGGGCGGGGGGTTTTGTACGGGTGGCGCTGAACCCGATGGTGCTGAGTTCTCAAGTGATCAAGGACTCTGACCCCATGGTGTTGTGGCTGACGCTCGTGCCGCGGCTTGGCGGCACCCATCACGGGTACTTCCTGCCTCATGAAAGCCCAAACGATCTGGCACTGGCGCTCTTCAGTTTCCCCTTGCTCGCGGCGTACGAGGAGTATCGTTTGCGCATGGCCTCTGCGACTCTTCGCATAGCCGACTACCGCGGCTCTCGGCTCGCGGAGCGGGAGGAAGCAGGTCCGCGACGTCGGCTGCGGACTGGGAGGCGCGCGTTGCGAGAGTCATGAGCGGCGGCAGCTATCGGCCGCAGGCGCTCGTCGCCAGAGTGGAGAGACACCCTGGGTGGGATTTTGCACCTACGCGAACACATGCGCCGACAGAGCGTGACATCGTCGCAGAAAAACGAGAGAGCCAACACAAATCAAGGTGGCTGTCGGGTAGGCTGTACTCTCGAAATTCGACCGCACGCTGGAGCGGAGCCGTGTGAAGAACATCGACGGTGCTGTTTCCTGAAGAGGCCGGGATTCCCCGCGGCGACGCTGCGTGGCGTGCAGCGATTCGGGAATTCGGTGACGTGTGTACCGGCCCGGCAGTCAGACGCGGGCTGGCACCTGTGAGTAAAGGGCCGCGCTGACGATCCGATACTTACACGCATGCGGCCGATTCTTCCCGCTCACGATTCGCCTGGAGTTCCGCGAGAACGCCGCACCTGCATGCGCTGCGATACTCTGCCGGTGCCAATCAGCGGCGGCGGCGATCTGCACTGCTGGTTCCCGACGTCGCATGTCGCCAACAAGATGCGTGCGATGCTGTTCGGGCTCGGCCTGCGCACCATGCCGACGGTCGCTGGGGGCGTTGCCTACGCCATCCCAGCGGATTCGCTGGATCGCGTGGTGGCCGCGTTCCACGCCCAGCTGTCGGAGATCGAGCGGGCTGATACCCGGGCCCTGCTGACACCGATGGGTGCCGCGCCGGTCACGGATGACCTGGCGCGGGTGGAATCGCTGTCGCGCTTTCTGGCGCAGGCGTCGAGCCAGTGGCTGATCGAATTGCTTCGGGAGCAGCGCCTCACATCCTTCTTTCAGCCGATCGTTCTCGCCTCATCACCTTCGACGATCTACGGGCACGAGGCACTGTTGCGTGGCGTCGGAACCGATGCGGCGCTTATCCTGCCTGGCCGAATGTTCGGATCGGCGCGCGATGCCGGGCTGCTGTTTCAGCTCGATCTGGCAGCCCGCCGATCGGCCATCGCCTGTGCACATGCCAATGCACTGCGCGGCAAGCTCTTCGTCAACTTCGCGCCTACGGCGATCTACGATCCCGCGTCGTGCCTGCGAAGTACCGTGGCTGCCGTGGACCAGACGTCGATCGCGCGCAGCGACGTGGTCTTCGAGATCGTCGAAACGGAACGCGCGCACGACCCACGGCACCTGCGGACGATTCTCGACTTCTACCGCAATGCCGGATTCAAGGTGGCGCTGGATGATGTAGGCTCCGGCTACTCCTCGCTGAACCTGATCCATGAGCTGCGACCGGACCTGCTGAAGCTCGACATTGAGTTGATCCGGGGCGTCGATCAGGATCCGTACAAGGCTCAAATCGTCGCCAACCTCTTCAATGTCGCAGGCGCACTGGGCATCGATACACTGGCCGAAGGGATCGAGACCGAGGGGGAGCTGGCGTGGGTCACGCAGCACGGCGCGACCTATGTACAGGGCTTCCTGATTGCCCGGCCGGCGGCATCGCCGAAGACTGAGCTCGCGGCTCGGGAGCTCGCGGCTGCCTGTTGACGGAGCGTTTCGCGGGACCTTGGGAGCAGCGGACCCTGGGGTCAGAGCGGACCATGGGGTCGACCATGGGGTC
>CAYMQV010000078.1:11974-18566 GCA_964392395.1 uncultured Gemmatimonadaceae bacterium
GGTCGACCATGGGGTCAGAGTCCATGCTCTTTCTCGACCATGGGGTCAGAGTCTATGCTCTTTCGACCATGGGGTCAGAGTCCATGCTCTTTCGCGCCATTGGTGACAGAGTCCATGCGCTTTCGGACGACTGGTGACAGAGTCCGTGCTTTTTCAAGGACTCTGACCCCATGATCGGAGTCCATGAGCTTCCAAGGACTCTGACCCCATGGTATTAAGCTTCCAAGGACTCTGACCCCATGGTATTAAGCTTCCAAGGACTCTGACCCCATGGTATTGGACCCCATGGTATTGGACCCCATGGTATTGGATCGGCCGACGCCCATGCGGCGTCGAACCTGGCACGCGCCGTCGTCGCTGCTTTCCGTTGCGCCACGAGATTTTCCCAGACGCCGATTAGCGATCGCGGATTGCCGATGTTTCGTCCCAGATCAGCGCGAATTACCGCTTCCGCTCGTGCCGACTGCCCGGCACGCAACAGCGCGCGGCCGCGCAGTTCACGCTCAGGCCGCAATCAATCGGGTGGTTCGTTGTACCCAGGTCGATCTTCCGCCGCGACCGCGTCGGTGAACGCCGCGATGGCACCACCCGCATCGCCCTTCGCATCGGCAATCCGCCCTCGAAGGTCCGCCGGTACCACGGCAGCGACCGCACGCGCCGTATTGGCTGGCCCGACCATCGCGTCGGCTGGGATTCCTGACATCGCCTCGTTCGATGCCAGCAGTGCCGCAGAGGCGTCAGTTGCCCTGCCAGTACCCGCCAACGCCCCACCACACGCCCAGTGGTACAACACCAACTGCAGCGATCGCGAAGGCTTCGGCACGGGCGAACCGAGGACGTCTGCCCATCGCTCGAATCGAACGAGGACGAACAGCTCCATCGCGGCGAACGGTTCGAGCATCACCATCTGGTCGGCGATCGGATCGGTCAGCGCCACGGTTCGGCGCTCCGCATGCCTCGACTCGCCGAAGTTGCCAGCGAACATCGCAGCGGCCGCCTCGAATTGCAGGATGTGGCTGTAGTACATGGCCGAGTACAGGTCGCTGGTGCCGGTCGCCTCGAAGTACGTCTCATCCACGGCTGCGGCGGTGGCATTGGCACGCGCCGACCGCGCACCAGGCGCTCTGGCACTACGCGCTCGGGCGCGACATTGGTGGCCCTGATGATGGCCACGCCGCGCCGAAGCATGACGTGCAGCGACGTGCAATACCCGCCCTGACCGGCGCGCGCCGCACGCGGTACGCGCAGCCAGGACGCACTCGTCGCTTGCGCATCTCGCGCGCGCATTCCACACGCTCCGCTGCCAGCGCGCTGCAGTGGTGTTCAGAACTCGATCTCGCTCCCCAGTTTGCAGACACGCTCAGGCGGCAGGTGAAAGAACTTCGTCGCCCGCCGCGCGTTCCGAGCCAGCAGTGCGAACAGCCGTTCGCGCCAGAGCGCCATGCCGGGACGGTCGGTCGCCAGCAGCGTCTCGCGACCAACGAAGAAAGTGCTGTAAGCCGGGTCGATCCCCAGGCGGAGCTGCCGCAATGCTTCCAGTACCGTCGGCACCTCGGCATCCTCGGCAAAGGCGAACCGCGCCGTCACCCGGTGCAAGTCGGGGCGGAGCGTCTCCACCGGCAGGTGCCGCTCGAATATTCTTCGTCCGTCATCGGCGATGCTTCCTGACGCGTATGGCTTTGTGGCGTTCATCGCGCCCAGCGTCAGGCAGAACCACCGAGAAGTGCCCTGATCTTCCCGCGTATGATGGCGGCGCAGCGCGACCGCCCCACCGTCGCCAGGCCCGGATCACTCCCCCCAAAATTTGCTTGACGAGAGTTTCGCGCGAGGTCAGCACCGACTCGGCGTCGGCCGCATCAGCGAATCGCCCGACGAGCGGAAACAGGGAGGTAGCAGCATCAAGTATCGCGAGCTGCACCACTCTCGAGCCCGCGATGGGGCCGGGCCAGCCGCGCCCGGCGGGCCGGCCCCGGTCCCCAATCGGTCCGCACGCGCGCCGGGACGACCGGCGCTTTGCCGACGAGACAGCCGCGAGGCCCGTCGGCAAAGCGGATGGCCCGTCGACTGCCCGCACCACCCGCCCTCCCTTCGGCTGGGGTCCCACCACATTCTGCCGCTCCGCCGATTGGAATTCCTGTCCGTACTGGCAACCCTCCACCTACATCTCGCGCCGCTCACGTCTACGTCATTCGACGTATGGGGAAGACGATTGCCGGCTGCGACCGTTGGGACAACCCACCTCCCCTCGGAGCCTACATGTCCCACGCGACCTCCCTCGTCGAGACCTACGAACGCTGCGCCAAGCCTCTCCTGGCCCGCCTCCTCCAGCTCCTCAAGATCGACCGCGTATACACCCGCGCCGAAGGGGACACCCTCACTGACGCCGAAGGGCAAACGGTCACTGACTTTCTTGGTGGATACGGCTCGACGCTGCTCGGACACAATCATCCGCGACTCGTCCAGGCGCTGGTCGACGCCTATCTGCGTCAGGTACCCACCCACGTGCAGGGATCGGTTCGCGGTCCCGCCGCGCTCCTCGCCCAGCGTCTTAACGACCTGCTTCGGGGCTCACTTCCCGAATGCCCGGACTACCTGGTCCATCTCTCGTCTACGGGCGCCGAAGCGGTTGAGGCGGCGATCAAGCACGCCCTCATGGAGTTCGCCGAACGTCGCAATCGCTGGGCAACAAGCGTCGAGAAAGCATGGCTCAACGCGGCCGAACGCTTGCCGGATGCGAGCAGTACGCAGGCGCAGCGTGACGCGTTGACGCAGGTTGCGTCGACGACGCCAGTACTCCTGGCGGTGAAGCGATCGTATCACGGCAAGACGATGGGTGCGCTCTCCGCAACCTCCAACCCGAGCTTCAAGACCATGCTTGGACGCGATCCGATCGAGACGCACTTCCTCGACCCGGATGACCTCGCGCAGTGTGACAGCGTCGTGGCGCGACTCACCCTCGGGGAGCTCCTCCCGGGCGGCGAACAGGCATCCGCGATCGCAGGGGTCATCTTCGAGCCGATGCAGTCGGAAGGTGGGGTGTTCATGCTGCCTGACGCGTTCGTCCGCTGGCTGGCAAGGCTGCGCGAACGGCTCGGCGTGCCGCTGATCGCAGACGAGATTCAGTCAGGATGCTGGCGCACGGGGACGTTCCTTCTCTGCGAGCAGCTCGGCATCACACCAGACTACGTTCTGCTCGGCAAGAGCCTCGGTGGCGGCCTCGCCAAGATCTCGGCGACATGCATCGCCTCGAATCGCTACGTATCGGACTTCAGCTGGATCCATAGCTCAACGTTCGCGGAGGACGAGCCGTCTTCAATCGTCGCGCTCGCGTTCTGTGACGAGATTCAGGCGCTCACACCCTCGATCGCCGAGCGCGCGGATGCGTTCGAGCTTGCGCTGCGCGCGGAAGTCGCCGCGCTGCAAGCGGAGTTCGGCCCCATCGTGGCCGATGTGCGTGGCAGAGGATTTTTGATCGGACTCGAATTCGACCTCGCTGGTGAGCAGGTGGAGATCCCGCGTTTCCTGAAGGCGGGGACAGATGCCGGTATCGGAGCCTACCTGCTGATGAGCTACCTGCTCGCGCAGCACAGCGTGCGCGTCGGCGTCACGCTGAGTCGTCCGACCGTCCTGCGCATCGAGCCCAGCGCACTGATATCGTCCGCCGCAGTCGGTGAGCTGGCCGAGGCACTGCGCGAGATGTGCCGTCTCATCGCGACGCGCCGGATGACGGCGCTCACGTCGCACCTCTGGCACGAAGCGCTCCCAAGCGATGCCCTCGATCTCGTGTCACCCCCGCTCGCAAGGGCTCACGCCTCACGCGACATTCGTCGTGTTGCATTCCTTACGCACGTCATCGACGTGGAGAACGTCGGCAACATCGATCCGCTGCTGCGTCAATTGAGCCGCGCCGAGCGGCGCCGCTTCATCGACCTGTTTGGCGAGTTCGCGGATCCCATTACGTATCACGAGCAGGTGGTCGAGGCGGCGGACGGCTCGCGGATCCTGCTCGAGATCCACGGCATCATGCGCATGACCGAATTCTTCGAGCAGAGCTTGCGTGCCGGAACGATCGACGCACTCGAGGAGGTGCGCCACGCCGTGCGTATCGCCCAGCGGCGTGGGACGGCGCTGGCAGGACTCGGACAGTACACGAGCATCGTCACGGACAACGGTCACCTCGTCAGCAACCACGGGATGGGCATCACGACGGGAAACAGCCTGACGGCCGCATTCGCCTTCGGCACGCTCGAGAGAGCGCTGCGCGATCGCGGTCGCCGGCTCGAGGAGTGTCGTGTGGGCGTCGTGGGAGCGGCCGGAAACATCTGCAACGTGCTGGCCCAGCTCGTGGGTGATCGCGCGAGAGAGCTCGTCTTGCTGCACCGCGACGGAGCCGCGTCGCGCCAGCGCATGGACCTCGCCTTGGAACGCATTCTCACCAATTGTGCGATCGCGCCGCGGGACGTGCGAATGTCGTCGTCCACTATGGACCTGCGCGATTGCGACGCGATCGTGCTCGGGACCAACACCACCGATCATCTCCTCACGCCCGAAGTGCTCGCGGCGGACGCGGTGGTCGTTGATATCTCGGTGCCGTCGAACGTCGACCCGCGCGTGCTTCAGGAACGCCCCGACGTCGCTGCGTTCCACGGGGCGCTGGCGATGCTGCCCAACGACCAGGCGATCGAAACGGACTGGATGCCGCTGCCGGAGGGGCAGGTCTATGCCTGCCTGGCGGAAACGATCACCTTGGGACTGACGGGTCACGAGGGGCACTACAGCCTGGGAGCCCTGCGCAAGGAGCAGGTCACCGACATCATGTCCCGCGCGGCGATCGCGGGGGTACGCATGGGGCTCCCCGTCCCGCTCAAAACCCGCAGGCGAGTGGTGATGGACAGGGCGTAGCGACACCGGCTCGAGTCGAGCGCCCTTCAACCTGCTCACGTTGCCGCCCCCCTGACGACCCTGTCTCACGTGCGATGGTGAGCGTTCAGGGGCATCGTACGGTTGTGGAAGCGTAGGAACTGCGAGTTCCTGGCGACCGGCCGCAGACGCGCGCGGGCACCGTACGCAACCCTGCCGAGGGCATGTGCCGCGGACGGTGTCTCGTGGTGCATGTGCAAGCGCACGAATGATGAGGACGGCGTCTGCGACCGTTCGCAGAGCCGACTACAGCACTAACTGTAGTTCCGCCTCGCGGGATCGGGCGGCGCGATGATCGCGTCGGTCACGTAGCGCTTCTTGCAATCCGCCACAGAGCGCTTGACGATGGACGGTTTGAACGCCTCGTCAATACGAAGCCACTTCTCCTGCAGCTCCTCCGGCAGGCGCGTCTCGGCGAACGCCTGTCGCAGGAAGGTCTCCCGCAGCTGCCACATCGACTCGTCGACAAAGATGTGCGGGTGCGCGTCCGAGGGCATGCGCCCCGAGTACGTCTTCGGTCCACCGAATGCGCCGAGCATGAAATCGGTTTGCTGCGCCTCGATGTGCGCCTGACGGCGGCCCTGAAACACCACCTTCAGCCACGGGTCCCTGTAAATCAGGTCATAGAAGACCTTGTTCACACCCGCGATCAGACTGCGTAGTTGGTTGTCGTCCATACCTCGTAATCTCGGCTGACCATCGCGTCTTCATGAACCGTGTACGCGGAACAGTCAGGGCGTGAACGCGCACGCGGCCCGACCTCGCGGCGGGGCAGGTCAGAGTGCAAGTGCAGATGCTGGAGCGCGTATACCTCGCTCGTATATGACAGACCAAGGCGCGGGTTGCCTGCGGTGAGCAATGGCTCGTTTCGCAGGATTTGCCAGCGGGGAGTTACAGCATGTCCGGACTGCCGGAATGCTCGGCCGGAAGTGGATCAGCAACAAACACATGACTCGCGAATGGCAACCGCCTGAATGACGAGGGAGCGAGCGATCCGAGACCCTCACGGTATGTCGTCACCGATTCTCAGACCCTCTCGGCGGCGCTTTCACGCTCCGTTATCGGGCGGGTCGATGGCGGCAGCATCACACGGGTTTGGACCCGACGCGACAATCGGTTGCGTCACGGGATCCTGCCTGCCGTCGGGCCCCCGTTTCGTTTCCCCGGAGATCCAACGCGTTCGCCGCGTCTTGCTCCGCAAGCGCCCCGCCGCCGGCGCCGGCCCGCCGCCAGACATCGAAATGGTCGTCTCGACGGCGGGCGTGTGCCGCGTCTGCAATAGCTTGCGCAAGCCGAACGCTGCTCCGCTCCCATCCCCGTCCTGACTCGTGCCCGTGGATTCTGGCATCGGAAAGAGTCACGTCGACGCGTGCGAACCTACGATCGTGTTCCCCGACCAGGCAAGGCATGCCACCCAAGTCAGCTATCCTGCCTGCGCCCCACATCCGCTCGTGGTTCTTCGTCGTCATGGCCGGCGTGGCCCTCGTTGCAGTGGCCATTGGATTTGGGCGCACATACGCTGTGCCACTGGCGCGCGGCACGTTCGCGGCGCCGCTGATCATCCACGTTCACGGGGCACTCGCGTCTGCGTGGGTGCTCTTGTTCGCCGCGCAGCCGCTGCTGGTGCGGGTGGGGTGGCACCGCCGCATCGGCCGCGTGGGTTTGCCGCTCG
>CAYMQV010000079.1:0-18499 GCA_964392395.1 uncultured Gemmatimonadaceae bacterium
TCATCGGCACCGTCAGTGCCAGTTCAGGCGCGGAGAACAGCAGCGGCGTCCGACGCTCCACCACCTGCGTCGCGTTCCGGCCGCGGGCCATCTCGCGTTCGAGCGCAACCGCGAGTGTCGGCGGGGTCATCTCCCGCCACCCGGGCACACGCAGCAGCGTCCATCCGGTCGACGTATTGCCCCATCCGTGGTTATCCGAGCCGGCGACCAACGCGAGGTTCAGGGAGTCAGCCAGCCGAAGCAGCTCGGCATGCCGCGTGAGACCCATCGTCAGCCCCTTGGGGGCGCCGTCGTTCAGCTCCAGTGCAGTGGTGGGCGACAGCGAATCCTGCCCCGGCCCCGCGAACATCGGGATCCGGAACGGAATGGTCTGCACGATGATCGGCGTTCGACCATCTGCCAGACGCGTACCACGCGTCAGATGATCTCCGTGCACGATGAAGATCGATTCCGCTGGCGTCATCGAGAGCACGTTCACATGCTGACCGCCGCTGTAGAGCTCGAGCCCCGAGAACAGCACCACGCCGTCGCCGGCACGGGCCGGATTGGTTGCCACGGCATCGATTGCACCGCCGAATCGCTTGTGGTCGGTGATGTACGCGACGTTGAAGCCACTCCTCGCGTGCCAGTCCCGCACCCGAGCCGGTGTCCAGTCGGGGCGCGCATCACGCGATGAACTGGTGTGGGCGTGCACATCCACCACCACCAGATCGGGATCATCGACACTCAGTCGGGCCATCGGTCGCGGCACCAGCACGTTGACCACCAGCACCAGCACCAGCGCCACCAACAGGATCACGACGTTCCCAAGTTCCCGACGCCAGACGGGATACGTGCTGCTTTTCAGGAAAACCACAGCACGCCAGACGAGGAGTCCGATGAGCAGCGTCGCGAGAAACGCAATGTGCTGCGGCACGGTGAGCAACGATTGCATGTCGAGCATCGCGCAGAACGGCGCCAGGAAAACGAATTCACGATTGGCGACCAATCGCATGCCGGTCACATCGGCGTGCGTGGCAGCATCGCGCAACGGGCTTTGCTGGAACAGCGCCGTCATCAGCACGAGCACCGTGATGAGCACCGGGAAGAACAGATCGCGGGCGCAGAGCGCGCGCACCCGGTGCCGAAGCACCATCGCGCGCCGCGTGACGGGGCAGAGCGCGCGATGACACCGCGACGGGCTTGCGACCGACGGCCGGACCTGCTTCGGTGTTTGTTCGTTCACGCGGTGGTGGGTGACATGGCGTGCTGGCGCACGGGAGAGAACGGGATGGCTACGTTGCAGGCGGCAAGCTGAGCCGCCTGCAACACCTTCCGCAAGTACCACTTGCATGCCCAATCGTCTCGACCACGAAACGTCGCCGTACCTGAGACAGCATGCCGGGAATCCGGTCGACTGGTATCCGTGGGGCGCCGACGCATTCGATGCCGCCCGTGCCGCCGATCGGCCGGTCCTGCTGAGCGTGGGCTACGCGGCGTGCCATTGGTGCCATGTGATGGCCCACGAGTCGTTCGAGGACCCGGCGACCGCCGCGATGATGAACGAACTCTTCGTGAACGTGAAGGTCGATCGCGAGGAACGACCGGACATCGACGGCATTTACATGCGGGCGGTACAAGCCATGACTGGTCGTGGCGGGTGGCCGATGACCGTCTTCCTCACGCCGGATGGCGACCCCTTCTACGGCGGTACGTATTTTCCACCGACCGATCTGCCGGGTAGTCCGAGCTTTACGCGACTGATGCAGAGCGTCAGCAGTGCGTGGCGCAACAAGCGGGACGCCGTGCAGGCGACGACGGCCACCATTCGCGAGATCTACGACAACGCCGCCGGACCACGCACACCGTCGGGCGCACTGACGCCGGCCGTGCTGCATGGCGCCGCGGGCGTCTTGCGCCGCCTGTACGACACCGAGTATCACGGCTTTGGCGGTGCCCCGAAGTTTCCGCACACGATGGCGCTCGATTTTCTGTTGCGGCACGGCACGCGCCACGCGGATGAGGCGCTGCTCGGGATCGTCACGGAATCGTGGCTCGCCATGGCGAACGGCGGTCTCTGCGACCAACTCGGCGGGGGATTCGCGCGGTATGCCACCGATCGCGCATGGATCGTGCCGCATTTCGAGAAGATGCTCTACGACAACGCGCTTCTGGCGCGTCTCGGTGTCCATCTCGTGCAGTCGACGGGCAGTGCCGAGATCGAAAGTGTCACGCGGGAGATATTCGCCTGGGTCCGGCGAGAGATGACCGGCGACGAAGGTGGAATTTTTTCCAGCATCGACGCCGACAGCGACGGCGAAGAAGGTCGGTACTACACCTGGTCTTCCGACGAACTGCACCACCTGCTCGGCGAGCGCACCACGATGGCAACATTGGTGTATGGTGTCACCGCGAGTGGAAACTTCGACGGGCGTACGATCCTCACGCGGCCGCTGCCGATCGGGATCGTGGCACATCGGCTTGGAATGAGCGAATCGGCGGCCGAAGAGGAGCTCGCGGCAATCCGGACGCTGCTGTCGACCGCGCGTGCCGCGCGAGTCGCGCCAGCCATCGACACCAAGCGAATTGCGTCGTGGAACGGGTTGATGCTGTCCGCACTGGCCGACGGCGCGCGCGTGCTCGCTGATCCGCAACTGCTCGCCGCTGCGGAGCGGCTGGCCGCGTTTCTCACCGGATCACTGATACGTGGTGATCGCGTCGCGCGAACGTGGATGGACGGCATCCGGAAGGCGCCCGGCTTTCTGGAGGATCAGGCAGCGGTGTCGGCAGGGCTGCTCTCGCTCTACCAGACAACGGGCAGCATGGCGTACCTCGAAACGGCACGCCTCACCACGCGTGCGATGGTACGTGATTTCTACGAGACGGACTCGAACAGCTTCTACGACACCGCGCACGACCACGAGACGCTGATCACGCGGCCGCGCGACCTGACCGACAATGCCACGCCGTCCGGGTCCGCGCTTGCGTGCGACGTGTTGCTCCATCTCGCGACGCTCGACGACGATTCGTCGTACCGTGAGATCGTGGCGCGGCAGCTGGACGCCGTCGCGGCACTGATGGCCGAGCATCCGCTGGGATTCGGGCACTGGCTCGGCGTCGCTGACCGCCTGGTCCACGGCGCGGTGGAAGTCGCGCTGGTGTCGGGCGTGGACACCTCAGCGGCGCTCAGCGATGTGATCCGTCGCACGTACGTCCCGGCGCTCGTCCTCGCCCATGGCGCGGCGGGCGCCGGTGCACCTGCCGTGCTCCGCGATCGGTCGGCGGTCGATGGGCGGTCGACGGCATACGTGTGCCGGGCCGGCACCTGTCAGCTCCCGACGCACGACACGTCTGTCCTCGCGCAGCAACTCCGGACGGCGGTTCGTCTCAGCGCGGGCTGAGTGCCCTCACGGGGCGCGATCGGCGCCGATAGGTTTCGGTCAGCGTCACGCCTGTCACCTCAGTCGCATTCGATCCCATGAGCAACGCGTCCCGTTCGTTCACCCGCAGTCTGTTTGCGGGCGAGATTCACGACGACCTGATCTTCCCGTATCCGGATTCGCTCGAGCATCGCGATCCAGCCGAGGCGGCAGTGGTGTCGCGTGTCATCCGCGAACTGAATGCACTGGTCGGGACGCTGATTCGGCCGGAGCAGTTCGACGAAGACGAGACGATTCCGGAGCCGGTCATCGAGGCGTTGGGCCGACTGGGGCTGTTGGGTATCAGCATTCCGAAGGAGTACGGTGGACTCGGGCTCTCGCAGGCCGGGTACGCCCGGGTCTTTGCCGCGGTCGGGACGATCGATCCATCGCTGGCGGTGCTGGTGGGCGTGCATTGTGGACTGGGAGGAAAGGCCATCGCACTGTTTGGCAACGCGGAACAGAAGGCACGCTATCTCCCGATCCTGGCGCGTGGCGAGACACTGGCGGCGTACGCGCTGACCGAACCGGAAACCGGATCCGATGCCCAGCACATCGTCACCACCGCGCACCTGAATGACGCAGGCACGCACTGGATTCTGAATGGCCGGAAGTACTGGATCGGCAATGGCCATCGTGCGGGCGTGCTGGCGACCTTCGCGCAGACACCGGTGGAGCGCGACGGCGTCACCGTGATGCGACCGACCGCGTTCATCATCCGGCCCGACATGCCCGGCTTCCACGTCGAACGGACGTTCAGGAAGCTCGGGATCAAGGGATCCACTCAGGCTGAACTCCGCTTCGAGAATCTCGAAGTACCGGTCGACCACGTCCTGGGTGCAGTGGGCAAGGGGTTCAAGGTCGCCGTGCATGCGCTGAATGCCGGTCGGTTGAGCCTCGCCGCGGGCTGTGCGCTGGGGACGCGCGCAATCATCGGACAGTTCGTGCAGTATGCGGAGGAGCGGGTGCAATTCGGGAAGCCATTGGCGGACTTCGAGATCACGCAGCGAAAGATGGCGGATCTTGCGGCCGATCAGTTCGCCGCCGACAGCATGATCGGCATGTTGACGGCACTCATGTCGCGCGAGGACGTCGATGCCTCGCTGGAGGCGGCGTGCGTGAAGGTGTTCGCCTCGGAACTCGCCTGGCGGGCCGCTGATGAGATGGTGCAGCTGGCCGGCGGTCGCGGCGTGTCCAAGCCCTGGCCCTACGAGCGTCAGCTGCGTGACGTGCGCATCAATCGGATTTTTGAGGGCGCGAACGAGATTCTGCGGCTCTTCATCGCGCTGAACGGGGTGCAAGGCCCCGCGGAGACCCTGCAGGAGATCGGCGATGCCTTGAAGGCGCCGATGCAGCACATGGGACTGTTGAGCGAATTTGTCGTCGGCAAGGTGAAAAGTGTGCTGCGTGTCGGCGACGACGCGACGGTCGACACGCCGATGCACGCTCGGCTGCAGCCGCACCGGAAGTACTTCGAGAAACATGTCGCCGAGCTGCGGAGCGCCACCGACGCCGCCATCGTCGCACACAAGAAGCAACTGATCGACCGGCAGATGCTGGTCGAGCGGCTCTCGAACATGGCGATCGAGTTGTTCGCGCGCGCCTGCGTGCTGAGCCGGTCACAGCGCATGATTCGCGAGCGTGGCCTCGAGGCGATCGAGCGGGAACTGAATCTGTGCGATCTGTTCTGCGTGCAGAGCGGTCGCCGCTTCAAGGAGCAGCGCGAGAACCTGCAGAGCCCGCAGGACGCGACGAGGCGCGCGATCGCCAACGACTTGCGCAGTGCTGGCGGGGCGTTCGTGGCCGATTCGGTGCTGGAAGTTCCGCTCGACGTCCGGCGAGAGCCGCAGGTGCCGATGCGGATCGCGGACGACGAGGTGGTGACGGCGAGTTAGCGCTGCGGCAGGGTGACAGCGGGAGCCGGCCTGACCTTTTGTTGGCGCCAGCGTGCCACGACGACCAGCGCATTACCGAGGGGCCCCTTACCTTTCGGTGTATAAGTGAAATAGCTAATACGACGAAGTATAATTGCCGTGGGATCTGAGCCTTATATTTGCCGTAGCCGGCCGGGTGTTGGGGTTCGCTGTATAACGAAAGTATACAATACAATGAAGTATAAGGCGGTGTGCATCGTGGGCCCAATATCAGCCGTCTCACTGGAGCGCTCCGATGCTGCCTGCCTTGCCAACGCCATGGAACGTGTACAACCTGCGCTCCTCCCCGTTTTGGCAGGAGCCGCTGTCCGCGGGTGACCCCGTACACCCCATGTCGCTGTTCGTGGGCCGCGAGACGGAGTTCGCCACCCTCACGAACACCATCGCGAATGCCGGGCACTCGCCGAGTCGACAAGCGGTCGCGGGAGCCCCGGGTGTGGGGAAGACGACACTCGTCAAGCGCGTCAAGACGTGGGCACACGAGCACGACTACTGGGCGGTGGACGCGCTCGTCCCGCTTCTATCCGACGACGCCGCCGCGTCGCTCTTCGGTCGTGTACTCGCGATGGTGTACGACACGATGCTGGCCTACCGGCCGCCGCTGGTCCACAACGAGACGATGCAGGCGGCCCAGGTACTCGTCCGCGCCAGCCGCGAGCGGGTGCGCGGTGGCGGTTTCACCCTGCCCGCCATCGGCGGTGCCTCCATCAGCCAGAGCGTGGCGACCACCGCGCCGCGGGAGATCATGATCGACGGCGCGCGTGTCCTGGCTGACATGATGCGCATCGTGCAGGGTGCCGATGGACGCGGGCTGATCCTGCATCTCAACAACCTCGAGAATCTCACCGAAGCGGAGGTCGCGCAGGCGGCAACGGTGCTGCGCGACCTGCGCGATCCGATGCTGCAGCACTCGGGGCTCCACTGCCTGCTGGTCGGCACGTCCGAGGCCGTGCAATCCATGCTTGGGGCACCGCAACTGCGTTCGTTCATTTCCGTGGTCCACCTCGGTCCGCTGCCGGTCCCGGACGTGTTCGCGCTGCTCGAGGCGCGCTACGCGCTGCTCCGCGTCGATCCGGCGCGTTCGACTGTCCCTCCAGTGACCGTGCACGTGGTGGAGGAGCTCTACGCGCTCTTCCGCGGCGACGTGCGCGGCGTCCTTGCGGCGCTCCAGGATGGCGTGGCGCCCAATCTCGGTAGCAACGGCGGAGCGCCACTCGGCGTCGATGTCGTGCTGCCGAGCGCGACCGCGCGTTACGTGGCCGACTTCGAGGGCAGGAGTGACGAGGCCCGGTTTCAGTACCTCGAGCAGTGGGCACGCGGCGACAGGGACGCGGTGTACACCCAGGCCGAGCTCAAGGCGCTCTGGGACATCTCGCAGCCTGCCGTCTCTCAGGTGCTCACCGCGCTCCGCGCCGACGGCTACGTCATGCCGCTCGCCCGACGGCCAGGCGCTGGCCCCACCGGGCGGGCCGCGACCCAGTACGGCCTCACCGGGGTCGCTCGGCTGCTCTACATGTGATCATCCATCAATACCAACGCAGCGATGGGACAGCGCCTCGTTGACGGCGTCGTCTGGATTGCCGGCCAGCGAAAACCGAACCGGTAGCTGCAGTCCGTTGTGGGGGCCATGGTCTGTGCGCCGGTAATCGTGCGGACGCCGAACGACGAACCGTTCAAGATGCTGACGAAAGCCGTCGAACTCGCCTGCCCCGGATTCACGACGCTGCCGACGGCAAGGCGGTTCTGCGCGGCCAGTGATGCGACGGCGAGCGCTCAGAGTGCAGCGGTGACAGCGACGATTCGGCGCATGGAAACCGGAGAGCCGCCACACTGACCGGCCTGCCGCGCTGGACGCACCTCAGGACTGAAAGTCCAACCCCAGATCCAGCGCCGGCGCCGAGTGCGTCAGCGCGCCAACGCTGATCCAGTCGACGCCCGTCTCGGCGATTGCGCGGACCCGATCGAGCGTCACACCACCGCTGGCCTCGACGATCGCGGCACCGTTCACCAGCAGCACGCACTCGCGCATGGCGTCGAGTGACATGTTGTCGAGCATGATCACGTTCGCGCCTGATGCAAGCGCACGCTCGACCTGCTCGCGACGATCGGCTTCGACTTCGACCCAGGTTCCCGACGACGCGGTCGAACGCACCGCAGCAACTGCCGCAACGATGTCACCACCAACCGCCGCCAGGTGGTTGTCCTTGAGCATCGCCATCGACGCCAGATCCATCCGGTGATTGTGTCCGCCGCCGCAGCGGACAGCGTACTTCTCGAGGTGTCGCAGCCCCGGTGTGGTCTTGCGGGTGTCGAGAATCCGGGCGTTCGTGCCGGCGATCGCCTGGACGAATGTGTGCGTCAGGGTGGCGATGCCCGAGAGGTGCATCATGTAGTTCAACGCCACCCGTTCGGCCTGCAGCAGCGCACGAGACGGACCAGTGATGCGCAACAGGTCGTCGCCGGGCTTCACCACGGTGCCATCATGTCGCACCGTCTCGACCCGCACATGCGGCGAAAGCTGGCCGAACGCCTCGATTGCCAGCCGGCCGCCGCAGACCACCCCTCCCCTCCGTGCCGCAAGGACGGCGCTCGAAACCGCGTCGGCCGGAATCGTCGCCAGCGTGGTCACATCGTCAAAGGCGCGATCCTCGGTCAACGCCGCCCGTATCACGGTGCTGAGCGCGGCACCGTGTATCGGGAAGCCGAACGCGTCGATCACGCCGGTGTCGTGACTCATTCGCCTGGATCAACGCCGGGGCCCGGCGGCGTGGATGGCGCTACACCACCAATGGCCACCATCCGATCGATCGCCCGCTTCGCGCGCGCTGCGATGGCGGGCGGTACCGTGATCCGATGCTCCATGTTCTGCAAGGCGCGCAACACCTTCGGCAACGTGGTGACCTTCATGTACGCGCAGCTGGCGCGATCGTTCGCGGCGTGAAAGGTCTTGGTCGGGTTCTCGCCGCGCAGCCGATGCAGGATGCCGATCTCGGTGGCGACGATGAACTCCGTCGCCTCACTTTGCGCGGGACGTTTGATCATGCCCTCGGTACTGAGGATCTGCAGTTGCCGGCTGGACACCGCGCCGCTGCTGACCGCATCCAGCACACTGGTCGAGCATCCGCATTCCGGATGCACGAGAAACTCGGCATTCGGATGTTCGGCACGCATGTGGTTGATGTGTTCCGGATCGATGCCGGCGTGCACATGGCACTCCCCCATCCAGACGACGATGTTTTCGCGCCCCGTGACGCGCTTCACGTGCGCGCCAAGAAACATGTCCGGGCAGAAGAGGATCGTCCTGTCGGCGGGAATCGCCTGAATCACCTCCACCGCGTTGCCGGAGGTGCAGCAGTAATCCGTCTCGGCCTTCACTTCAGCGGTGGTGTTGACATAGCTGACGACCACGGCGCCAGGATACTCCTGCTTCCAGGCACGGAGCTGCTCGGCATCGATCGTCGATGCCAGCGAACAGCCCGCTGCGAGATCGGGCAGCAGCACCGTCTTCGTCGGCGAGAGGATGGCAGCGGTTTCGGCCATGAAGTGCACGCCGCAGAATACAATCACATCGGCGTCAGTCCTGGCTGCCTCGCGCGAGAGGCCGAGTGAGTCGCCGACATAGTCCGCCACGTCCTGAATCTCGGGGCGTTCGTAATTGTGGGCGAGGATCACCGCGTTGCGGGCCTTGGCCAGTGCACGGATTTCGTCGTGCAGCGGCTGATCGTAGTGGGTCTCGAGCACCGTCATGCCGTCCTCACCATTCGATGTGCGTTTCGCGCCACTTTCGCTTGGCACGCGGGAAATCGCTGCGGAAGTGACCGCCGCGACTCTCCTTCCGTAGCAACGCAGCCTGCACGATCAGGCGGGCTGTCTGCACCATGTTCAACTCTTCCGTCGCGCCCTCCGGCAGGCGCGCCTCGATGGTATCCACCTGGCTCACCGCGGTCCGCAACCCTCGCGCCGTCCGGTCGATGCCGGCGTACTGCCACATCAGGCGCCGCACGTCATCGGCCGCCACCTGTGCGGCGCCACGGTCCAGCAGCAGCGGCACCTCCCATTCCTCGGCCGGTGGTTCGGCAATGCCGTGGGGCTCGAGGTGTGCCGCATCGAGTGAGACGCGCTCCGCAAACACCAGCCCTTCGAGCAGCGAGTTCGAGGCGAGTCTGTTTGCGCCGTGCACACCGGTACATGCCACTTCACCGCAGGCGTACATGCCGGGCACGGTGGTGCGGCCATCGAGGTTGGTGACGATGCCGCCCATCATGTAGTGCGCCGCGGGTGTGACCGGAATCAAGTCCTTCCGGGGATCGACGCCACGCGCCGTGCACAGATGGAAGATGCCCGGAAAACGTGTATCGAAATTCGTGATCATTCGCGCATCGAGATGCACGATGCCCGTCCGCTCCTGCGCGCGAAAGATCTCGCGGGCGACGATGTCGCGTGGCGCGAGCTCAGCCAGCTTGTGCTTCTCCGGCATGAAGCGCTTGCCGCTTCCGTCAAGGAGGATCGCCCCTTCGCCGCGCACCGCCTCGCTGACGAGTGCGAGCGGATTTTCGCTGGTCGCGAGCGCCGTCGGATGGAACTGCACGAACTCCATGTCGGCCATGCGTGCGCCGGCGCGATGTGCGATCGCGAATCCATCACCGGTGGCAACGGTCGGGTTGGTGGTATGCCGATAGACCTGTCCCAGTCCACCGGTCGCCATCACGACCGCTTCCGCATAGACCTCGACCGGACGGCCATCGACGGCCGCACGCACACCGATACAGCGACCATCGACGAGGATGAGATCGAGGACGCGCGCAGTCTCGAGGACCTGCACGTTCGGTGACGCCTGGACTCGCTCGATCAGCGTGCGCGAGACTTCAGCGCCGGTCTGATCGCCGCGGGCATGCACGATCCGACGGCGTGAGTGCGCGGCTTCCTTGCCGAGTTTGAAGTCGCCGCGGGCATTGAGATCGAATTGCGCGCCGGCTTCGACCAGCTCGCGCACGCGGTCGGGGCCTTCGTTGACGAGGACATCGACGGCATTGACATCGCAGAGTGCTGCGCCGGCGGCGAGCGTATCGCGGCGGTGCAGTTCCGGACTGTCGCCCGCTCCGAGTGCGGCGGCGATGCCGCCCTGTGCCCACATCGTATTCGAGTCGCGGAGCGTGCGCTTGGTCATCAGCAGCACGGGCCCCTGCCTGGCGCAGCGCCAGGCCGTGAACAGTCCCGCCACGCCACTGCCAACGACGAGCACACGGGTGGTGACTCGTTGCACCATCATCGCCCGCCCTCGACCGGTGCAATCGAGATCACGCGACCGCGACGGCGCAGCACCGGGCCGATCCGTGCGATCTGGACTGATGGCTGTTGCGCTGCAGCGAGCGGTTCCGGAGAACCGATGGCTTCTGGTGCCTCGGCCGCGACGAATCGATAGAGCTGTGCCGGCCGACCGGTCACGCTGACGCGTTGTTCGCGGGTTGGTTTGACGATACCGAGCACGTCGACCTTGCGACGGAAATTTCTCTTGTCGAGCGTGCGGCCCAGAATCACTTCGTACACTCGCTGCAGCTCACTGAGGGTGAAGCGCTGCGGGAGCAGCTGGAATCCGACCGTGGTGTATTCCAGCTTGTTCCGAAGGCGGGTGACGGCGTAGTCGATCAGCCGTCGGTGGTCGAGGATCAGCGGCGGCAGCGCTGCGATCGGCCACCACCGCGCATCACCTTCGCCGAGCTCGCGGAAAGCATCGACGGCGACCAGGGCGTAGTGCGCCACACTGATGACGCGGCCATCGGGATTTCGATGGACATCGCCAAAGGTGAACAGCTGTTCGAGCCAGACTTCGCTCGCATCGGCGACCTCAGTCAGGGCGCGACGCGCGGCGAGATCGAGGGGCTCGTCGCGGCGGACGAGGTCACTCGGCAGCCGCCAGGCCATATCGGTCGGCGCGAGGAGGACGTGGAGCGCGTCATCACGGATCGTGAATACGGCCACGGCGACGTCCACCCCGATGGGCTCGAGCGGCGGCAACGGCCCGGACTGGTTTGTGTCAACCATACACGAGGATAGTGTTCGGCACACACGAATGCAACCGATCCTGCGGCCACCGCCCTTACCGGGTTCGGCGAACGACACCGAACGCGGGCGTCTCGAGGCTCTTCGACTTCACGGCGCCGACGCGATCTCCTTCGATGGCAGCGCGCTAGCCCACCGAGGCCGACTTGCTGTCGAGCGGCTTGACGAACAGCACGAAGGCGGCTTTCGCTTGCCGCACCCAACCGCAGTGACGACCTTTCGCGGTTCATGCGCCCACTAATCACCGCCCTGGTCGTCCTGACCGTCGTCCATGGCGGACTGCTCTTTGTTCAGCCCGCCAGCGCGCCGCCACTCGAAGCGACCGGAACCGGCCCTTCAGTCGGCGTGGTCTTCGACATGGGCGGCCGCGGCGACAAGTCCTTCAACGACGGCGCCTACCTCGGCGCCGACAGCGCAACGCGCGAACTGGCGGCACGGGTGCAGTTCATCGAGCCGGGCGACGGGTCGGATCGGGAAGCCGGGCTACGCCTGCTGGCCTCCGAGCGACGCGCCCTGGTTGTCGGCGTCGGCTTCATCTTCAGCGATGACCTGACCGAACTGGCGCGCGAGTATCCCGACGTCAACTTCGCCGGTGTCGATTTTGCGCTCGGCTACGATGCCAGGGGCAATGTGATCGCGCCGCCGCCGAACGTGGCGGCGCTCAAGTTTCGCGAGGAGGAGGGCGCCTTTCTCGTTGGTGCGATGGCGGCTCTCGTCGGCGGTTCGAGGAAGCTTGGCTTCCTTGGCGGCATGGACATTCCGCTCATCCACAAGTTCGAGGCCGGCTACAAGGCTGGCGTGAAACACGTCTGCCCGGAGTGCACGGTGATTGCGCAGTATGCGGGCGTGACACCGGAAGCGTTCCGCAATCCCAGCAAGGGGAAGGAACTGGCGCTCAGCCAGTACCAGCAGGGAGTGAGGGTAATCTTTCACGCCAGTGGCTCGACTGGTCTTGGCATGTTCGAAGCGGCGCGGGCCATGGGTCGCGGGCACTATGGCATCGGTGTCGACGCCGATCAGTTCAGCGAAGCGCCGGGCTTCGTCCTCACCTCGATGGTGAAGGGTGTGGACAACGTGGTGTACGATACGATCCGGCGCGTGAAGGACGGCACGTTTCAGGGCGGGGTCTACTCATACGGACTGAAGGAGAAGGGCGTCGGCTATGTGTACGACGCGAACAACAAGGCACTGATTCCAGACAGCGTTCGCACGCGGCTGCTCGGGCTCGAAGCGGACATCGTGTCGGGCAAGATCACTGTGCCGAGCACGCGCTCGTGAGCCGTTCCTCCACGGACCAGGGTGCCGTGCGCATGTCGCACGTATCGAAGCACTTCGGGCCGGTGCAGGCAAATCGTGAGGCCTCGCTGAGCGTGAATGTCGGCGAGATTCACGCGGTGGTCGGCGAGAATGGCGCGGGCAAGAGCACACTGCTCCGGGTGCTGAGCGGAATGTTTTCGCCCGACAGTGGCACGGTCGAAGTGTTCGGCAAGGACGTCACCGGGTGGGGCACGTCCGATGCAATTGCCGCGGGTGTGGGCATGGTGCATCAGCATTTCATGCTGGTGCCAACGCTGACGGTGGCGGAGAACGTGGTGCTCGGCCGCGAACCGATGTCGGGGATGACGTATGATCGCGCGTTCGCCGAGGATGCGGTGGCGAAGCTGAGTCGCGAGACGGGGCTGGCATGCCAGCCATCGCGATTGGTGTCGGAGTTGAGCGTTGGCGAAGCGCAGCGTGTCGAGATACTGAAGGCGCTCTATCGGGGGGCGAAACTGCTGATCCTCGATGAACCGACGGCGGTGTTGTCGCCGCCGGAAGTGGCCGAGCTGTGGAAGGTGTTGCGAACGGTGCGTGCTGGCGGCGCGACGATCGTGCTGGTGACGCACAAGCTGGACGAGCTGATGGATGTCACCGATCGGATCACGGTGATGCGGCAGGGTACGGCGGTGGCGACGCTGACGACAGCGGAGACGACGCCGGCGTCGATAGCGACGGCGATGGTGGGGCGGGCGGTGCGGTTGGATGCGAACGGGATGCCGATTGGTGCGGACGCCGAAGCGCTGGCGGTGGGTGTGCGGCCGCCCGGGCCAGACGCGGGGGCCCCCCCCGATCAAATGGTCGTCTCGAGCGCCCGTGATCGCATCACCCGATCCACCCCGGCCGCCATCGTTTCCACGCCGGTCCCAGCTCCCACCTACACCGACGCCCCTCGGCTCCGGCTCACCGCCGTCACCATCGCCGGCGCCCGCGCCGCTCGCGCCGTCGACAACATCTCGTTCTCCATCGCCCCGGGGGAAATCCTCGGCATTGCCGGCGTCGAAGGCAACGGCCAGACCGAGTTGATCGAAGCCATCGCCGGCCTGCGCCCCGTCACCAGCGGGACCATCACGGTCGACGGCACCGACGTCACGCGCTTCCCGATCGGCAAGCGCCTCGCGCATGGCATCACGCACATCCCCGAGGATCGCCACACGCGCGGCCTGGTGCTCGACTACTCGATTGCCGACAACCTGATCCTCGGCCGGCAGAAGCAGTTCTCCAGCAGCGGTGCGATCAATCGCGCGCGGACCCTGGCCTTTGCCGAAGATCGCATCAAGACCTTCGATATCCGGCCCGCCGATCCGTTCGCACCGGCACGCTCGCTGAGCGGTGGCAATCAGCAGAAGATCGTCGTCGCACGCGAGATGCCCGCCGACTTCCGCGTGCTGCTTGCCGCACAGCCAACGCGCGGCGTCGACGTCGGCGCGATCGAGTTCATTCATGATCAGCTGCGGGCCGCGCGCCGGGCCGGGAAAGCGATCCTGCTGGTGAGCGCCGAACTGCACGAAATCCTGGCGCTCAGTGATCGCATCGCGGTGATGTACCGTGGAAAGATCGTGACCGAGATGCCGCGTGCCGCAGCCAGCGAAGACGTGCTCGGGGCGTGGATGACCGGCGCACAGTCATGAACGTCATGACCAGGACCGCGCTCGAGGAGGGCGTGTTGCCGACGCTCACGGCGCTGCTGGTCGCGCTGGTGGCTGGCGATCTGCTCATTCTCTCGTACGGCCAGGCACCCGGCGAAGTCTGGCGCCTGATGCTGAGCGGCACGTGGGGCAATGCATACGGCATCGGGCAGGTACTGTACAAGGCAACCACGCTGGTCTTCACCGGCCTCAGTGTCGCGATCGGACTGCGCGCGGGCCTGTTCAACATCGGCGCCGAAAGTCAGCTCGCAGCCGGGGGATTCTGTGCCGGTGCACTCGGATTGCTGTTGCCCGCTGGCATCACGCCGTGGCTCGCAATTCCGATGTGCTTGCTGGCAGCGATGATTGGTGGAGCACTGGTGGGCTTCATTCCCGGTGTGCTGCGCGCACGTTTCGGTGCCCACGAAGTGATCGCGACGATCATGCTGAACTTCATCGTGCTCGCGTTCCTCAACTGGGCGATCTCGGCGACAGGCCTGGCCGTGAAGGAAACGCTGCACACACCAGCGGTTGCCAGTTCGGCCATTCCGCGCCTCGCAGCCTACGTCCCGATGTTCCACGGCTCGGCCGCCAACGGCACCATCCTGGTCGCGTTGCTGACGGTGGTGATCGTGGCGTGGCTGCTGTTCCGTTCGCGGTTCGGCTTCGAATTGCGCGCGGTCGGATTGCAGCCACTGGCGGCGGAATCCGCTGGTATTCGCGTGCCGCGCATCTGGATCACTGCGATGGTCCTCGGCGGCGCCGTGGCCGGGCTTGGCGGTGCGAACTTCGTGCTCGGCTACAAGAACTATTTCGAGGATGGCTTCTCAGGCGGCGCCGGTTTTCTCGGGATCGCCGTCGCACTGGTCGGGCGCAACAATCCGTTCGGTGTGCTGCTGGCGGCATTGTTCTTCGCCACGCTGTCGCAGGGCGGGCTGGCGATTCATGCGCTGGTGCCGAAGCAGATGGTCGAAGTGCTGGAAGGCATCGTGATTCTGGCCGTGGCCGTCAGCGTGCCGGAAGTGCGCCGCCTGTTGCGCGCGCGACCGGTGAAGACCGTCGTTGCAGCGCCGGTTCAGGCCTGAGCGATGAAGACGACACTGCTGCTCCTGCTGCAGACGCTGCGCATCGCGATCCCGTACCTCTTTGCAGCGTCAGGTGGTGTGCTGGCCGAGCGAGCCGGCATCGTCAGCCTGACACTCGAAGGGTTCATGCTGTCGGGCGCGTTCTGCGCCACGCTCGGCAGCTTCTACTTCGACAGTCCGTGGGTCGGCGTGCTCTTCGGTCTGCTCGGTGGCGCAGCGTTCGGCGCGTTGCACGCCGTCGCCACCATCCGGTTCAAGGCCGATCAGATCGTGAGCGCCGTGGCCATCAATCTGATGGTGGTTGGCCTGACGCGATTCTTTCTGCGCCTGGCGTTCGACAGCTCGTCGAATTCGCCCCGTGTGGCCGGTTTCGGCAGCGATGGCAACGCCGGCATGTTGGCGACGTTCGAGAATCCGCTGATCTGGCTTGGTATCGTCGTCATGCCGGCGCTGGCCTGGGTGATCAGCCGGACCCGGTTCGGACTCCGTGTCCGGGCCGTCGGCGAGAAGCCGGAGGCCGCCACGACACTCGGCGTGTCGGTCAACCGTATCAGGTACGGCGCCGTAATCGCGTCTGGGGCGTTGGCCGCGTTGGGTGGCTGCTACCTGGCACTCGATCAGCATCAGTTCACCGATCAGATGACCGCCGGTCGTGGGTTCATCGCGTTGGCCGCAGTGATCTTCGGACGCTGGACCCCGGTGCGAGCCGGCATCGCCTGCCTGTTGTTTGCGTTCGCCGAAGCGATCCAGATCCAGGTGCAGGGTGCCGGTGTATTGCCGTCGCAGTTCGTGTCGATGATTCCGTACGTTCTCACTCTTGTGGCATTGGCTGGCGTGGTTGGCCGAGCCGTGCCACCGGCAGCGCTCGGGCGCGCCGAAGGATGATGTCTTGGCACTGATCGAAGTCGCAGCACCGTCCTTTGCCGATGCCGGCGTACCCCTCTGGGTTGTGTGGACCGTTGGCCTCACGCTGACCGGTGCCACCGTCTGGCAGCTGCGCAAGGTGCCGCGTGAGCTGGTGATCCTGATGATCACCGCCATGATCGACATGATCGGTGTGCTGATGATCCTGCCGCTGCTGCCGTTCTTCGCGCAACGGCTGGGCGCCGGTGGATTGATGGTCGGTCTGCTGGTGTCGAGTTTCTCGCTGGCACAGCTGATCAGCGCCCCGATGTGGGGACGCTTGAGCGACAAGTGGGGCCGTCGCCCGGTGATCATCGTGTCGCTCGCCGCCAGCGCCATTTCGTTCACCGTCTTCGGTTTCGCTCACTCGCTGCTGGTGCTCTTCCTCTCGCGCATCGTGCAGGGTGCCGGCGGCGGGACGGTCGGTGTGATCCAGGCGTACGTTGCCGACGCGACGAAGCCGGAAGAGCGGACGAAGGCACTCGGCTGGCTCTCCGCAGCCACGAACTTCGGCGTCGCGATTGGCCCGGTGCTCGGTGGCTACTTCGCGACGCTCGGCAAACAGCAGGTCGCGAGTGCGGGCTGGCCGCAGTGGCTGGGTGATGCCGCGCCCGGGCTGGCAGCGGCTGCACTCTGTCTGCTCAACATCGGCTTCGCGTGGAAGTACCTGCCCGAGTCGCGCGTGAAGGCGGTCACCGCGACTGGCGAACCGCATCCACCGCGCAAGAGTGGCACCAGCATGGCGGCCGTCAGTCGCGTCATGTCACATCCGGGTGAAGCACCGTCGCGACTGATCTGGATCTACGCCATTGCGATCGGCGCCTTCCAGGGATTGACCTCGATTCTGGCGCTCTTTCTGAACAAGAAGTTCAATGCTGATGAGGCGACGATGGGGCTGCTGTTTGCCTACGTCGGCGTCTTGAGTGTGATCACGCGCGTCTTCGTGCTCGGCCGGATGGTGGACTGGCTTGGGGAGGCGAAGCTGTCGCGACTGGGCACGGTGCTGCTGGCCTTTGGCACCGTGACGTTGCCGTTTGCGCCGAGCGTCGGCTGGGCGGCCTTGAGCATCGCCTTCTGGCCCCTCGGGACGGCGTTCACCTTCCCGGCCGTAACCGCGATGCTGAGCAAGGTGATTTCGAACGAGGATCGCGGACTGTACATGGGCGTGCAGCAGACGTTCGGCGGCGCGTCGCGGGTGATCTTCCCGATTGCGCTCGGCTGGGCGTTTGATCACATGGTGCCTGGTGCGCCGTTCTGGATTTCGGCGACGCTGGTGATGATGACGCTCGGCTTCAGTGTCGCGTTGCCGGCGAGTGTGACGACGCGGAAGCCACAGGGCTGACGATATTCCGATTGACGGACACATCCCGCCTCGGACACACCTTTCGAAGTGAGGGTTGGAGGCAACGCGACAAAATACGCTACTTCAACCCATGCACGTCGTTGAACCCGGCGACGCGATCCACCATCAGTGGATTTCGATCAGCAAACGGTTGCCGCCTGCGCACATCACGCGTGACCTGTGCCGTCAGATTTTGAGCGGTCCAGACTTGGGCGCACCGTGCACCGATGTCGACCGCCAGGTACTCACGCACGCCGTGGGTGAAATGCAGCCTGTGCTTGCGTTCTGTATCAATGCCTTGGGCAGCGAACAGTTCGAGTCGCATCGATCGGACGTACGGCAGCACATGAGCAATGAGCGCCATCTGTGCGCGCTGGTGATACACGTCTGGCACCGGCGTCACGAACAACTCGCCGTCGATGATTTCGTAGCGACTGCCGTCGGGCGGCATCGACTCGAGGTCATCCACCGTGACACGACCCCGTGGCACAGGCATACCCGTCGCTGATCCTCGGCAAGGTTGAATAGGACAAGCGCTCATCGACCGCTGATTGCGCGGGCACCTGTAGAGTAGCGCACCGAAGTGGCGCAATCGTGATCGTTTCAGTGCACGACGACTGGTGCAAGGGTGTGCGGCGCCGGTCTCTTCCGCGCCACGCTTGCCCCCCCTGTAACGCCCGGCCCCGTGTCCGCTGGTGCGCAGCCGAAGCGGCGCGTCCATCCTGATCCCCCTGGCTTCCGCGCAACCCGTGAGTCACGCTTCACCGGATCGCACCGGATCGCACCGGATCGCACCGGATGCGCCGCACCGCGCAGTGCATCAATTTTGGGT
>CAYMQV010000080.1:0-18433 GCA_964392395.1 uncultured Gemmatimonadaceae bacterium
GGCCAGGCAGAGAACGAACACGCGAGCACCATGGTGTTGGATGCCCTGGGCGGTGTAATCGCCGCGATTGCGCGCTTCCCCGTCGAACTGCCGCACCGCCCCGCTGAAGCCACGACGAAGGAGATGACGTCGTGGCAGCGGCATGCGACGATGGGTCTCCCGCTGGACAGCGGCGAGGACGGTGCGTCGGTTGGCATCACGGAGCGCGATTGGCGTGGCCTGGTGCGGGCCGTGGCGGCGCTCCGTCGCGATGAACAGAGCTCAGTCGAATCTCTGGTGACCGAACTGCGTGCGGCGCTCTGGACCTGCGTCTCGGCCGTGCACGAAGCGGTCCGGATCGACGACTCCGCCGAGGCAACGACCGGCACGCATCTGGCCCTGATGAAAAAAGCCCTCGGTGGTTCGCAACTGCAGAACATCAGGGAGGACGTCCTGAATGCCGTCAGCGAGATCGATCGCACGCTGAAAGAGCGTCGCGAGGAGCAGCAGCGGCAGTACAAGACCCTCGCGACGTCCCTTGACTCGCTCGGACGTCAGCTCGAAGCCGCGCGAAAGGAGAGCGAGACCGATCCCCTCACCGGCGTCGGCAACCGCAAGCACTTCGATCTGATGGCCGGGCGCGCGGTCCAGCTCTTCACGCTGGGACGTGCGCCAGTGACGATGTTGATGATCGACCTGAACAAGCTCAAGGTGATCAACGACTCATACGGCCACACGGCGGGCGATGCGGCCATCGTCAGCGTGGCACACGCCCTCTGGAAGGTCTTTCTGCGACAGAGCGACGTCATCACCCGATATGGCGGCGATGAGTTCGCGATCATCCTCAACAACTGTGATCTGCTCGTGGCGCAGACACTGGCGAAGCGGCTGGTGGAGACGGTGCGCAGCCTTCCACTCCCGAGCGCCTCGATGGAGTTCGCCATGGGCGCGTCGGTCGGTATCGCGCAGCTCGCACCCGGCGAGGATGTGACACAGTGGGTGGCCCGGGCCGACCGCGCCATGTATCAGGCAAAGAAACTGGCGACCAGCGGCGTCATGCTCGCCGAACCGGCCGGCAGCGTCGGCCCGCCTCCCGCGCGGCGCATGGCCTGAACCCACGACCATCGCGACATTGCCGCGGGCAGCGGCGTATCTTGCCCGTTCCGCTGGTCGAACCCCGTCGTGTCGACTGGCCCTGCCCTGACTTCTGCGTCCTGATGGCGACCAAACGGGTGCGTGTGCACCGTGCACCGGAGTGAGCGGGCGGGCGCGGCTGGTGCTTCCCCTGGCGCTGTGTGCCGCGGCAGTACTCTCCGGGTTTGTCCCTGCCGGTTCACCCGCCGGTGCGCCGAGGCATCAGCTGGTGCTGATTTCGCTTGATGGCTTCCGCTGGGACTACCTGCAGCGTCCGAACGCGAGCCGACTGCGCGAACTGGCGGCGAGAGGCGCTCGCGCGGAGCGGCTGATACCGTCGTTCCCGTCAAAAACGTTCCCGAACCATCTCACGCTGGTCACCGGCCTCTATCCGGAACATCACGGGATCGCCGCCAACGTGATGCGCGACCCGGTCCTGGGCCGGTTTGCCACTGGCGCGGATCCGGCGGTTCGCGATGCACGATGGTATTCGGGCGAACCGATCTGGGTGACGGCCGAACGCCAGGGAGTGCGCAGCGCGTCGTATTTCTGGCCTGGCTCAGAGGCGCCGATCGGCGGGGTGTTGCCGCATTGGACGTATCCGTTCGACGTGACCACGTCGCGCGCCACGCGAGTTCAGCGGGTGCTGGAGTGGGTAGTCATGCCGGAGTCCACGGCGCCAGGACTGATCGCCGTCTACTTCAGTGAAGTGGATACCGATGGTCACAATTTCGGCCCGGACGCCGCCAGAACCGACACCGCGATTGCCCAGGTGGACAGCGCCGTGGGGGCGATCGTCGATGGGATTGCCGCACTCGGAGCCACCGGTCGAGTGAACATCGTCGTGGTGTCGGATCACGGCATGACGGAGATCGTCGCGGAGCGCACGATCGCGCTCGACGCCTACGTGTCGATGGACAGTCTCGTCATGGGCGACTGGAGTCCCGTCGCGACCATCATCCCCAGGCCCGGAAAGCTGGAATACGTCTTCAACGCGCTGGTCGATGCGCATCCTCACCTGAAGGTGTACCGCAAGGGTGACCTTCCCTCCAGGCTGCACTACAACACCGGCGCGCATGTCACACCCATCGTCGCCATCGCCGACGAAGGCTGGTCCATCTCCACACAGGCGGCGGCCGACGGTATGCCGCGCGGGCAGGTATTCGGAGCGCACGGCTATGACCCCGAGCTGCCATCGATGGGCGCGCTGTTCATCGCTGCGGGGCCGGATGTGGCACGGGGGATCGTCGTCCCGGCGTTTGCCAACGTGCATGTGTATTCGCTGCTCGCCATGCTGCTGCACCTGAAGCCGGCGGTGACCGATGGTTCTCCCGATTCGGTTCGGATGTTGCTTCGCGTCGCACGCTGAATGGCGCACGGAGGGCGCGTTCACCGACGGAAGGAATGCAACCCGCCCCCGGTGGGCTGGTGCGGAAGACGTGCGTGCGCGAGACTCTGCGCATGAGCCTTCCACACATCATGCGTGCTGCCGTGATCACCCGCCCCGGTGGTCCCGACGTCTTCGAGATCCAATCGCGCCCGGTGCCGAGCCCCGGATGTGGCGAACTGCTCATCCGCGTGCGTGCCTCGGCGATCAATCGGGCGGACCTGCTGCAGCGCATCGGACGCTACCCTGCCCCTCCGGGTGCACCGACGGACATTCCGGGCCTCGAGTTCGCCGGCGAGATTGCCGCGTTGGGCGAGGGCGTGACGGGCTGGCGTCTCGGAGACCGCGTCTGCGGCCTGGTCGGTGGTGGCGCGCACGCGGAGTACCTCGCGACGCACGAGCGGACGGTTGCGCGCATTCCGGACGGGCTCACATCGGACGTCGCGGGCGCGGCGCCTGAGGCATACGTCACGGCCCATGACGCGCTCGTGACGCAGGCTGGACTGCGGCCAGGTGAGACAGTGCTGGTGCACGCGGTTGGCAGCGGCGTTGGACTGGCGGCCGTACAGTTGGCGACCCAACTCGGCGCGACAGTATTCGGGACGGCGCGCGGCCCTGGCAAGCTGGAGGTCGCGCGCGCGATGGGCATGCGCGACGGCTGTCAACCGGCTGAGGTCGGCTGGATCGCGGAAGCCACCGCACGCTGGACCGCCGGTCGGGGTGTGGATGTCGTCATCGATCTGGTCGGCGGCGACTACACCGCGGAGAGTCTGCCCGCGATGGCGCCGCGGGGCCGCCTGATGTTGATCGGCGCCCTCGCCGGGTCCAGGGCCACGGTCGATCTCCGTGTGGTTCTGGGCAAGCGACTCACCGTCCGCGGCACGGTCCTGCGCAGCCGGCCGCTCGAGGAGCGGATCCTGGTCATTCAGGCCTTCGAACGGGAGGTGCTGCCTTGGCTGGCGAGCGGTCGTCTGACTCCGCGCATCGATGCCTCGTTCGAGCTGGAGGCGATCGCGGAGGCGCATGCCCTCGTTGAAAGCAACGGCACGATCGGCAAGGTTGCGCTCTCGATCGCATGAGGGAGTTCCCCTCTGGTCGGGCCACAGGTATGTTTGGAGGCTAGTCCGCGCCAGGCGTCGTCTGCGCGGGACAACGGTCGCCCCGAAGTGGGGCGGCCTTCATTCCCCTCCTCCCGCGTCGGCAACCCGCGGGGGGCGGTTCTGACCACAGGGAGGATTGCCACTCGTGACCGCAATCATGCGTCCGTACGAGGCCGTCTACATCTTCGACAGTTCGCTCGAGGATGGCGTGATCGCCGAAAAGCTGGCCAAGCATCATGGCCTGTTGTCGCTGGCCCAGGAGGCCACGATCGACAACTGGGGCCGTCGCCAGCTCGCCTATCAGATCAAGAAGCGCGACATCGGGTACTACGTCGTCGCGCGCTTCACCACCGAGACGGGCAAGCTGCCTGAATTCGAGCGTTCGCTGAAGCTCGACGACAGTGTGCTCCGTTACCTCATCTCGTTGCACGAGAACGAGCTGGGTGCCCCGCCGCTCACCGAAGAGCAGCTGGAAGCCAAGCGCCGCGCGGATGAAGCCGGCGACGACGACGACGACGAGGATTAACCCATGGCCCGCCGCAACAAGAAGCCCAGCCCGGTGAACGAGGCTGGCATCCGTTTCGTGGATTACAAGGATGAGCGTTTCCTCAGCCGTTTCATCACCGAGAACGGCAAGATTCTGCCGAGCCGGTTGAGCGGTGTCGATGCGCGCCACCAACGTCAGCTGGCGTGCGCGATCAAGAAGGCGCGCTATCTGGCGCTCCTGCCGTACACGCGTTCGAGCAAGGCCTGAGCGTTCGATGACTGATCCCACCGCGCCAGTTTCGCGGCGTGGGTGGTGGTGGCTGGGATTGGCAGTGATCGCGTACAGCATCGCGGCTGATCTCCCAATCGCGCAAACGCTGCTGCCGGTCCATCGACCGATCGCGCTCATGCTGCCAGCATTGGCAGCCTGCGGCGTGGTGGGGTGGTGGCGGGGCGGCAGCCTGGCGTTGGCGGTGGTGACCGTCGCAGGTGCAGTCTGGTCGGTGTGGAACACGGCTCAAACGGGTGTGAGCGGTGACATGTTGTCTGTGGGATGGTCGGTGCTTGCCGGCGCCTCCTTCGGGCTGTCGCTGATGGCGTCACGCTCAAAATGGTTTCTCGGCAAGGGTGTGGTGGCCGTCCTGGCCGCGCTGATGCTGTCGGCGCTGCTGGTGGTCCTCACCCCGTCGGGGCTGGCAGCGTTCGACACTACAGTCGATACGGTGCTGGCCGTGCGCGGTAACGCGGATCTGCAGAACTGGCGCGTGGCGCGCTCGCAAATGACACGATCGAGCACCACGCGCTCGGACAGCGCGACCGTTGCCGTGCTCGATCGGTTCGAGGAGAATGTCACTGACCTTCCGCGGCTGGCGCGTGCGGTGCAGCCCTCGCTGCTGGCGCTGCAGACACTGGTCGCGATGGCGATTGCCTGGGCACTGTTTCATCGTTTCAGTCGGACACGGCTGGGTGACGAACTCGGACGCCTGCGGGACTTTCGGTTCAACGACCACTGGATCTGGTCGGTGATCGCAGGTCTGGTGCTCGCGTTGCTGCCGGCGCTGGAGTCGCTGCGGCCGCTGGGGATCAATCTGCTGGTGTTTTTCGGGGCACTCTACGCCATGCGTGGCGCAGCGGTGCTGGCGTGGTTTCTTCGGCCCGGGCGTGCACTGCTCGGGCTGATTGGCGGAGTGGCGCTCTTGCTGCTGCTGCGTGACGGTGCGGCAATCGCGCTGGGATTGGTGGGACTGGGTGATACTTGGGCCGACTGGCGACGCCGGATCCGGCCAGCGGTTTCCTGACTACGAGGAGGGTGACAGGATGGAAGTGATTCTACGGCAAGCGGTGGACAGCCTCGGACATGCCGGCGACCTGGTGAAGGTCTCTTCTGGGTATGCCCGGAATTTCCTGCTGCCGCGCGGCATGGCCCTGCCGGCCACCGACGGCAACAAGAAGCGGATTTCGATGGAAAAGGCCAAGCTCGTGGCGGCCGAACAGGCCCGCGTCGACGCGGCTCAGGACGAGGCGAAGAAGTACGCCGACTTGTCGATCACCTTCGCCGCCCGGGTGGGCGAAGAGGGCAAGCTGTTCGGCTCCGTGACGTCTGGAGACATCGTCGAGCAGCTGAAGGCGCAGGGCCTCCATGTCGAGAAGCGGCAGATCGACCTGCACGAGCCGATCAAGGCGCTCGGGGTGTACAAGATTGCCATCAAGCTGCATGCCGACGTGAAGCCTGAAATCAAGGTCTGGGTGATCAAGGGCTGATCATCCGGGGAATGTGTGGGGCAAGCGGGGCGTCCTCCGGATAGGGGGGCGCCCCGACTTGCGTGTCCGACCCGTAGGAAGCGGTGTGACCACGGGGCGGAAACCCGAGTTTGTGTAGCACAGGGCAGCGCCGGGATCGTGTGCTTCCGGGCCCGACGGGTTAACCTACGGTCAGGTCGCCCCCGCCAATCCCTGATTGACGGGTCCTTGAGCCATGAGGTGGGCAGTCGCCCGCCGTTCCATATATCGATGCCTGCATTGACGCGTACGACCCGTGCCACGAAAGCCGCTTCGGAAGCCCTTGCCAAGCGTGCCGCGCAGTTGATGAGCGAATTCAAGGGCACGGACATTCAGGTGCTGTCGCTGGCTGGCTTGACCGACATGACCGACTTCTTCGTGATTGCATCCGGAACGTCGGATACGCACGTACGCAGCATGGCGGACCATGTGGTCCGGCAACTGCGCGAAGAAGGCGAACGTCCGACACACGCCGAGGGGGTTGAGCAGGGGCGCTGGGCCCTGCTCGACTACACCGATGTTGTGATTCACGTGTTTCATCCGACGCTGCGGAACTTCTATCAGCTCGAGCGGTTGTGGAGTGATGCGGAACAGATCGCGTTTGAGTGAGGCTGCACTGAGGCACTTGGTCGCAAAGGGTCCGGGAGGACTGGCAATGCGGATGCTGCGGAATCTGGTGATGGGAGTCACCACCACACTGGCGCTGGCCTCGACTGTCGGCGCGCAAGGCTACTTCGGCAAGAACCAGGTACAGTACAACCGGTTCCAGTGGCGCGTGCTCGAGACCGAGCATTTTCGTGTGCACTACTACAAGGAAGAGAAAGCGGCGGTCGAGGATGCGGCGCGCATGGCCGAGCGCTCGTATGCCCGTCTGTCACGCATTCTCGGGCATGAGTTCCGCGAGCGGAAGCCGATCGTGATCTTCGCCAGTCGTACCGACTTCGCGCAGAACAACATGTTCGGCGACCTCGGCGAAGGCACGGGCGGTGTCACCGATGCGGCGCGGCAGCGCAACGTGTTACCACTGACGGGAGACTATCGCACGTTCGAGCATGTGCTGGCGCATGAAATGGTGCACCAGTTCCAGTACGACGTGTTCTCGCGAGGTCGCGCCGGCGCCAATCTGCAGGCCCTGCAGACCTTCTTCCCGCCGCTCTGGCTGGCCGAAGGCATGGCGGAGTACCTGTCGCTCGGGACCGATCACAAGTTCACCGACATGTGGATGCGTGACGCGGCGCTGAACGGCGATATCCCGTCGATCGAGCAGATGACGCTCTATCCCGATCGCTATTTCGCCTACCGTTTCGGCGAATCGCTGATGAAGTACATTGGCGAGCGCTGGGGAGATCAGGTGATCGGGCAGATTCTCGAAGCACTGCCCAACGTCGGCATCGAGCGCGCCTTCCGTCGCGAATTGGGTCTCTCACTCGAAGAACTCGGTGATGACTGGAAGGATGCGCTGCAGAAGCAATTCCTGCCGACGGTGGTGAATCTCGATCGCCCGCGCCGGTTCGCCGACAACATCCTGAGCCCGAAAAAGAGCGGCGGCAACATCTTCCTCGCGCCGGCGCTGTCGGATGATGGCTCCAAGATCGTCTTCCTCTCCGACGGCAATTTCCTCCGCGGCGAAGTGTTCATCGATCTGTGGCTGGCCGACGCGCGCACGGGCAAGCGGATCCGCCGACTGGTGAAGAGCACGACCAATCCGAACGCGGAAGAACTGCGCCTGCTCTACAGCCAGAGTTCGTTCTCGCCGGATGGCAATCAGGTGGCCTACGTCGGCCAGCGGAACGGCAAGGATGTGCTCTATCTGACGCGGACCCGCGGCGGTCAGACGCGTCGCATCGATCTGCCGGTTGACGGCGTCCTGAATCCCGTCTTTACGCCAGACGGCCAGCACATCGTCTTCAGTGCCAACAAGGGCGGCATCACCGATCTCGCGATGGTGGCCGTCGATGGCACGGGGTACCGGGCGCTGACCAACGATCTGCACGGCGACTTCATGCCGAGCGTGTCGCCGGACGGGAAGACCATCGCCTTCGCCAGCGATCGCGGCGCCGAAACGGATTTCGACGTGCTGCGCTTCAGTCGCTGGAAGATCAGTCTGTATGACCTGGCGAGCGGCCGCATCACCGTGGTGCCGAATCAGCCTGGCCTGAGCATCAACCCCCAGTGGGCGCCGGATGGCAAGAGCCTGGCGTACATCACCGACCGCAACGGTGTGCCGAACGTGTTCCTGTATGACTTCGGCACTCGCGAGCACTACCAGCTCACGAATGTGGCGGGTGGCGTCTCGGGAATCACGGAGTTCAGCCCGGCCTTGTCATGGGCGCGGACGGCCGATCGCCTGGCGTTCGTGCACTTCGAAAAGAAGGGTGAGTATACCGTCTGGACGGTCGATAATCCGCGTGCACTGAAGAAGGAGCCGTACCGCGCCCCGGCGGCCGCCGCGCCAGCACTGATCGCTTCGACGGGTGGCGCCAACGGCAGCATCACGGTGACGGCGATACCGAGTGCTCCCACGCCGACGACGCCGTCGGGCACGGTGGCTGTGGCGCCGGTCATCCCCGGCGTGCCCGCGACGACGGCGCCCAGGCTTCCGACGACACCGACACCAGCCACGGCACTCCCTGGAGCCACCGCGCCGAAGCCCGTCGCGCCGCCACGGAATGCCGTGGCCGGCGGCCCAGGATACGGCACCCGCTCCGTCTACCGCGCCACGGACGGATTGCGCGCATCCGACTCGTTGCCACCACCCGGTGAGCGCGACTCGACCGTCGTCTCCGTGAATCAGATGCTCGACAGCGCCGATCTCGCGCTACCGGACCCGACCCGCTTCCGCGACGGTCCCTACAAGGTGAGCTACGAAGCCGACTACGTTGCGCGGCCGAGCATCGGCTACGCGCAGGACAACTTCGGCCGCGGCCTGTTTGGCGGAACGACCATCGTGCTCAGCGATCTGCTTGGCAACAACAGGCTCGCCTTCACGGCGCAGGTGAATGGGCGCTTGCAGGATGCGATCATCTATGCCGGATACACGAATCTGGCAGGCAAGCTGCAATACAACACGGCGATCTCGCAGTTCCCGTTCTTCTTCCTGAACGGACAGGATTTCACAGAGGTCTCGCCGGGGATCGGCCAGGAGACACAGATCCTGTCGCGCTTCGTGCTGCGTGACGTCGCGATCACGTCGCTCCTGCCCCAGAACCGCTTCAAGCGTTTTGAGCTTGGCCTCGGCATCCAGAACATCGGACGCTCCAATCTGAGCATCGCGCGTCGGTTCAACCAATTGGGTGAGAGTACCCAGTTCCAGATCGTCGGCGAAGAGAACCTTGGCGCGCTGACGTTTCTGCAGCCGAAAGCGGCGTTCGTGTCGGACAATACGATCAACGGCTACACCGCCCCGATCATGGGCCGCCGGATGCGCTTTGCCTACGAGCCGACCTTCGGCAGCCGCCAGTGGCACGAGGTCACGGCCGACTACCGCCGGTACGATCCGCTGCTCTTCAACTTCCTGACCATCGCCACCCGCGTGACCGGGGTGTTCCGGGCGGGCCGCGACGAAACCTTCTTCCCGAACTACATCGGCAATCCGAATGGATTGATGTGGCTGCGCGGATACGACCGCGTCAACGCGCTCGATTTCGGATGCAATCCTGCGATCGGCGCGTCGGGATCGTGCAGCAACACCGAACTGCTCGGTTCCCGTGCCGTGGTCGCATCGACCGAACTGCGCTTCCCGCTGATCCGTCGGTTCGAGCTCGGCGTGCTGCCGATCCAGCTGCCACCGGTTGATGGTGCCGTGTTCTACGAAGGCGGTCTGGCGTGGGGCGGTGGCCAGAAGGTGTCGCTCAGTCGCCCGGAGAACTACAACCCGGACAGGCAGCGGTTCCTGCTGCGCAGCTACGGCTACTCCCTCCGACTCAACCTGTTCAACTTCGCATTGCTGCGCTGGGATTTCGCGATTCCACTCGACCGACCAGAGCGCAAGGGCTTCTGGCAGTGGTCGCTGGGCATGTCCTATTAGGCCGGTTCGCGCTTGCACTTCCCGGCGGGCGCCTGCGAAAAGCAGGCGCCCGCCGCATTTCAAGGCGTTTTCAGCCTGCGCGGTCACGGCTAGGTTTCGCGGGTGCGATCCCCCCGGTTTTTTCTCGCGCTGGTCCTAGTCGGCTGCAGCACCGCGGATGACCGTGGGGCGACGGTTGCTCCCGTCGCCCCACTCGGCCCCGACGCGATCGTCCTCCGCGTTCCCGCGCAAGGCGGCGCCGCGCGGGCGTATCGCTATCCGGCGCTTGACACCGTCATCTGGAACACGAGGGCTGCGCTCCCGCCCCAGATGCGCGCGGTCGGGTTCAACATCGACGCAGGGACGCTGGTCATCAGTGATGCGGCGGGATTGGCGTGGCGGCTGACCTTCGGGAGCGGTCAGCTCGATCGTGCGATGGCGACACCGCTGGCGGAGACCGCGAGTATCGACGGGACGAGCATCTTCGGGACCAGCGCCGGCGCCGTGCTGCGGCTGACCCCCTCCGAGCAACGACCGTGGCAGGTGCGCACCGCCGCCACGCTGAGCCAGCTCCAGCCTCTGCGCGACGGTGGCGTGCTGCTGGTTGGCCAACGGGGATCGGAGACGATCCTGACCCGTTTCCGGCCACCGGCGACGACCGCTGTCGACAGCGCGGTCTTTGCCGGGCAAGCGCGCTTGATCTCAGCGGCTGGTGGCGATCGCTATTACCTGAGCGATGGGCCCCGAGGGCTGGTGAGTGTTCGGGCGCGCGACCTGGAAACTCTGGCACGGATCAGCATCGGTGATTCGCTGCGTGCCACCGCATCCTCGCCGAGTGGCGATCGGGTGTACGTGCTTGGTGCGGAGGACGACGCAGCGCGCATCCAGGTGATCAACAAGTACACCGACGACATCGCAGCCCGCATCGACGTCCCGACGGATGCCAACGCCCTCCGCATGGATCCGCTTGGCCGCTATCTGCTCGTCCACTTCGGAGGCGATGCGGACTCGGTCCTCGTCATTGCAGTGGCAACCGACAAGGTGATAGGCCGCCTCGTCTCGCCGTGGCGCCTCGACCTGCCTCTGGTGTTCCCGGACGGTCGCCTGGCCACGCTGCGCGGGGACGACGTCGTGGTGCTCACGGCTGACGCCTTCCGACCGGCGGCAGTGATTCCAGGGGGCGCCAAAGACATCTGGACCGTCGTGCAGTGGAACGGTTTCCGGCGCCGAGCTGGGGACACCCCGGTTCGCGCCACCGCGACGACCAGTGACACCAGCCGTCAGGCCGGACGCGAATCGGGCAAAAGCCAGAGTAAAAGCGACTCCTCTGGCCTGCGAGACTCGAGCATCCGCCGTCCCGATTCTGCGGCGCTCCGTCGTCCGGCGAGAGGAGACAGCCTCGCTCCTCGGAGCGATACCACGCGCCGGCCGCTTGCGGTGCCGGACACGCAGTCCAGGAACCGCCCCGCGGCGGCGGCCCTGCCCTCGACAGTCGGCGAGCGGGGCACCTTCGTTGTCCAGTTCGCGGCGCTCAAGGCCGAGCGTCCAGCCCAGCAACTGGCGGCGTCGATCAAGGCGAATGGCGAGAACGCGCGTGTGGTGGTGACGGCGACGAACGGCGTCGAGCTCTATCGGGTTATTCTTGGTCCTTTCCGGACGCGCGTGGACGCCGAGCGCGCGGGGGAGGCAGCGGGTCGCGACTACTGGGTTTTTGAGGGGGGATCGAACTGATGGCAGCTGGCGTCACGCTAGGGCTCGACTGGGAAGCACTGGGCGCGGCAGCGTCGCCCTCCGTTGCGGCGGCGCACGCCATCCTCGTGACCGGCAAGGATCCGATCGCCGCGGCCCGTGCGGCACTCGGAATCGGTCGCGCGCAATCACGCACTCGACGGGTGGCGATCGGCGATCTGGTCGGTGAAGTCGAACCGTTGCAGAGTCTCGTCACCGGTGATGACCCGCACGGCATCATCGACAGCTTTCTGTATGGCGTGTCGCTGAACAAGATTGCGCGTCAGGTCGACGAGTCGGGCACTTTGTTCGTGATGCCGAGTGGCACCGAACCGGTGGTGACGCCCGACATCCTGCGGAATGAGCGCTGGAGCCGTCTGGCGGCTGGCTTCCGCGAGGTCGGAGCGCTGCTGGTGCTGGTTGCCTCGAGTGATGCCGAGGGCGTACACGAATTGGCGTCGATGCTTGACGGCGTTGTCGTTGTCGGCGACGCCGCCTCGGTGTTGTCGGTGCCGCGCAACTCGGTGCTCGCGCATGTGGACGCCCCGCCGATCGTGCCTGCGGCAGATGAACCGATCGAGGCGGCGGCGCTGCAGCCGGAACGAAGCGCCCCTGCAGCGGCGAAGCCCGCGCCCGTTTTGTTGCCTGCGCAGGACGTGGTTGAAAAGCGCGTCCTGACACCATTCCCTGCGCGCAACCTGCGCAAGCAGGGCCTCATCCTCGGCGCGGTTGCGGTCGCGGTGGCCGCGGCGTGGTTCGCGTACAGCCGTTTCAGCGCGCCGTCCGCGGCCCCGGTCATTGCAGCACCGACGACGTCGGCCGTGAATGTCGCGGATTCGGCGTCGGTCACTCCGCCTCCCGCCGCCGAACCCGCGGCCGCGCAGCTGGATTCCGCGACAGCAGCGCGGGTCGCCAATCCGCAGGACTCACTGCAGGCGGCGGCGTTTGGCGTGGTGATCGTGGCGACGAACGACGAAGCGCAGGCGTTGGCGCGTTGGGCCGATCTTGGATTGAACCTGCCGGCCGGCACCGTGACGATGGTTCGCATACGGGGAGAACGCGGGCGGTTCTTCCAGATGCAAGCCGGGGCGTACGGCAAGGCGCGGCAGGCCGATTCACTGCTCGGTGCGCTGCGCGCCAGCGGCAAACTGAAGGCTGATGCGGGGCGGGTGGTGGCAACGCCGTACGGACTGATGCTCGAGAGCGGTGTCTCACGCCGGGCCGCACAGAACGTGGCGGATGGCTACGGGCAACGGCAGATCGCCGCCTATCCGTTGCTGCAGGCTGATGGCAGCGCGACGATCTTCGTCGGCGCATTCGAGTCGCCCGAACAGGCGATTCCGTTGATGGCCGAGCTGAAGGCCAAGGGCGTCGGCTCGACGCTCTACTACCGGACTGGGAGAAGTTTCTGACGTGCGCCTGACCAAGTTGACACTGCACGGCTTCAAGTCGTTCGCGGACCATACAGAGATCCTGTTCGAGCCTGGAGCGACGATGATCGTCGGTCCGAATGGCTGCGGCAAGTCGAACGTCTCGGACGCCGTGCGTTGGGTGCTGGGCGAGCAGCGCGCGCGCATGATGCGCGGTGCGAAGATGGAAGAGGTCATCTTCCAGGGATCGTCCGCCCGTCGTGCCGTCAACGTGGCGGAAGTGTCACTGCACTTCGACAACACCGACGGCGTGCTGCCGGTGGCATTCAAGGAAGTGGTGCTCACACGCCGACTCTCCCGCTCGGGAGAAAGCGACTATTTCCTCAACCGCGTGCCGTGCCGCCTGCGTGACATCCACGATCTGGTGCGCGGCACGGGTCTGGGGGCAGACAGCGGCGTCGTCATCGAAGCGAAGATGATTGATGCGCTGCTGAGCGACCGACCGGATGATCGTCGCGAACTGTTCGAGGAGGCGGCGGGCGTCGGCCTCTATCGCGATCGCCGGCGGAGCACCGAGCGTCGGCTGGAAGAGACCACGGTCGACCTCTCTCGACTCGACGATCTGATCGAGGAAGTCCAGAGCCAGGTGCGATCGCTGTCACGCCAGCGGAAGAAGGCCGAGCGGCACGTTGAGCTGACGTCGCGACGCTTTGCGGTGGACGTCACCCTGGCGGCTCGTGAGCTGGAGAGCTGGGCCGACGAGCTGACGCAGCTGCAGGCCCGGCTCGACGCACTGCGTGATGCCGTGCCCGCCGCCTCGGAACAGGCGGAAACCGCGGCGCGCGATCGTGAGGCGGCGCAACGTGCCCGCGCCGCGGCGGACGCGATGCGGGCGGAGTTGGCGCGCATGGCGCAGGCCCAGCGCGAACAGGCCAACCAGGTGGAGCGTGAGCTGCGCGTGGCCGAAGAACGCCAACGGAACGCAATGTCGCGGCGCGAGCGCGCCGATGCCGAGTTGCAGGACGGCGAGGCACTCGGGCAGCGGGTCGTGGCCGAGCGTGAAGATGCCGAGACGGAGCGCGTACGGTTGCAGGCTGCACTCGCCGCTGCGGTCGAATTGCTGACGGAGCGCGCGGGCGCTGAGGACGAAGCACGGCGCAGCGTATCGATGGCCCGGCAGGCGGTGGAGGGTGCGGAGAAGACGCTGCGTGATGCGCGCGATCAGGTGCGCCGCCTCGAACTCGATCGTGAAGGGACCGAGCGAGAACTGGCGGAGGTCCTGGCACGCGATTCAGTTCTCGAAATGGAAATGGCGACGCTCACCGATGCGCTCGCGATGGTCGCCCGTGACACCGCCGCGGCTGAAGAAGCCGTCGAGATCGCGCGGGTGGAAGTCTCGCGCGCCCGCGGCGCGCTGGATGGCGCGCGAGCGGCCGCGCAGACCGCTCGTGAAGCAGAAGCGGATGTGCGCCGACGCCTCGGTGATGCCGACCGTCAGCGCACCTCGCTGCAGGGCAGAATTCACGGCCTCGAAGCACTCGATCGGGATCGCGTCGGCCTGGCGCCCGGTGCCGCATCGGTCCTGCGTGAGCGCGACCGGTTTGGCGCTGGTGCCGTGCTCGGCCCACTGTCGGATTTTCTCTCCGCCGACAGCGATGCGGCCATTCTCGTCGAGCGCTATCTCGGCGCCACGGTGCATGCCGTGGTCGTGCGTGATCGCGAGGCCGCGAGCGCGGTGGCGGCGTGGCACGCGAGCGCGAAGCCCGGTCCGGTGCTGCTGCTGCCGCTCGACGCCATCAACGATGTACCGAGTGGTGCGGATGCGCTGGCGACTCGCGTGCGCGCCACCGAACCGGCACAACGCTGGGTCCACGCGCTGCTCGGCCAGGTGACGCAGCTCGACGGCGGCAGTGGATTTGTCGACGCGCGCGGTGCCATCTACCTGCCGGGTAGTGAATCCGCGCAGGGCCCGATTCAGCGCCGGGCAGAGTTGGCGATGCTGCGCGATGATCTCGAGCAGCTGGACGCAGATCGCGCCCGGATCACGGCGGAAGCCGAGGCCATTCGGGCGACGTTGCAGGCGGCGGAGGCCGCGGTGACGGCGTGTACCGACGCCGCCACGCTCGCGCAGGGCGAAGTCCGTCGCGCGGACGAGGCGCGCGCGGAGGTGGAGCGCCGCAGCGCACGCGCGCAGCGCGAACGCCACGAGGCACAACTGTTGACCGAGAAGCTCGGCGAGCGGCGCGCCTCGCTGCTGGCGCGGGCGGCCGATGACGATACCAGGGCGGAGGAGCTGCGCGCTGGTCTGGCAGGCTTCGAGTCGGTGATCACAAGCACGCGGCAGCGTCTGGCTGGCGCTGACGAGCTGCTCGAAGAGGCGCGCGAAGGTCGCACGATCGCACAGGTATCGCAGGCACAATCACAGGCGCGCGTGCAAGTGGCGCAGGATCGCGCGTCACGCCTGCTGCAGGAACAGGCGACCGCAACGGCGCGTCTCGAGACGCTGCGCAACGAGTTGATGCAGCTGGCCAACGCCGACGCCGCGCTGGCGGAGCAGATCGCGACGCTCACCGTGCAGCTCGACGAGCGTCAGATGGCGCTGTCGGAACTGGAAACGCGATTGATGGAGTCGGAAGAGGGACTGCGTGCGGCCGACGCCTCGCTGCGTACCGGCGACGAAGCGCTCGAGCTGGTGCGGCGTCAGGCCACGCAGATGGCCGAGGAACTGCATCAGACCGAGCTCCGGCACACGCAGCTCGAAGCGCGCCGGCAGAACATCCGCGAACGCCTCGAGACCGAGTGGCGCAAGCCGATCGCCGAGCTGCTGGAAGGCTTCGAGCCGCTGGAGATGGAGGCTGAAGCGCTGCGCGCGGAGAACGAGTTGCTGCGGCAGCAGCTCGACCAGCTGGGCCCCGTCAATCCGCTCGCCGTCGAGGAACACGAGGAAGAGGTGAAGCGCCTCGACTTCCTGGTTGCCCAGCGCAACGATCTTGCCGAAGCCAGGCTGTCACTGCTGCAGGCGATCAAGGAAATCGATGCCACGGCGCGTGAGCTGTTTCTGGCCACGTTCGCCAAGGTGCGTGAGAACTTCAAGCAGATCTTCCAGACGCTGTTCGGTGGCGGCGAATGCGATCTGCGGCTCGAAAACCCCGACCAACCGTTGGACTGCGACATCGAGATTCACGCCAGCCCGCTCGGCAAGAAGACGCAGCGGATTCACTTGCTCTCGAGTGGTGAGCGCGCGCTGGTGGCGCTGTCGTTGCTCTTCGGCATCTTCCTCACCCGCCCGAGCCCGTTCTGTCTGCTCGACGAAGTGGACGCGCCACTCGACGATCAGAACGTGGGTCGCTACGTGCGGATGCTGAACGAGTTCAAGGCGCGGACACAGTTCATCGTGATCACGCATAACCCGCGCACCACCACCGAAGCGGCGGATGCCGTCTACGGTGTGACCATGCAGGAGCCCGGGGTGAGCTCGCTGGTGAGCGTGCGAATGCGCAGGCGAGATGGTGACGATGCCCCCCTCAATGGTGGGGTCGACCCGGATCCGGGTGCGCCCCCTGATGGCGGCGGTCACGTGCTGTCCATTCCCCAGGCAGCATCAGAGACGGTCGCAGCGGCGGCGTGAACAGCGTCAGCGATGGCCGGAGGCGGGCCGTGGCCAAGGTGCGATCCCAATGCGGTTGACGATTGTCGGTTCCGGGACGATTTCGCTCTCGCCTACGCGCGGGTGCGCGGGCTATCTGGTCGAGGCGGGTGTGCTCCGGATCCTGCTCGATGCAGGGCCCGGCGCGGCGCATTCGATGGCTCGGCATGGGATCGACTGGTGGGGCATCACGCACGTGGTGCTGTCGCACTTCCACCTCGATCACATCGGCGATCTGCCAACCCTGGTATTCGCGTGGCGTCATGCCCGCCTCGAGCCACGGTCAGCTCCCGTCACGATCATCGGGCCGCCGGGCACGAAGGACCTGCTGGCCCGCTGGGCCGCAGCGCTGGGGGACTGGCTTGCGGTACCCGGGTTTCCCGTGGAGATCATCGAAATCGCCCCGGAATCGCCCGTTGTGCTTGCCGACGGCGTGGTTCTGACGTGCCGAAACGTGCCCCACACGGCCGAAAGCGTGGCATATTCCCTCGAGCACGCTGGCAGGCGGCTGGTCTATACCGGGGATACCGGCGATGACCCGTCGCTGGCGGAGTGGGCGGCGGGGTGCGACCTGCTGCTGGCAGAGTGTTCGCTGCCCGACTCGATGCCTGTTCCGATCCACCTGACGCCGTCCGAGACGGCGGCACTGGCGGCGGCGGCGGCACCGGGCCTGCTGGTGGTGACCCATATGTATCCCCCGCTCGAGGGGATCGATCTGCGCGCCGAGCTTGGCGCGCGCTGGGCCGGGCCGACCGTGATTGCCACGGACGGGCTCGTGCTCGACTGCTGAGGACGCGACGCAATGCTGGTGATGATGCAACGGAACGCCACGCCGCAGGAGATTCAGGCGGTGTGCGATGCGATTCAGGTGCTCGGCTTCAATCCGCTGCCGATGCCGGGTGCGCTGCGCACCGCGATCGGCGTGGCCGGTGATGATGGGCAGGTGGACACGTCGCATTTCGAGGGCATGGCCGGCGTGGCCAGTGTGCTCTACGACTCGAAGCCGTACAAGCAGGTGTCGCGGGAGTGGCAGCCCGAGAAGTCGCTGGTCTCGATCGGAAGTGGCGTGGTCTTCGGAGGGACTGAAGTGCCCGTGATCGCCGGCCCGTGCAGCGTGGAGGGTGAGAAGGAGATTCTCCTCATCGCGCACCTGGTGAAGGCCGCTGGCGCGGTGGCTCTGCGCGGTGGCGCATACAAGCCTCGTACGTCGCCGTACGCGTTTCAGGGCCTTGGTGAGGAGGGGCTGCGGCAACTCGCGCTGGCTCGCAACGAAACCGGCTTGCCGATCATCACTGAAGCGATGGACGAGCGTCAGGCAGATCTCGTCGCGAAGTACGCCGACTGCATTCAGCTCGGCGCGCGCAACATGATGAATTTTTCGTTGCTGAAGCACATCGGGAAGCTTGGGGTGCCGGTGCTGCTCAAGCGCGGCATGTCGGCGACGATCACCGAGTGGTTGCTGGCCGCCGAGTACATCATGTCGGAAGGCAACCGCAGGATCATCATGTGTGAGCGTGGCATTCGCAGCTACGACAGCGCCACCCGCAACGTGTACGACCTGTCGGCGATTCCGGTCATTCAGCGGTTGTCGCATCTGCCCATCATCGGTGATCCGAGCCATGGTGTCGGCATCCGTGAGGCCGTGCCTCCGCTGGCGCGCGCCACCGTCGCGGTCGGTGCTGACGGCGTGATCGTCGAAGTGCACCAACAGCCGGACAAGGCGTGGAGCGATGGTGCGCAGAGCCTGCATCCGCCGCAGTTCGATGAGATGGTGCGGAGCCTGATTCCGATTGCTGAGGCGGTGGGCCGGTCGATCAT
>CAYMQV010000081.1:0-18301 GCA_964392395.1 uncultured Gemmatimonadaceae bacterium
TCGCGCTGGGTGCGGGGAGCGTGACCGTGCAGGCTGGTGACAGCACGACCGTGGTCGTCACGCTCACCCGTGGAGGCGCTTTCGCCGGCCCCGTCAGCGTCACGGTGACAAGTTTACCTGCGGGTGTCACGTCCAGCACCGAAACGATCGCCGCCGGTGCGACGACGGCGACCGTCACGCTCACGGTCGCATCGACAGCGGCGGCGGTCAGTTAGCCGGCGCGAGCGGTACCGTCACCGTGACACTGACACGCGTTGGCGGCTTCACCGGCAATGTCGTCGTCGCGGCAACGTCACTGCCAACCGGCGTGACGGTCTCAAGTCAGACCATCTCCGGTGCTGCCACTACGGCGACGCTCACCATCGCAGTCGCCAGCTCGGCAACGGCGGTGACGGTGGCGGCGGTCAGCATCTCCGCCACTGGCACGGGTGTGGCGATCGCGCCGCAGTCGTACTCGCTCACGGTCACGGTGCCGATAACGCAGATCGGTACCGACATCACCAACCTCGAACTCGGCTTTGGCAGCGCCATGGCGCTCTCGGCCGACGGCACGCGCCTCGTGGTCGCGGCGAACGGCTCCCTCAACGGGACGACGCGCGTCTATCAGCGCAGCGGCACCGCCTGGACGCAGCTGGGCTCCGACGTCGTGGGTGAAGCGGCCGGTGACTTTTCCGGCACCGGCGTCGACATCAACGCGGCGGGGACCCGCATCGCCGTGGGCTCATACACGAACTCCGGAAACGGAAATTCAGCAGGCCACGTGCGCGTATTCGATCTCATCGGATCGACCTGGACTCAGGTTGGCGCGGATATCGATGGCAACCTGGTGTTCGTGTCATTCGGCACCGGCCTGGGGTGGAGAGTCGCACTCTCGGCCAGCGGCAACCGCCTCATTGCTGGCGCACCGATTCGTAACGTGCTCGGCGGCTTCGCGCGCGTCTACGACCTCATTGGTGGCAATTGGACACAGGTCGGTGCCGACCTGACCGGCACCAACGAGTTCGGCGATGACGTCGATATCTCGAGCGATGGCAACACGGTGGCGGTGTCGTCACCGTTCGTGCCCAGCAGCGGCGGGCCCGGCTCCGTGCAGGTCTACCGGTTGAGCGGCGCCAACTGGGCGCAAGTCGGCAACGTGCTGACCGGTATCACCACCACACCGGGAATCGCCGAAAACTTCGGCGACGCGATCTCGCTGTCGGCGAACGGAACCCGCATCGCGGTCGGGGCACCGCAAATCGTCGCCGGAGCCCCCGGTGGATTCCGCGGCCAGGTGCGCGTCTTCGACCTGGTCGGCAGCACGTGGACGCAGGTGGGCAGCAGCGTCACCGGGATGGATCTCGGGGGCACTGGTGACAAGTTCGGTTCGGATCTGATGATCTCCGACGACGGGACGCGATTTGCGGCCAGCGCGCGGGAGACGGCGCGAGGCAGAGTCTACACCCTCATCGCCGGCGCGTGGGTGCAGACTGGCGCTGATATCAGGTCGACGGGTGGGAGTGACAGTGAGGGGATCGCGCTGTCCCCGGATGGAAAGACGGTGGCGATCGGGTCCACGAATGGGCGGCGTGTGAGTGTCTTCAGCATCACGCCATGATCGCGGTGTGACGAGGGTCGACGTGGACGGCCGCGGTGGCGCGACGGCGCTGCTGCGGCCGGCAGCGTGCTCTCAGCGCCGCGGCGGGCTTGCCTTAGTCCATCTCTCTAGCTAACTTCTATCTCATGTCGGACTCGCGCGCTCGCACCTACAACATTCACGACGCCAAGACCCACCTCTCCCGATTACTCGCGCAGGTGGAACGGGGTGACGTCGTGGTAATTGCGCGCGCCGGAGTGCCGGTCGCTCGGTTGGTGCCGGTGGGCACTGGGAACCATGTGCGCGTGCTTGGCACCGAAGCGGGGAAAATCAGCGTAGCCGATGACTTCGACGCGCCACTGCCTCCGGAGATCATCGCCCGATTCGGTGCGTAACCGGCGTGCAACGAATCCTGCTCGATACGCAAGTCTGGCTCTGGATGCTGGCAACCCCGGAGCGTCTCTCCGCTCGCAGCCGAAAGCTGGTGGCGGCATCGGAGACGGAGCTGGTGCTTTCGGCCGCGAGTGCGTGGGAGATTGCGATCAAGTCTGCGCTCGGGAAACTCTCGCTTCCGGAGAGACCCGCGGCTTACGTCACTCGGCTGATGGCGCAGACTGGCGTCGTCGCGCTGCCAGTCTACCATCACCATGCGCTGCACGTCGCCACACTGCCGGCGCACCACGCCGATCCATTCGATCGTCTGCTGGTGGCCCAGGCGCAGCTTGAAGACCTGCCGGTGATGACGTCGGACCGCGTGTTCGCGCGCTACGAGGTCGAGACGCTCAAGGCATGAGTGCGTGTTACGCGCTCTTCTTCTCCAGCCGCTCCTGCCACGTCGCGGCTTCGACAGGTTTACCCCAGCGCCTGTAGAGCGCCACCAGCCGTTTGCGCTGGTCGGCCACCGCCACGCTTTCCGCCCCACGCACCTCGCGAACGCGCAATTCGGCCGCGAGCAGCAATTGCTCGGCCTCGGCGTATCGACCATCGAGCGTCAGCACTTCGCCAAGCGCGCCGTCCATCGACGCGATCAGCCAGTGGCCGGCTGGCAGACTCTGTGTGCGCAGGGCACGTGCTTCGCGCACCAGCTTCTCACCGGCCTTCGCAGAGTCCAGGTGCGCCAGCGCGCGACCCAGATGACTCAATGCGCCTTGCACGGGATAGCTTGACCCATCCAGCGAGCTGCCGCGCAGTGCGAGTACTTCACGCGCCAGCGTTGCCGCATTGCGCCACTGCTCGACGCGCATCAGATGATCGGTGAAGTTGACCGCCGTCGTCGCATACGCCGGATGTTTCGGTCCGACGACTCGTCGCTGCGCGTCCAGTGCCGCCCGATACGCGTCAGTCGATTCGTCCATCCGGCCAAGACTCTCGAGCACGCCAGCGCGAACCGACAGCGCACTCGCAAACACCGGGTGACTCTCGCCGTGAATTTTTCGTGCGGTGCTGACTCCGAGCAGGGAAAACGTATCCGACGCTGCCAACTCCCCTGCATCATTGGCGACCACCGCGAGGTTGCTGTATGTCGGCGCCATCGCTGAGTCATCTGCAGGAAAGTATCTTGTCGCCAATGCGAGCGACTTCCGAAACTGCAGCAATGCTTCCGGCACGTTACCAAGCTGATACAGCAGCCGGCCGCGATTCTCGATTGCCGTGCTCTCCTCGCGACGATCCTCATGCGGGAAACGCATGTAGAGGCCTTCGGCGATCTGCAGCAGTGAATCGGCCTTCGCGAACCTGCCGCGCGTCTCCTCGACCAGCGCGAGCTTGGAGTACGTCACTGCCGTGAGATAATCGCCAACGGGGGCGTGACGGCGACGCGCCGCCAGATCGAGCGCGAACTGTTGCTCGGCGATATCCAGTTCGCCCAGCGCCAGATAGGCATTGCCCATCACCGCACGGATCTCCGCCTCCAGCGCAGGAGCTACCTTCATCGAGTCAGCACGAATCACCGCCGAATCGAGTACCGTCCGCATCGTGACGTCCTTGCCGAACGATTCCGGGTTCGACGAATTCAGCATCGTCATCAGGAAGTTCGTCACCTCGGTGGCACGATCGCTCTGTGCCGTGGCCACTGCCCGCTGCGCGTCAGCGCGCCGTGCCTGCACGGTCGCCACCACCGTGCCGCCAACCAGCGAGAGCACGGCGATACCACCAGCGACGGTCTCGAGCTGTCTCCGCTGCATGAACGTCCGCACGCGATACCCGAGACTGTCCGGTCGCGCCAGCACCGGCTTCCGTTCGAGGTGATGCGTCACATCCCGCGCCAACGCGTCAACCGATTGATATCGACGCTCCGGTTCCTTGCGCAGCGCCATCTGCACCACCGCGTCCAGATCGCCTTCAATCGCGCTCCGCGAACGTGCATCGGAGCGCTCGCCCAGGAGGCGCCACCGATCGACGTTTAACACGCTGCTCGGACGCGGTGCCGCCTGTTCGCACACGATCCGCTCGATCTCCGCCAGCGATTTCTCGCGCAGATCAAATGGACGACGGCCAGTCAGCAGCTCGAACAGCAGCACGCCGAGCGCATACACATCGGCCGTCGTGTCCACTGCATTCCCACGCACCTGTTCCGGTGCCGCGTACTCCGCCGTGAACGCGCGATGCCCAACCTGCGTGGCCGTCGGAAGATCGGGCACCTGCTCGTCACGTATCAGCTTCGCGATCCCGAAGTCGAGCAGCTTCACGGTGCCGCCTGCCGTCACCAGGATGTTTCCCGGCTTCAGGTCCCGGTGCACGATCAGCTTCTGATGCGCCGCGCGCACCGCCGCGCAGACCTGACCGAAGAGCGCCAGCCGCGCCGGGATCGGCAGGCTGCGCATATCACACCACCGCGTGATCGGCTCACCGTCGATGTACTCCATCACGAAGTACGGCAACCCATCCGGTGTCACACCGCCATCAACCAGCGACGCAATGTTCGGATGCTGCAGACTGGCCAGGATCTGCCGTTCGGCGCGGAATCGCCGCACCGCCACCCCACCCTCGCTGCTCCGGTTGAGGAACTTCACCGCCACTCGCTGCCGGTACTGATCATCCGCGCGCACCGCCTCGTGCACCGTGCCCATGCCACCGAAACCGATCCGCCGCCCGATTTCGTACGCGCCCAGCCGCGCCCCGACCCACCGCTCGCTGAGCGCGCGGTCGGTGCGCAGCGGGCCGGCGAAGGCGGAGTCGCTCAGCGCGTGCGCTGAGAGCAATGCCCGCAGTTCGGCGGCCAACCCCGGATCGTGCGACGTGCTCTCGTCGATGAAGAGTTCGCGCGACGTCTCCGGCAGACTGAGCGCCGCATCGAAGAGCGACTCGAGCAATGCGAGCCGCGTGGGGGACATCGGGGTCTCAGTCATCAGCTATGCGGCCTCGAGGGTCTTCAGCAGGAAGGCACGGGCAAAGGTCCAATCCCGCTTCACGGTCGCCGGCGAGATATCGAGCGCCGTCGCCGTCTCCTCGATGTCCAGCCCGCCAAAGAACCGCAGCTCCACCACACGAGCCTGACGAGGCGCGAGTGTGTCGAGCTGCCGCAGCGCGTCATCCAGCGCGATCAGATCGATCGAACGCCCCGCCACTTCGGCCACGCCTTCATCCAGCGTCACGCGCACGCCATGATCGCGCTTGATGCGTCGACGGTGCCGCGCATGGTCGACCAGAATGCGCCGGATCGTCTGTGACGCCACGGCGAAAAACTGCGAGCGGCTCACCCACTGCACCTGTCGCTGGCCGAGGAGTCGCATCATCGCTTCATCCACCAACTCGGTGGGCTGGAGGGTATGCCCGTCCACCTCGCGCCGCATCGCCCGATCGGCAATCCGGTGCAACTCCTCCATCACGACGGCGACGAGCCGATCGGCAGCACCCGGAACGCCGGCGCTCAGATCGGCCAGCAGTACGGTCACGTCGGGAGGCGCTGGATCGGTCATTGGCGCGGTGAGTACGTTCGGACAGAACAGCCGCGAAGCCTCGGGCCATCCTCCCGATAAATACACCGGCAACGTGAGTCCGCGACAACCCAGAGGGGGAGAACCGATAGGCCGCCACCGGGAGCCGACGCGGAGCCCAGGTGGTTGGACCACCCCTCCTCCGGCTGTTACCCCGCCGCGTCCCCGAGCGCATCTTTACAGTCTGCGCCTCGCCCCTGAGCCGCCCCTGCTCACCCGCCGGAGACCCACCATGCGTCGCACCCCGCTCACCTTCGCGGCCGCCAGCCTGTTCGCGTTGACGACCGCCGACCTGCTGCCGGCCCAGCAGGCTGCCGCACCACCAGCCAATCGCAAGATCACCGTCGCCGATCATCTCGAATGGGAGGATGTCGGTGATCCGCAACTCTCGCCCGACGGCCGGCAGATCACGTTCACGCGTCGCAGCGTCGACAAGGTGAATGACAAGTGGGATACCGCGATCTGGGTGATGAACGCCGACGGCAGCCGGCAACGCACACTCGTCGCCGGGTCGGCACCGCGTTGGTCGCCTGATGGGACCAGACTCCTCTACATCGCCGCCGGACAGCCGAGTGGCATGCAGCTCTGGGTGCGCTACATGGACGGTGATGCTGGTACCACGCAGCTGACCCGACTGACCGAGGCACCGACCGAACCGGAATGGTCACCGAATGGCCAGGCAATCGCCTTCCGCATGAATGTGCCGACGCGCGAGACCTGGAACATCGCCCTCCCGGCGGCGCCGAAGGGGGCCAAGTGGACCGAGACGCCACGGATCGTGCAACGTCTCAACTATCGCTCCGATCGCGTGGGTTTCACTGACGATGGCTATCAGCATCTGTTCGTGATGTCGGCCGACGGCGGGCAGGCGCGCCAGGTCACCAACGGCAACTGGAATCACAGCGCCGCACGCTGGACCCCCGACAGCAAGGCGCTGCTCTTCAGCGGACTGCGCACGCCGGATGCGGATGGCGCATGGCGCGAGACGGAGATCTACCGCGCTGACGTCAGCCTCGGCACCATCACGCCGCTGACGCGTCGCAAGGGCCCGGACAACAACCCGATGGCCTCACCCGATGGCCGCCTCATTGCATACACCGGCTACGATTCGACCGATGCAACCTGGAAGGACGCCAACATCCATGTGATGAACGCCGACGGCACGAACCCACGCGCGATCAATGCTGCGCTCGACCGATCGGCACAGGGCATGATGTGGGCGCCCGATGGCAGCGGGTTGTACTACAACGTGGAGAACGAGGGATACCGCAACCTCTATTTCACCTCGATCACCGGACAGACTCGCGCCGTCACCACCGGCAAGCAGCTGCTGAGCGTGGCCGACATGGACCGACTCGGCAACATGGTCGGCATGATGTCGACGGCCACGCAGCCCAACGACATCGTCATCCTGAATGCCCGGACGCCGCAGATCATCACGCGCCTCACGCGCGTGAATGACGACGTCCTGGCCGGCAAGCAGCTGGGGTCGCAGGAAGAAATCTGGCTCACCAGCGTGGACGGCTTCCGCATCCAGGGCTGGATCGTCAAGCCACCGGATTTCGATCCGTCGAAGAAGTATCCGCTGATGCTCGAAATCCACGGTGGTCCGCACGCGATGTACAACGGCGGCTTCAACCTGGCGCGCCAGGATCACGTCGCCAACGGCTATGTGCTCCTCTACACCAACCCGCGCGGCTCCACCGGATATGGCAGTGCCTTCGGCAACGCGATCAAGAACGCGTATCCGGGCAAGGATTTCGACGACCTGATGGCGTCGGTGGACACGGTGATCAATCGCGGCTACGTCGACACCAAGCGCATGTACGTCTTCGGCTGTTCCGGCGGCGGCGTGCTGACGTCATGGATCGTCGGTCACACCACGCGCTTCGCCGCGGCCAGCGCCAACTGCCCGGTCATCGACTGGTTGAGTTTCGTCGGCACCACCGACGGTGCCAGCTGGTACCGCAACTTTGCCCAGCTGCCGTGGGTCGATCCGTCGGAGCATCTCCGTCGCTCGCCGCTGATGTACGTCGGCAACGTGAAGACACCCACGATGCTGATGACCGGCGTGCTCGACCTCCGCACGCCGATGCCGCAGACGGAGGAGTTCTACTCGGCGCTCAAGATGATGAAGGTGCCGACCGCCATGATCCGGTTCAACGAAGAGTGGCACGGGACATCCAGCAAGCCGTCGAACTGGATGCGCACCCAGCTGTACATGCGCAGCTGGTTCGACCGCTGGCCACAATCGTTGACGACGTCGTCGCGCGAGCCGGCGACGAACCCGTAGCCCGCGTGGATGTTCGTTGTGGGGAATGTGCGACCGTTCTGCACGAGGGGGCCACCAGTTGCCCCTCGTGCGGTCGGACGCTCGGCTCGGCGCCCAGGGGGCGCCGACCGCAGTTGCTGGTCTGGGCGGCGGCGGCGGCGGCGGTCGAGGTGGCGCTGACACTCGCGATCATGCGGGGCTGCCGGTAGACGCAGCCGCGGCCGGTGTGGAACGCCCGGCGCCATTCGATCGTCTGCCACGCAGCGGCGCGGCCTGACACAAATCCCGGGTGCAGGCGTAGAATTCCCCACACCCTTTCCCTGGAGTTCCGATGTCCCGTATTGCCATCCGCCGCACGGTCCTGACCGCGGCGCTGGTTTTTCCGACCGCGCTGTTCGCGCAGAAGCCAACCGCTCAGGCGGTGTTCGACAAGCATGCCGCGGCCGTCGGCGGCGTTGCCGCCTTCCGCGCCGCGACGTCCCGCACCGAGATCGGTTCGGCTGACATCACCTTTGCCGGGATCAGCGCCGGCTTCGAGCGCAAGATGAGCGGAGGCAAGATGCTGATGACGCTCGATGTCGCCGGTTTCGGCCAGGTGCTTCAGGGCTTCGATGGTACCGTGGCCTGGTCGATGAATCCGCAGGCCGGCGCCGCCAAGGCTTCAGCAGCGGACGCGGCCGAAGCGGCATCTGCAACCGCGCCCACCGCAGGGCTCTGGGAGGCTGGCAGCTACACCAGCGCCGAGGTCCTCGAGGCGATCGATTTTGAAGGCGCAAAGGTCTGGCCGGTGAAGATCATGACCAAGTCCGGCCGCGAGCGCACCGTCTATTACGATCAGGCGACGGGCCTCAAGGTTGGTGAGATGGTGAAGTCGGACGCCGGAGAGATGAAGATCGTCTACGCCGACTACAAGCCGTTCGGCGCACTGAAGATCCCGACCAGGGTCACCCAGGGCACACCGCAGGGCGATGTGGTGCTGAATGTGATGGCGCTCAAGTTCGACCCGATCGATGCCTCGGTTTTTGCGCTGCCTGATGCGGTGAAGTCGCTGCCGTAGTCCGAGCTGATCTGGGCTGCAGTGCGTGCATTATGGACAGTGGGGCAGCCCTTCGCGGACTGCCCCACTGTTTGCGTTACGTCTCGTCGGTGTCCGGAGCGTGGAGCGGCCCGAGCTTCCGCAGCGTCGGCGACAGCACCGCCATCGCCGAGACGACGGCGATCGTCACGATACCGCCCAGCAGCACACTGTTGACCGCACCAAAGAGCCTGGCGGTGACACCACTCTCGAATGCGCCGATTTCATTGGCGCTTCCGATGAAGATCGAATTGACGGCCATCACCCGACCCATCACGTGCGGGGGAGTCCGCGCCTGCAGCAGCGTTGATCGGATCACGACGCTGATGCCATCGACGGCGCCGCCCATCGCCAGCAGCGCACAACTCAGCCAGACGTTGCGCGACAAGGCAAAGCCGATGATGCTGAGCCCCCAGGCGAAGACGGCGAAGAGCAGCGTGCGCCCCGCACGCTCCATCGGCGGCAGGTGTGCGAGCAGGAGCGCCATGCATACCGCACCGACCGCTGGCGCAGCGCGCAGGAATCCGAGCCACTCCGGCGACACGTGCAACACCGTTGTGGTGAACACCGGCAGCAAGGCAGTGGCACCACCGAACAGCACGGCGAACATGTCGAGCGACAGTGCGGCCAGCACGAGTTTGTCACGCAGCACAAATCGGACGCCATCGAGCATGCCCGCGCCGCCGATCGCGGCGGATGCGGCGGTTGGCATCCGTGCTGGTGCCTCGACCGCAGACATCCCCCAGAACGCCAGCACCAGCAGCGCCAGCGTGAGCGCGTATGTCGGAAGCGGTCCGGCGAAAGCGAACAACAGACCGCCGATCGCCGGCCCGAGCACGGAGGCAAACTGCCAGATCGAACTGCGCCAGGTGGCAGCGTTGGCATAGAGCGATGCCGGGACGATCATCGTCCCGAGCGCCTGTCGCGCCGGCTGAAGAATCGCGCGGGCCACGCCAGACACCGCCAGCACAGCATAGATCGCCAGCGGCGATGACCATGCCGTGGAGCCGATGCCGCGTGCCCCACCATCGGCCGCAGCGATGCGCAAACCGACCGTCATCGCCAGGAACAACGCCGCGCACAACACCAGTACGCCGATGCCGATCAGCGCCAGCGTCCGGCGATCATGCCGATCCGCCCACTGCCCCGAGGGTAACGACATGGCCAGGAACGGCAGTACTTCGGCGAGGCCGGCCAGGCCCAGTGCCAACGGATCATTCGTCGCGGCATAGAGCTGCCATGCCACCGCGATCCCCTGCATCTGCACACCCAGGGTCATCGCCATCAGACTGATGACGAACCACCGGAACGCCGGCACGCGCAGCGCACCGTACGGATCGTGCTTCACGGGTCCGCCTGGCGAGAGTCCCTCGCCAGTGTCCCTCAAGGGACAGGCGAACCGCGCAGCGTCTCGAGTCGCTCCTCGACCAGCCCCACGAGTTCGCGCATGCCGTCGGCGTCGAAAATCAATCGTGCGCCAGCCGCCGCATAGAGCTCTGGTAACCCGCGCGTTCCGCCAAGCCGGAGTGCCGCCTTGTAGCCGGCCAGCGCGGCAGCAGGATCCGTCAGGCTGCGTTTCCAGATCTGCAGCGCGCCGAGTTGGGCGATCCCGTACTCGATGTAGTAGAACGGCAGTTCGAAGATGTGCAGTTGGCGATACCAGCGCGCGGTGCGCTCGCGATCGAGACCCGACCAGTCAATGCCGACCTCGAAGCGCGACCGGAGCTGCAGCCAAGCAGCATCACGGGCATCGCGATCGTGTCCCATCCCGCTGGTGTAGATCCAGCGCTGGAACGCGTCCACACTGGCGATGTGCGGCAAGGCGAGCAGAATGTCTTCCAGGTGCGCTGCCTGCGCCCGCCGCGCCTGGTCCGGGGTGTAGTACCCGACCGGAAGTGCGAAGTGTGGTGCCGCCAGCAGTTCCATCGACATGCTCGCGAGTTCGGCCGCTTCCGATCCCGTCCCGCGCTGCCAGATCAACTCCTGATGCGAGGCGAGATAGGCGTGAAAGCAGTGGCCCGCCTCGTGGATCAGCGTCGTCACGTCGTCAGATACCCCGACGGCGTTCATGAAGACAAATGGCTGCTTGCGATGATGCAGCGTCGTGCAGTAGCCACCGGGAGCCTTGTGCGGGCGACTCTCGAGATCGAGCAGGCCGTCACGCGTCATGTCGGCAAACCGTTCACCAAGCTCGGCATCGAGCGTCGAGAAGATCCGGCCGCTGATAACGACAAAATCCGTCGTATCGCTGAACGGACGCAGCGGTGCCAGCCCATCCGGGTCCACCGCCAGATCCCACGGCCGCACCGAGTCCACACCAAGCCGGTCACGTCGGTACGCGTGGACGCGAGCGGCGGCTGGTGTCACGACATCAGCCACCGCGTCGTGGAACGCCACGACATCATCCGTGCTGTAGTCGTATCGGTGTTTCGCGGCGTAGGAGTATGCCTGAAAATCCGCGAAACCCGATTCGTGCGCGACCGCCTGTCGCAGCACGAACATCGCATCGAACAAGTCTGACATCGCCCCGTGATTCGCCAGGTATGCGTTGGCACCCGCACGAAATGCGAGCTCCCGGGATTCGCGATCATCGGACTCCAGCAGTGGCTGCAGCTGTGGAATGGTCAGCGTCCGTCCATCGATCTCGACGCTCAGGCCTCCGGCAATCTTCTGATACGCTGCGCTGAGCTCTTCGATCTGCGAAAAGCGCGACACATTCGCGTCGCGGAAGATCGCCACCGTCGTGCGGAACTCGCGCCGCAACGTGGCGATGTCGGCGTCATCGATGCCAGTGGCAAGCAGCAGCTGAGCCAGCCCCGTCTGCCGCGCCTCGACGTTCGGTTGAATCTCGGAGACGAAACGCAGGTAGCGCGCCTCAGCCGCCGCATCGGCAGTGTTGCCGGTGTACGCGATCAGCGCCTGCGATCCCGCCTCGTTGACGACCTCTTCGAGGAGCGACCATTCGCGCAACCACGCCCGCGCAGTCTCGCGCGTCGGCACGGCAACCGCGAGAGCGTCGTAGTACTCGGCGATCTGTGGCCACGTCGCGTCGGCGAGATCGGCCGGTGAATTCGGCAGCAAGGACGGCATCACGGCAGCACGATCGAAAGTGGCTGGAGCCTCAGGCAAACTCCACTGCGCCGAGGATCCCGAAGGGCGCCGGCTTCGTCGCCGTGCCGTACACCGTGCATTCTACCGACGTCTGCCTCAAGCGCGTACCCCTGCGCCACTGCCAGCCGAGAGCCAGGCCGGCGTTCGCGCTGCCGCCGCTTCCAGCCGCTGACGCAGCTCCGTCGGCAGGGAGGCGGCGCCTCGCGCGTCGGCCTCCTGCACCAGCCGCAATGCGCGGGACTGCGCCGCGAATGCGTCCAGGAGCGCCGCAGCCGCGCCCGGCACCTCGAGCGCCTGGCGCATCAGCACTTCCAGCGTCAGATCGCCGTGCACGCACCGCAGCGTGCTGGCACCGACGAGCTCGGCTCCCGCACGGGGTCCTTCTGTTGGCTGACCAGCTTCGTACGGCAGTGCCACGTCCCGATCTCCAGACTCTTGGCGTCGCCTCCATGTTGCCTGGAAGCACGACGCTGGGTTATATGTCGCCAGACCGACTGTCTTTACCTGCCAGCAACCGCACTGCGACGTCCTCGTGTTGACGGCGCACCACACTGGGGCAGCGCCTGGAGGCCAACCCATCGTGACGCTCGCTTCACACGCGATCTTCCCCGCGCCGCCCGCGAGCGGCGCGGATCTCGTCGATCGGCACTGGGCGGTCGACGCCATGCCGGTCGCGCTGCGAATCGCTGCTCTCGGGAGCGCAGCGAAGGCGACGACGCCCCTCACCGACCCCGCGCTCCGCGAGGCCGCGCAGACGCTCGCGACCGCCTACGAACTCGCGGCGCTGCTGGGGCGCGATGCGCTCCGCTCCGATTCGACCAGTGCCACGGCGATCCTTGAGCGTTCCGCGCTCCGCGTTGGAGCCGAGCGAGCGAACTTGCTCCACCGAGCCCTTGGGCTGCACTCCACCAGCACGGAGGAGGGACTCCTCCGACACGCTGCGAGGCTGTGTGCTCTCGCAGCGGTCGCCGGACCGACGTGTGTCGCCGACACGCGGCGCTGGATGCAACTGCCCCCGATTGCGGAGCGCCTCGAGCAGGCCGCCGCACATGGCCCGGAGCACGGCGACGACCAGGTGCAGGTGCCAGCGGCCTCGCTGTGGACGATCTGGCGACAACTGCTGCTGCACCCTGACACGGGCGCGGTGGAGCGACTCATCGGCGAGCTGGCCGCGCTGCGCGAGCAGCGCAGCGGGGTCACCGATCTCTCGCCCAGCACCAACGAGGGAGAGCTGCGCCTTCGGTTCCAGCAGTTCGTTCGTGAGCGACTCGCCGATGCGGCCGGTCTGCTCGCGATCGGATTGCGAGGGAGATCCGACCCGCGCTCGATCGCCCGTGACATTACCGCGCAATGCACCGCCGCTCGATCGGCGTCCTCGGGCGACCCCAACCTCGACCTGCTGGCGGCCTGGCTTGAGCTCGCCGCGATCACCACGCTCGGACCTCAGTTGCGGTCTACCCGTTGAGCCCGCTCCCGTCCCGCCAGGGAGGAGCGTCAGGTATTCGTCGGACGGCGGCGTTGACGCTGACATGGCACACATCCCTCACCCGCGACATGTAGCATTCCTTCACGCGACCAGCGTCGGGCGCATGGAAACAAGCGTACACCCGTCGCGCGCACCTCACAATCCCGAACAAACACCACCTAAGTCGTTGTGGGAATTGTGGATACGTTATCCACGCGGGTGTGGACAAACGCGCCAAGTGCCGCGCTGACAAGCACGTCCGCTACCGCGACGGTGTGGATATCGCAGGTGCCGGACTGCAGTATTCTCCCCCAGCGGGCGGGCGGTTGCGTTCTCCACGGCCTGCGATCCCACTGCCTTCTCCATTGCTCTCGATGTCGTCGCTGGGCACCCCGATCCCGGAGCAACCGGTCCCCACCTATCTGGTGACGCGCTTCGCGCGTGGCCGATTGCTGCTCTGGATCGTCCTGAGCGCGGTCGCGGCCGCGCTCAACCCGGAGTTGCTGCAGACCCTCCCGCGATGGGTCTTTACGGTCTGGGCGTCGTGGATCGCTGTCAGCTCGCTGCTCGTGATCGCGCTGGAGTACATCCTGCCTCCGGTTCGTCGGCACTGGCTCGACGCGCTGCAGGCCAGCATCGACCTCCCGGTGATCGCGCTGCTCACCTGGCACGCCGGCGCGGCCCCGTACCTGCTGGCGCCATGCCTCGCGATCCCCATGGCATCGGCCACCGGGTGGCTGCCGAAACGACAAGCCCTGTTCGTCGCGGCAGCGAGTCTGCTGACCATGCTGTCTGCGGTGGTCCTGGTAGCCGTCGGCGTCGGCGTACCAGCTCCGTTCGAGACCAGTGATGGTACCTGGCCGACACGCACGTTTCTGCTGATGGTGTTTGCGGTGCAGTCGGGGTCGTTGGCGACCATCGCCTACCTGCAGTTCTCAGCCGTGCGTGCCGCCCGTGATCGACGCGAGCGCTGGCAACAGCTCTTCGATGGCGCGCCAGACTCGATTTACGTACTCGACAGAAACGCCAACGTCCGGCGAATGAACGCGGCCGCGCGACGCATCACCGGCTACTCGGACGCCCAGGTGCGGGACGGCCGCGTCAGTCGCGTCACCGCTCCTGAGGATCGCGAACGGGAGCTGTTGCAGGTAGCGCGCGCCCTGCACGGGGAAAACTCCACCTACGAAGCACGTGGGGTCCGGGCGGACGGCTCCATGGCCGACCTGCTGGTGTCAAATGCTCCGCTGCTGGAAAACGGTGTCGTCACCGGGGTCTTGAGCATCGTCCACGACATGACCGAGTTCCGTCGCGCAGAGCAGGAGCGCCGTCAGATTGAACAGTCGCTCGACCAGCACCGCCGCCTGCTCCAGAGCATCGTGTCGACGGTACCGACGTACCTCTACGTCCTCGATTTCCGCCTCGGCCACGTCACCTTCGCCAATGATGCGCTGCTGCAGATGCTCGGTCTGTCGCTCGAACGCCTGTCGCAGATGTCCCGCAGCGAGCGGTTTGCACTGTATCACGCCGACGACATCGCGTCCATGCGTCGTGCCGCGTTGGCGCTGCGTCGCACGAGCGCGGCCAAGCAGGACCTCAGCTATCGCGTGATGGGGTCTGACGGTGAATGGCGCTGGTTGAATGATCGCGTCACTGTCTTCGAGCGGGGTGCCGACGGCGAGGTCACCAGGATTCTGGGCTCCGCCATCGATATCACGGAACAGAAACGCGTCAGCGAGCAACTCCGCTTCAGCGACGAACTGTATCGCACACTGATCGAGAACTATCCGGGCGGCGCAGTCGTGCTCTTTGATCGGGACGCCCGATTGCTGCTGGCGGCCGGTCAGGGAATGCGGGACGCTGGGCTGGACGGGCAGGACCTCATCGGCCAGCCGTTTGGCTACCGTCTCGATCCCCATACGTCGGCACTCGTACAACGTCGCTGCCGAGCGGCGCTCGAGGGCACCGAGCAGCAGTTTGAGCTGCGCCTCGCCGACAAGACCTACGATGTCCGGGCCGTACCGGTGCGCGACGCCGATGGGACCATTCGCTTTGGCATGGCGCTCACGCTCGACGTGACGGAACGCCGTCGGCTCGAAGCAGATGTCCGCCAGTCGCAGAAAATGGAGGCCGTCGGCACGCTCGCCGGCGGCATCGCCCACGATTTCAACAACATTCTCGCCAGCGTGATCGGGTATGCCGAACTGGCGATGCTCGATGCGGAGGCCGAGCAGCTCCAGTCCGATCTGCAGCAGGTACTGACGGCAGCCGCGCGCGGGCGTCAGATGGTGCAGCGCATTCTTGCCTTCAGCCGGCGAAGCAGCGAAGAAGTCCATCCGGTGGAAATGGAGCCGATCGTCTCGGAGACACTCCGGTTGCTGTTGCCGACACTGCCCGCCGGTGTCACCATCGACTTCGATGACGAAGATCGAGTTCCGACCGTCCTCGGCGACGCGGGACAGTTGCATCAGGTGGTCCTCAACCTCTGCGGCAACGCGATCTACTCGATGCGCACGAGTGGTGGGACGTTGATGGTGCGATTGGGCAGCAGTGAGGTGCTCGGCGAATCGTGCCTGCGGCTCGAGGTCAGTGACACAGGGACCGGGATGAGCCCGGAAGTCCTCGAACGCGCGCTCGACCCGTTCTTCACGACCAAACCGCCGAATGAGGGAACAGGGATGGGCTTGGCGATGGTCCACGGCATCATTACCGGGATGGGTGGCGTCTTCCGCCTTGAATCCGTGCTGCATCGCGGCACCACCGCAATCATCGACATCCCCGCCGATCGCGGACGTGCATCGCCCACGATGCCGCTCAGTCTCAGCAGCGCCGTGCCGACGGGAACCGAACGCCTGATGGTTGTCGATGACGAGCCGGCGGTCGCCGCCTTTCTCGCCAACGCGCTGGCACGTTTCGGCTACCGGACGACCGCCTTCACGAGTGCCGACGCGGCATTGCAGCAGCTTGCCGATCGCACGGAACACTACGATCTCGTCATGACCGACATGACCATGCCCGGGCTCTCTGGCGAGGATCTGCTGCGCGAGTGTCAGCTCTTGCGCCCGCATGTGCCGGTGGTGATCTGCACTGGATACAGCGCCAGCATGACGCCAGAGCGCGCCTTCACGCTCGGCGCCTCCGGCTATCTCACCAAGCCGATCAGCATCGAGGAACTGGCACGGCAGGTCCGTCGCATTCTGGACGTGGACACCGCCGGAACCCGCCAGCGCTGAGCATCACCCGAACTTCGCAGGCCGCGCGACCGACACATCGACGAGGTAGGCGATGAACGAGTAGTGGGAGAAGTATTCCCGCGAGACGTGTTCCATGACCTGGTCGGCGACCTCCGGGCTCACGATGGTCTCGATTCGCACATTGGCCCCGGGGAGATCGGTCGCATGGCCGTGGCGCGAACCTTCGCCGCGGCCATCGACCACGCTGCACCCCGTGGCGCCCAGCTGGCGCAGCTCGGCGATCAGCCGCAGCTCGAGCACCGGTTCGGCCACAATGACAACCATCTTCAACGGCGTCGTGTTCATCCGGCACCATGCGCCATGCGCGCGATCTTGTAGTAGATGGGAATGCCAACCAGGACGTTGAAGGGAAACGTGATGGCCAGCGCGAGTGTGAGGTAGTAGGTCGGGTTCGCATCCGGCAGCGTCATGCGCACCGCCGGCGGGGCGGCGATGTAACTCGCGCTGGCCGCCATCGCGCCGAGCATCGTGGCACCACCGACAGACAAGCCAGCGAGCGTACCGAGCCAGGCACCAAGCGCACCGTGAACCAGGGGCATCACCATACCGAAGCCCAGCAGAAACGGGCCGACCTTCTTCAGGTCACCGAGTCGGGCACCAGCCAGCAATCCCATCTCGAGCATGAATATGCACAGCGCGCCACGGAAGATCGCCCCCTTGGTGTCGTAGAAGGGCTCGATGACCTTCCAATTCTTGTCGCCGATCAGAAAGCCGACGATCAACCCACCGACGAGCAGTACCATCGTGCGTCCGGTGAATACTTCGTGCAACAGCTGAGACGTTGGACGCGACCTGGCCCCGCTGCGGACGGCGCCAATCGCCAGCGCGATGTGAATGCCGGGACTTTCGAGCAGTGTCAGGAGCGTCGGCATGAAACCTTCCGGTTCCGCGCCCATGCCCTTCACGAAGGTTGACGCCGCAATGAAGGTGACCGCGGACACCGACCCATAGTGCGCGGCGATGCCGGCGCTGTCCGCCTCGCCGAATCGGCCCATGTATCGCAGCGTCAGATAGGCGCTGATCGGTGTGATGCACCCGATCAGCAACGTGACGCCCGCCGGCCTCACAATTTCGCTGAACGTGGCGTGCGCGAGTTCGGCACCGCCATGCAACCCAAGGCTCCACAGCAGATAGATCGACAGCCCCTGATAGATCTCCTTCGGGAGCGAGAACTCACTGCGGATGACGCGCGCCACCACGCCCAGCACAAACGCCAGCGCGATAGGTGACAGCAGGTTGACGCGAAGAATTTCGTTCATCTGTTCGGTGCCCGCGAAGCGAAGAGGGTGAAGAGAACCTGCAGAAACACCGCTCGGATCAGGCGCCAAGCTCCACCGGGGTCACTTTGCCCGTGTTCAAATCGTAGACGCCGCCGACCACCAGCAGCTTCCCTTCTTTGACCAACTTGCTGATCACCGTGGAGCCGTCACGCAGCGCCGTGGCCTGATTGCGCACGTTCTCGATGATCGCCTTGTCGAGGTTACCATTGGCCACGCGGACTGCGGGGCGAATGTGGAAGTACAATGCACTGATCTGCCCCGGGACTTCGGCGCCAGACATCGTGGCCGACACCGCGCCACACGCGGTGTGTCCGAGCACGTAGAGCACCTTGGCAC
>CAYMQV010000082.1:0-2986 GCA_964392395.1 uncultured Gemmatimonadaceae bacterium
ATCGTGGCTGCGGCGGCGGGGTCGTCGCCACCGAACCGGGTCAGCACATGCAACGCGCTGACCGCGGTGCGTGTGGGCTCGGCCAGCGACAGGCGCCGCAGGAACCGCGTCCGCCGCGTAATCAGCCGGATGAGCCAGTCGCGGACTGCCGCCGGGGGCGCAAAGGCCAGCGTACGAACCGCGCGGGCGCGCACCGGATCACTCAGCGCTCCTGCATCCACCATCGTCATCAGCTGCGTCACGATGTGCATCGGCACCCACAGTCCGCGCCCGCCCGCATCAGCCAGTGTCTGCAGCGCGAGCACGACCACGCGTTCATTCTCATCGCGCAGGGCGCGACGGATGGCCGTGTCGCGCGTGGTGGCATCGGCGAGCAGCAACACGCGCAGCGCCTCGACGCGCACCTGCACCTGCGGGTGCTCGAGCAGGCGCACGACCGCGTCGTGCACCGCGCCGTCACCGATGTTTCGCGCGGTGGAGTCGTGCAGCAGCGTGAGGATGTTTCGAAGCAGAAACCAATGTGCGGTGTCCAGTCGTGCCAGCAGCTGCGGCGTGATCGCCGTGCCGAACTCCGCCAGCCGCTGCCGCACGAGCAGGCGCGTGCCGCGGGTGCTCGATGCGGCCATCACATCGAGCAGGGTGTCGGCCGACGAGGGACCGACGGCTTCGAGCAGCGCACGCGCCTCGAGTCGGTCCACCGGTTCGGTGAGCAGCAGTTGCCGGACCGCCTTGTCGCTGGTCGCCACCCGCCGCAGCCACCGCGCCGTTTCTGACTCGCCGGCCTCGGCCAGCCACCGCATCACCTGACGGCCTTCGCTGGCGGCGATCAGCGCCTCCACCGCCGCGACCGTGTCCTCACCACCGAAATCGAGTTCGAGAGCCATCTGCACCACGCGAGTCGACTCCACGATCGAACTCGCGCTGGCCACATCATCGGAGAATCGACTGCCGGCAGCGCGTTCGAAGTTCGCGATCCGGTCGAGGAGCATCACGTGGTGTTCCGGGTTCGGATCCACCAGCGACCAACCATTCACCAGGTCATGCGCGGCGCCACGAAATGTGAGCTCGATGTCCTCGGTACCGCGGGTTCCGGCGAGCGTGGACAGCTTCGTCATCAGCCGCAGCATGTGGTGTGACAGTTGCTGCTCGCTGGCCGCGGCGGCCGTGTGCAGCCAGTCCACGATCGCCGCGACCGGCAGTACGTCGACCACTTCGGACACGAATCGCTGCCGCACCGAGCGATCGGTGAGACTCTGCAGGATCGGCGCCATGGACGAGGCCCCCAGATGGCGGAGCATCACCTGCAGCTGCTGACCGATCAGTACGCGACCGTCTGGGTGTGCGCTGGCACCGCAGGTCGTGAGCTCCATCAGTGCGGCGGCGGTGCGGCGCGCAATCGCGGGATGGTGAAGCGATTCCTGCAGCGTGCGCACGATGGCCGTGGTATCGTAGCCGGCGATTTCCACGACGCCGGCAACGGCACCTGCCCTCGAGCTCATGGCGCCGTGCGGTGCACGGTGCTCCTCGTCGCGTACCAACTCGAGCCCGAATTCCGCCAGTTCGGCCAGTGTCCGCCAGAGCGACGCCACCGCTGCCTCGGCATCGCGGATCGCCTCATCGAGCACCAGATGGTCGTACGCGGTGCGGGTGATGTGTACACTGCCACCATCAGGCGCGACATCATCGGATCCGACGGCCTCGCGTGCCAGCCAGGTCAGCGCGGCGCGCAGATCCTCGATCCGCAGCCCATGATCGAACGTGAGCGAGCCCACACCGCGCCGGTGCAGCCGTACGCTGAGCTCGCGGGCGTACGAGGCTCTGGTCTCATATGGTTGCCCATCGATCAACAGTTCGGATTTTGCGATCCCGATGACCAGGGTCAGGCGTCCGGCCAGTACGTCGGTGCAAAGGGCCATCAGCTGGGCCTCGGCCGAGAGCACCATCGGGTGACTGGCGGCGTAGGCGCGCCGGCGGCTGAGGGTGCCGGCGAACTGCATCAGCAGTCGCTGGAGCAACGTGTTGCTTGCGCCGGGTGCGGCCCGTCCGGACGGCCGCGGGCCTTCCGTATCCGACACCGGGGCGTCGCATTGCAGGATGCTCATGTTCACCCCGAACGACGACCCGTAAACGCATGGGTAACCGGTCGGGAACCGGCTGCCGGAACCTACGCCGCGTCGTCCAGCGTGTGCCGCAGCTCCGTGGCGCCGCGCACCAGTTTGACGAATTCGGCGGTGATCCCCGGATCCAGCTCCGTGCCGCCGATTGACTCGATCAGCCCGAGCGCTTCCGCACTGCTCCAGGCGGCGCGGTACGGGCGCTTGGAGCAGAGGGCGTCGTAGATGTCGCAGACGTGCACGATCCGGCTGGCAAAGTGCACTGTGCGCGGAAAGCGGAAGTACGGATAACCCCCCTTGCCGTTGTACCAGATGTGGTGCTCGTAGGCGACCGTGGCCGCGAGGCCATTGCCGAGCCCGCGCTGGCTGAGGATCCGCGCCCCTTCCACCGTGTGGGTCTGTATCAGCAGACGCTCGTCGGGGGTGAGCGTCCCGGGCTTCGTCAGCACCTCCTGCGGGATCCGAACCTTGCCGATGTCGTGCAGCAGCGCGGCCGTTCCGATGGCGCGCGCATCCGAGTCCGAGAGCCCCAGCGCTTCGCTGAGGCCGATCGCCAACATCGACACATTGCACGAGTGCGTGGTGGTGTACTCGTCGAAGGTCCGGAGATCGAGGAGCGGCAGGACGACGTCCTGTTCGCGACGGATGGTCAGCGCCAGCCCGTGCACGATGGCTTCCACCTCCGCCATCGGCAGCTGGTGGCCCGCCGCCACTTCGTCATGGATGTAGCCGACCGCGGCAATCTCGTGGGCCAGGCCCGTGAACTCGAGTGCGTCGACGACGGAGTTCACGACCACGCGGTTGACGCTGCTGCCGGTGGCGACGACCAGCGGGCCGAATCGGATGGTGCCTTTGGACCATGGTCGGGATGC
>CAYMQV010000082.1:2996-18264 GCA_964392395.1 uncultured Gemmatimonadaceae bacterium
CGTCGAGGTCGGCCGCCGTTGGCAGCGGCTGCGGCGCGATTTCGAGTCGCTGGATGCCCGCCGCCGACAACCGGGTCGTCCATTCCCATCCGCGCAGCTCGGCCAGCGGTCGGTTGTCGACGATCACTTCGGTGTCGATGAAGGAGATCCGCAGCGAGACGTCTCCCTCGAGTCGCCGGTGCAGGATCGACAGCAGCCGCGCGATGGTTTTCTGACGCATCGGGTGACCGTCACCGTAGAGCGCGAGCGCCGCGAAGGCCTGACCGAGTGCGGTCAGGAACTCGATGGTGAGTGTCACGAACCATGCTCCACGTGACTTGCGGTGTCGCGCCACAGCCACCGTCGATCGTGCCCCTCCTTTCGAACCAGTTCGATCACGGGCATCGCGACCGGATCGCGGGCATAGGTCAGCTGCAGCGCCTGCACCGCTGCGACCGCCGTATGCGTTGGATCGGTCAGCGTCAGTCGACGCAGGATACGTGACCGGCGGGTCACATGGCTGATCAGCCAATCGCGCTGCTCATCATTCTTCAGCGCAGTCATCGCACGGATCGTGCGCGCGCGAAGGGTGTCGCCGCGTGTACCGGCATCCACCATCGCTCGCAGCTCCAACACCAGATCCCGCGACAGGGACGTCGACGCCTCGGTGCTCGCGGCGGATTCGCCGAGCACCTGCAATGCCAGCATGATCATCCGCTCATTGCTGTCGCGCAGGGCATGCCGGATGACGACGTCGCGCTGCTGGGCATCCAGAATCAACACGCGAAACGCTTCCATCCGGACCTGCACCTGCTGGTGATCCAGCAGGTGGGCCATGGCGCCCATGCCCGCGCCCACTCCCCCGGCGCGGGTCGTGATCTCGTGCAGGAGCGTGAGTACGTTCCGGATGAGGTACCACGGGGCGTCGTCGAGTCGCGCCAGCAGATCCGGTACGATCGCGTCACCAAACTCGGAGAGCCGCTGGCGCACGATCATCCGCGTACCGCGCGCCTCGGCGGCTTCGAGGACGTCGAGCAGTGTGCTGGTGCTCGTGACGTCCAGTCGTTCGAGCAGCGAACGCGCTTGCAGTCGATCGACTGGTTCATTGAGGAGCAGCTGACGCACCGCTTTTTCGCTGGTGGCGATTGCACGAAGTGTGTGCGAGGCCTCGGTCACGCCAGCGGTGTCGATCCACTGGAGCATCGCCGCTCCGTTGCCGTGTGAGACGATGGCTTCCGCTGCGGCCACCGCGTCTTCTCCGGCGACATCGATCTCGAGCGCCATCTGCACCAGTCGCGACGATTCGATTTCGGCGAGCGTGCCAGCGCTGGCCGCGTGCAGCTTGCCTGCCGCCACCCGCTCGTGCATCGCAATCCGGTCCAGCAGGGATGCGTGCTCCTCCGGGTTCGGGTCATCGAGTGCCCACCCGCTCACCAGCTCCTGCGCTGCGCCACGAAAGACGCCCTGTGCCGCCGGTGTGCCGGACGCCTCGGCGAACGTCGAGAGTTTGGTGAGCAGGCGTAGCATGTGATGGGACATCTGCTGACCCTGCGCCTGTGCTGCGACCTGCAGCCAGCGGGTGATTGCGGCGGCCGGCAGGACCTCGACCACCTGCGAGATGAACCGCTGCTGTGCCGCCCGCTCACCCAGCGCGCGGATGACCGGGCCGAACGATGATTCGCCGATCTGCGTCAACGCCTGATTGAGCTGGTTGCCGATCCGCTCGCGCTGCTCTCGTGGGGACACGATCGCCCGGCCTGCGAGATCCATGAAGGCGATGGCGGTGCGATGTGCGATCTCGGGCTCGTGGATCGCGCTGCGAAGTCGCGTGATGATTCGACCCTTCTCCCCCTCGTCCACGCCACCGGGGCCATGCAGATCAGCCTCGACGACCCCGGCACCGGCCACTTGGGCCAGGGTGTGCCAGATCTGGTCGGCGTTGTCGTTGGTCGCGTGGTCACTGGCGCTGAACGTCAACTGGTCGTACGCGATGGCGCTGACACTGATCCCGCTCAGGATCGGCGCCGTGTCGTGGGCCGCGCTGCCAGGATCGGGCGGTTCGGTTGCCAACCACGCCAGCATCTCTCGCACCTGCAGCAGCGGTAGCCCGACCTGCATCGTGACGGCACCAACGCCCCGGCGATGCAGGCGCGTCGCCAGCTCACGTGCGAAGGAACTCCTGGTGACGTATGGGTCGCCGTCGATGAGCAACTCGGTCTTCGCAACGCCGATGCTGATGACCGGGCGGGTCGTCAGCGCGGCGGTGGCCGACTCGTGCAGCTGCGCTTCGGCCGCCTGCACCATCGGATGTGTTGCCGCATAGGCGCGTCGGCGATTCAGCGCGCCGACGAATCGCATCAGCAGCTGCTGAACGACGGGGTCGACGGCCACCGCGCGCGCGGTGCTTTCGGGCGCGGTCAGTGTCGGCACGCCACCGCGCCGAAGGCCGTGCCGGCGTTCCAGATGACGTTCGCGAGGCGAGGACGTTGACCGTGTGACCAGCTCATACGTCTCTGGTATCGGCACGTCGAGGAATGGGCTCCACTCCGCGGTGGAATTCGGCCGCGTGCGCGTCAGGGCATTAGCTTCGACTCGGGCTAATTCACCCTGCGCCGTTGGCGCGCGTCGGTGTGCCGGCCTTTCGGTCCTTCGTTCGCTTCCGCCACGCGTTCCGCCCAACCCCATGGCTCCGCTCATTCCGATCCGTCGTGTCGTCATCGGCCAGAACGCGCACGTGGCCATGGCCGCGCAGCTCTCCGCCGACCGGCCTGACCTCGAGATCCGTGGCAAGCCGTTTACGGAGGTGACCGACGACGATCTGGCCTGGGCGGACGCGTACCTCGGGTTCAAGCGTCCCGCCTTGCCGACGATGGGCAACGTCCGCTGGGTGCAGAGCACCGGCGCGGGGGTCGACTCGTGGCTGCACCCGGTGGAACTGCCGCGCGAGATCGTGCTGACGCGCACGCCGGAGTCCTTCGGTCCGATGATCGCCGAATGGGCGCTTTCGCGGGCCCTGGCTTCCGTCACGAAGCTCAATGAGCTGGCCGCGGCACAGCGCGAGCACCGCTGGGCGCCGAGTGATGTCGGCACGCTCCGCGGCACACACGCGGTGGTGCTGGGCACCGGTGACGTGGGCACGCATGTCGGTCGCCTCTTCGCGGCGCTCGGCTGTCGCGTGACGGGCGTGTCGCGAACTGGTCGCGGTGATCCTGCGGTATTCTCCGATGTCGTGTCCACCGAGTCGCTGGCGCACGTCGCTGTCGAGGCGGACTGGCTGATCCTGACGCTGCCACTGACACCGGCCACGCGTGGGCTGGTCGGCGACACGGTGCTGAGCGCGTGCCGCGGTACATTCCTGATGAATGCCGGTCGCGGGGCCGTGGTCGACGAGGCACTGCTGCCACGCGCCCTCGATGCGGGGTGGCTGCGCGGTGCCGCGCTCGATGTGTTCGAGGTCGAACCGTTGCCGGCCACGTCACCGTTGTGGGACGATCCGCGGGTGATGATCTCGCCACACGTCTCAGGCCTGACGACGATCGAGGGAGCAGTACATGGCTTCGTCGAGTGTCTGGCGATGTTCGAGCGCGGCGAGACCCCGCGCTGGGTCGTGGATCGAGATCGCGGCTACTGATGGCCTGATTATCGTGCGCGCCGCTGCGGGAACGCGGCCTGCCGCTTCAGCCGCGCGCCGCTCCGATCGCATCGCCAACCGCGTTGCAGGCCAGGACGGTGAGGAAGATCATCGCACCCGGAAAGATGGCGAGCCACGGTTCGCTGGTCATCGTGGTCTGCGCCTGGTACAACATGTTGCCCCAGCTGGCCGTCGGTGGCTGGACCCCGACGCCGAAGAAGCTCAGTGCACTCTCGAGCAGGATCCCTCTGCCGACGGCGAGCGTCGTGGCGACTGCGGCGGCGGGGATGACGCCCGGCAGCACGTGACGCAGCACGACGCGAAACGGTGAGGCGCCCATCGCGCGCGCGGCAGCAACGAAATCCCGTGCGGCGAGCGACAGCACCTCGGCCCGAACGACGCGCGCGGTCTCCATCCACCCGGCCAGGCCCACCAGCAGCACCAGCACGGGCACGCTCGGCTGCAGCACGGCGGCAGTGATCATCAGCAGCGGGAGCCGCGGGATCGCGAGCATCGCGTCGGTGATGCGCATCAGGATGTCGTCGACCACGCGGCCGGCGTAGCCTGCGGTGGCACCGACAGCGGCCCCGATCGCCGCGCTGACCAGCGCCGAGACGAGTCCGATCGCCAGCGAGACCCGGGCACCAAAGAGGACGCGCGTCATCACGTCGCGGCCCAGTTCATCAGTCCCGAACCAGTGCCGCGACGATGGTGAGGCGCGACGATTGGCGAGATCCAGCGCGTCCACCGCAAACGGTGCCAGCGCCGGCGCCAGCATGGCACCGAGCAAGAGCGCACCAAGGAGGCACGCCGCGACGAGCGGGGCACGGTTCGTTGGTGCGCTGGCGCTGCCGTTGGTCTGCGTGCTCGCGCTCACGCGGCATCCCGCGTGCGAGGATCGAGGGTGTGCACCGCCAGATCGGCCACCAGGTTGAGCACCATGACCGCCACCGAGCCGCACATCAGGAATGCCATCAGCACGGCGTAGTCCCGCTTGCCGAGTGCTTCCGTGAACAGGCTGCCGATGCCCGGCCAGGCGAAGATGCTCTCGGTGACGACCGCACCGGATGCCATCATCGAGATGTCGAGCAGCACCACGGTCACGAACGTCGGTAATGCGTTGGGCAGCGCATGATGCAGCAGCAGCGTGCGCTCGCTGAGCCCGCGCGAACGCGCGGCACGAATGAACGGGCGTGCCACCGTGTCACGCATCGCGCGGCGCAGGTAGCGCGACCAGGCCGCGGAGAGCGCGGCCGCCAGCACCGTTGCCGGAAGGATGAGATGCGCCACGCGATCGACGAAGTCACCGCCATCGAACGACGCGCGACCCGATGACGGCAGCCACCCCAGTGCGCCCGCGAAGACCAGCTGGAGCAACAGGCCGAACCAGAACACCGGCAGCGAGATGCCGGCCACGGCGAATATCGAGCTGACGCGATCGAACCGACGGTTCACCGCCGCCAGGATCCCGGCCGGGAGCGCGGCAATGAGGGCCATCACGCACGCCACGCCGATCAGCTCGAGGGTGGCTGGAATCCGTTCGACGAGGCGATCGAGCACGGGCCGCCCATCCGCGTAGCTGAAGCCCCAGTCACCGCGAACGAACGCCCAGAGCCACGACAGGTACTGCATGCCAAGTGGGCGATCGAGACCCATCGCCTTGCGCAGCCGCTCGATGTCCTCCGGCCGCACATTGGGATTCTCGAGATAGGTGGAGAGCGGCCCACCGGGCGCGGCATGGATCAGCGCGAAGATCAGCAGCGAGATCACCAGCAGCAGCGGCACGCTCTGCACCAGTCGTCGCACGACGAAGCGAATCACCGGCCAGCCTCACTCACGCAGTGCTCCACCAGTCGGAGGGTGCGACACTAGCGCGGAGTCAGCTGCCACTGGTAGACATTCCAGAATGGACCGGCATTGGTGGGATTGCCGGTGAACCCCTGCAGCTGCGCCGGCACGGCGTCAATTTTCGCCGTGTTGTACAACGGCAATTCCGGAATGAGGACCGAGAGGCGCCGCTGCGCGGCCTTCAGCAGGTCGATGCGTTTCCCCTCATCGGCGGTGCGATCGGAGGCATACAGCATCGCCGTCAGCGAATCATCCTTGAAGTAGTTGATGTTGCGGCCGGCGGGCGGCATTCGATCCGACGCGAAGAAGAGCGTCATCTCCGGATCGGCACCCTGCTGCCACCAGTGGAGCATGGCGTCAAAGTCACCCTTGAACCAGATGCTGCTGATCGAGGTCCCGTCGATCAGTCGGACGCTGGCGTCGATGCCGACGTCGCGGAACTGCTTCTGCAGCGCCTGCGACACATTCTCGCGGATCGCGAATCCGGACTGCGTGATCAGGGTGAACGCGAGGCGCTTGCCACCCTTCACGCGAATCCCGTCCGCACTGGCGATCCAGCCGGCCGAGTCGAGCAGTGCGCGCGCACGCGACGGATCATGGGGATAGCTGGTGACGTTCTTTTCGTACGCGCTCGAGAGCGGCTGGATCGGGCCGTTGACCACCGTGACGAGGCTGTCGAGCAGGGTGTTCACGATCAGGTCGCGATCGATGGCATGGGCCATCGCCCGGCGCACGGTGACATCGGCGAACGGAGTGAAGCGCTTCTGATTGAGCGTCACATGCTCGTACCCGTTGCCGACCACCTGGTTGAGCCGGATGTTCGGCAGGCCGCGCAGTTCACGCACCTTGTCCCACGGCACCAGTGCCACCAGCTGCACCTCACCGGACTTGAGCTGATTGATGCGCGTGGTCGTATTCGGCAGGAACTTGAACAGCAGACGCTTGATTTTCGGAAACTGCGCGCCGCGCCAGTAGTCCGGCACGCCTTCCAGCAGGATGTACTCACCCGTCTTCCACTCGACGACGCGGTACGGCCCGGTGCCGAGCGGCTTGCGGTTGTAGTCGGTGGCGGCGTCGATGTTCCGGCCGTCGAGGACATGCTTCGGCAGCGTCCCGCGGACGAACTGCAGGCGATACGGTGCGTACACCTCGCGGTAGTGGACCACCGCCGTCAGCGAGTCGGGAGTGTCCACCGATGCGATGCGGTCGAACCCGTCGACACTCTCCGGCTTCCAGTCGCCCTTGTTGATGGCGTCGACGGTGAACTTCACATCGGCTGAGGTGTGCGGCACTCCATCGTGCCACTTCACCCCGGGACGCAGTTTCCAGGTGACATCCATGCCGCCGTCGGGGCGGAGCGTCACGCCACCGTTTTCGGTGGTCGGAACGTCGAGCGCCAGCACCGGGATGATGTTCATCTTCTCGTCGTTCACGACCAGGCCCTCCACCACACACGACTCGATGTCCTCGAGGATGTGCGTTGCGTAACGATTCATCGTGTCGGGTTCGCGATCATAGCCGATCGTGAGCAGGTCGCCGGTTGCCTTCGGCGAACGGGCCGTGTCGCCACCGCCACAGGCGGTCATCGCGAGCGCGAGGGGCAGGGTACTGCGCAACGACCACTTCACGCCGGCGTCTCCGTCATCAGGGTGGCAACCAACGGTACCGGAATTGCACCGCGCGACAGGAGCGCATCGTGGAACCCGCGCAGCGAAAAGCGGTCACCGCTCGATGCTTTCATCTGCTCGCGGAGCGCAAGGATGCGACTCGTGCCGAGCCAGTACATGATCGCCGTGCACGGAAACATCGAGTTCCTGGTCGTCTCCGCCGTGGCGACCTCGATCGGCATGCCGACGATCTCCTGATAGTACTGGACCGCGTCGCCGAAGGTGAAGTGACCGAGGTGCAGCCGGAGGTCGACGATCGCCCGCGCCAGCATGCGGACGCGCGTGTGCTGCTCCGACAGCTGCTCGAGTGGCGTCAGCATCCCCAGCTCGTCCATCAGCTGCGTTGCATAACAGGCCCAGCCCTCCGCCATCGATCCACCGAGGAACATCGCAATCCGGCTGGCGCAATCGGTCGCGGCGACACGGCCGACACGCGAGGTGGACCGGTGCCGCGCGTGCCAGTTCTGCACGTGGTGCCCCACGGCGCCATGATGCACCACGTGATTGAGCGTGATCGTGCTGTGGTTCCACGCCCGGAGCTTCTTCTCCTGCTCCTCGGCTGGCATCGACGCATCGATCGGCGTGACGACGTAGTCGTAGAGGGTGTACGGGTCGAACGGCGCGGGTGAGCGATAGAAGAGCCAGTACAGCTGCGGGGTCCATTCGCGCGCCCATTCCGGAATGGGCACGTAGCGGATCGGCCACGGCTCCCACGTGACGACGTCGGCCGCGCGCGCTCTGCGGTGACAGTCGTTCCACTGGCGTTTGAATGTGGCGTAGTAGTCGTCAACGGCCGGATGGTCTGCCGCCAGGGCGGTTTGTGCTGCCTCCCAGGAGCCGGCGGTCGCGGCCGCCATGTCGGTGAGTCGCGCCTGCTCGAGTGGCAGTTCCGCCAGCGTCTGCTCCAGGAGTTGGTCTGGCGTCTCGCGGCAGAAGTGGCCGCGGTGCAGCAGCGTGGCGAACAGCGCGCCGCCAGCGGCGTACCCCCGATCGGACGACGGCAGTGCGGCGAGTGACGCGGCAGCGACGACGAATGCGGCACGTGCGCGCTCTGCGGCTTCGTGCACCCTGAGGACGGTCTCCGCATCCACCTGGTGCAGCTCCATCCACAACTGCAGCCCGCGATCGAACAGTCCATCGGCCGCCGCGCACTCGCGCGCGGCCCGTCCGATCCACTGCGTCGGCACCGGCGCCGTGATCGCGTCGGGCATTGCCGCCAGGAACCGGGGAATGGCGTTGAGCCGCGCGACGATCGACGGCAGGCGATCTGTCACTGGGGCGAAATCGCGGATCATGAGGCTCACGACGCCGAAAATCGCCTCACCCGTCCAGAGTGCGGGATTCCGTGCCTGGAAAAAGCCGCTCTCGTACTCCGCCAGCCGGACATCGAGATTGGCGCGCGCCAGCTCCCCGTCCAGCGTCGGGGCGTGCCGCCGCAGCGACTCCACCGTCGGCGGCGACGCCGGCTCGAGCGCCGCGCGCACGCGCCGCATCTCCGCCGCGTCGGCCGCACGCGCCGGCGAAGACCAATCCGGCAATCGGTCGTCGAGTGCATGCACTCCGGTGAACGTTGCATTCACCGGATGTTGCGCGTAGTACTGCGCGAAGTACTGCTCGAGTGCCTGGCTCAGGAGATCGCTCCGGGCGCCAGCGGGATCGCGACCCAGCGCCGTTGCCGGAATGAGAGCTCGACGGCATTGATCAACTCCTGCACGTGCGCCCCATCCACGAAGCTGCCCTCGTTCTCGGGGCCGTCGCTCAATATCTCGGAGATGAATGAACTCACGAGATTGGCGTAGAACAGCGACCGCCACGACTCCTCCCGGTTACCGCCCGGCGGATAGAAGCGCTCCGGGATCTCCAGTTCGCGGAACTCCACCTGGTCGCCGGTGGCCGCCTTGAGCGTCTCGCAAATGCCATTTTCTTCGACCAGGCGACAGATCAGTGCACCCTTGCTGCCGTAGACGCGCGCCTCGATGCCCGGGTAGTTGCCGACCGTCACGAAGCTGGTCTGGATCGACCCGATGGCGCCGCTGGCGAACTCGCCGATGAAGATGTCAGCGTCGTCGATGTTCATGCGCATCATGGTGCCGGTCTGCCGCACCATCCGCTCGGGAATGAAGTTCTTCATCGTGCCCACCACCTGCTCGAAGCGACTGCCCATGAAGAGGTGGCCGATATCCATGATCGGTGCGCCATAGCCCTCCAGCGACGACACCTGAATCACCGACTGGTCGGCCTCGACATCCACCTGGCGCAAGGGGTTCTGCGGATCGAGCCACTGGGAGTTCTGCTCGAAGCCGTTGAAGATGAACGGTGTGCCGACGAACCCGTCATCGATCAGCTGCTTCATGTAGCGCATCGCCGGGCTGTAGCGAAACGTGAAACCGAGCTTGGTCTTCAGCCCCTTCGACCGGGCGAACGCGGCGGCGCGAAGTGTCTCGGTGTAGTCGTACGCGACGGGCTTTTCACACAGGACGTGCTTGCCCGCTTCGAGTGCGGCCCAGCTGAGATCGAAGTGGGTTGCACTCGGTGTGCACACGTCGACCAGATGAATGTCCTCGCGCGCGATCAGCTCCTCATGCGATGCATAGACCGACGGGATCCCGAACTCCGCCGCGAACTCCCTCGCGCGTTCGATCATCGGATCGGCGATGGCCACCAGTTCGCAGCGCGGATCGCGCTGATAGCCCGGAATGTGGGCGAACCGTGCCCACGCACCGGCGCCAAGCACACCGACGCGGACCTTCTCGATGCGCGCCATTACTGGATGACCCGCGCGGTGTCACCGGGCAGGAACAGCTGGCGATGGGCCCAGATGGGGGCGATACCGTTGGTCATGAAGCGCTCGTGAAAGGCCCGAAGGTTGAACTGCGCGCCAAGTTGTGCCGTAACATCGCGGCGCAGGGTGAGGAGACCGCGCTTCCCGAGAAAGTAGCCACCGTAGGTCGGATCGTAGGTGGCGCGTTGCGCCTCGCGCTTCGCGGCCGACGTTGGCACATAGGCGCGCTCCTCGAAGCAGGCTTGCGCCTGTTCGAGCGTCCACTCGCCCGAGTGGACGCGGATTCCGGAGAGAAGCCGGCAGACGCGCGTCAGGGCATCGCTCAACTGCGCCATCTCGATCCGCGGGTCACCGCCGCCGAACTTCTCCTCGATCATCAACTGCTCGCTGTAGTGTGCCCAGCCATCCTGCCCTGATGACGGCTGCGGAAACGGATTGAGTCCGATCCAGATTCGACGGACCTTGCCGGGTGTCTTCCGCATGTAGGTGGAGTGCAGCCAATGGCCCGGCATCGCTTCGTGCACCGAGGTGTTGATCAGCGACGCATAGTTGTACCGCTCCAGCCATGCTTCCTGCTCGGCTGGCGGCATCTCGGCGCGGGCGTCGGTGATGTAGTAGTAGCTCTTCACTGGCGGGTTCTCGAGTGGCGGTGACGCATGCATCGATGCGAACCCGAGATCGAACGGTTGTGCCGGAGCCACCACCACCCGCTCACCATCAGGAACGACCGCCAGCCCCTTCTCGATCACGAATGCGGTCAGCGAGTCCACCAGCTGCTGTGTCGCCGCGACCACTTCGCCACGCTTCGGGTGATTGCGCCGGATCTCGCGCCAGACGTCCTGCGCATCGCGACCCGGCGCGAGCCGCTGTGCCGCGGCGCGGAACTGCGTCTGATAGATCGCCAGTTCGCGCTCGCCGATCGCGATCAGATCGGGCAGGGGAACATCGATCAGCTCTTCACCCCGATAGCGACGGGCCACCGCCTCGGCGCCGATGCGGAACTCACCGGTCGCCCTTGGCAGCACCTCGTTCTCGAGGCGGTCGGCATACCGTGTGATGAGTGGTCGTGCGGCGGCGGCCGCACGCATCAGCGAATCCATCAGCGGGGTGCCCCGTTCACTGGCAAAGGCCAGCGCCAGATCGTCGCCGAGCATCGCCGCCGCGCCGCGCATCATGCCAAGGCCGCGCTCCGCGAACAGTCGCGGAGGATTGTCGATGTTCATCCACGCCGCGTCGAGCAGTTTCGGCACGCTGGAGAGTTTCGACATCACGCGTCGCATGCGAACCGGGGGCGGTGCATTCTCCATCGTCATCAGGTTGTGTACGCCATCGGAGAGCGCCGAGGCGTAGAGCATCGGATTGCGCTTCCAGTTCTGCAGCGTTTCCTGCTCGAGCAGCCATCCGTCGATGACGCCGTCGAGGATCTTCTGATCGACGCGTTCGTCGGCGGTGAGCTTGTCGGGGGCATAGGCTCGCAGGCGCTCGCGATCGCGCTTGAGCATCGCGATCTCGGTCATGATCCCCGCAAGGCTGAAGTCGTCCAGCCGATCATCGTGCTGGTGCAGCCCGTTGCCGCCGGCGATGGAGGGGTGCCGCGCTGCGAAGTCGTCGAGGTACTGATCGACGAACTGCGCGAAGGTGACCTCTGCCGGCGCCGGCGTGCACGCCGCCGGTGAGAGACAGAGTGCCGTGAAGGCCAGGAGAACGAATCGGGATCGCATGAGAGCCAAGGTGCGAACGTATCGGACGGGTCGCAACTGGCACGACCTGAGTGGATCGGCGTCCAGCCGCGGCGGTCACCACCGACCGCGTCGCTCTACGCGTGACCGGCGTCGGGCGTTCGCCTGCGAGCCTTGACGGTCGGGCGCGATCTGCATGAGACCGCGCGGCATTGCTGACGTTTCTGCCTTGCCACCCGGACGCCCCAGCCAGCGTCGTGCCATCCGAACTTCGTTTACACGGCACTAGTTTTTGATTGACTCTGCGTCCCATCTCGTCGCTCGCCTGAGTCGAACCCACCTACACCATTTCGCATGCCAACCACCGCTCTGGGCGAATTTGTCGGCACCGCTGTCCTCATCCTGCTCGGGAACGGCGTCGTGGCTGGCGTGCTGCTGGAACAATCGAAGTCCAGGGATGCCGGTTGGATCGTGATTACGGCGGGATGGGCGATCGCCGTGCTCGCCGGCGTGCTGGTGGCTGTCGGACTCGGAGCCCCTGGCGAACTGAACCCGGCGGGAACCGTTGCGAACGTCCTTCTCGGAACGCGATCGGTCGCGGATGCGGTGGCGCACATCGCGGCGCAGATGGCAGGGGCGATCGTGGGATCGACGCTGGTCTGGCTCCACTATTTCAAGCACTGGGGCGTGACGCGGGACGTCGATGCCATTCGCTCCTCCTTCTGCAATTCGCCGGCGATTCGGAGCACGCTGCCAAACCTGACCAGCGAGGTGATCGGCACGGGAGTGCTTGTCTTCGTGGCGAACGCGATCGGCAGCGCGGGCGTCGCCGGTGGCTCGCCAGCCACCAATCTCGGCCCGGTGCTTGTTGGAGCGCTCGTCTGGGGTATCGGCCTCAGCCTTGGCGGCCCGACGGGGTACGCAATCAACCCCGCCCGCGATCTCGGGCCGCGGATCGCGCACGCGCTGCTGCCGATCGCGAACAAGGGTGGGAGCGACTGGGGCTACAGCTGGATTCCGGTAGTCGGCCCGATCGTTGGCGGAAGTCTGGCCGCACTGCTCTGGAAGACGCTGTCCGCATAGCGTTCAGCCGCTCGCGGCAAACATCCGGCTCAGTTTTCCGGGCTGGCGTCCGAGAATAGAGGGTGAACCCTCCATTTCCAGACGTGAATGCAATGACTTGCACCTCAGCCCGGACGCGCGCCGTCTCGGGTGTCGCGGCCCTCCTGCTGCTTGCCTTCGCCGGCTGCAAGAAGACGGTCGAACCCGAGACCGTCGAAAAGCTGACCATCGTCTCGGGCAACGTCCAGGCCCGGCAGGCCGGTCGCGTGCTGCGGTCGCCGTTGGTGTTCCGCGCGACCGGCTCCACCGGTGCCGGCGTGAAGGGTGCCGCGATCACGATCGTGATCGTGCAGGGTGGCGGTGCGGTGGACTCGGCGTCCGTCAGGACCGATGCGAACGGCGAGGCGAGGGTGAGGTGGACGCTTGGCCCCGAGGCGGCGCACGCGCTGCTGGCCACGATTCCAGGGATCGAACCGCTCCGTGTGACCGCCAGCGGAATTTTGCCGAGCGATGTCGTCATCGCACAAGGCAACAATCAGAGCGCGCGGGTCTCGGTGGTGCTGCTGAACACCGTCGTGGTGCGAGTGCTCGGTGCGAACAACACACCGATGGACAGCGTCAACGTCACGTTCCAGATCACATCCGGCGGCGGTGCGATCGCGCCGCAGAGCATTCTGACCAACGCCACGGGCGAGGCCACGGTGAGGTGGACCATGGGTCCACTGGTCGGTGCCAACACCGCACTGGTGCGCGCGTCGACGATCGATCCGGTGACGATCACCGCCACCGCGACGCCGTAGGTCGCGGCGTGCGTGCCATGCGTTGACGCCGCGTGGGCGTTGCCGCATCGTTGGCAGATCATGGCCAACTCCTTTGATGTCATCGTCGTCGGACTGGGCGCGATGGGCAGCGCCACGCTGCACCAGCTGTCGCGCCGCGGCGTGCGTGTCCTTGGACTCGAGCAGTTCACGCCAGCACATGCGCGTGGCTCGTCGCACGGGAAGTCGCGGATCATCCGCGAGGCGTACTTCGAGGATCCCCGCTACGTGCCGCTGGTGCAGCACGCCTACACGCTCTGGGCCGATCTCGAAGCGGAAAGTGGCGTGACCGTGTTTCATCAGACGGGCGGCCTGATGATCGGAGCGCCCGACAGTGAGGTCGTCAGTGGAGCGCGCTTGAGCGCAGAGCTCCACGGCCTGTCGCACGAGATGTTGTCGGCCGATGACCTCCGGCAGCGCTTCCCGCTTTTTCATTTGCGCGACATCGACGTGGCCGTGCACGAGCCACGCGCGGGCATGCTGGCCCCGGAGAAAGCGATCACCGCCTTCGTGGATCTTGCACTCCGGCATGGCGCCGAGGTTCGCAGTGAGGAAGCGATGCTCTCCTGGCGGGCGGTTGGTGACGGCGTCGAGGTGATCACCAGCAAGGGGACGTATCAGGCTGGCCGGCTCATCCTGACGGTCGGCGCGTGGGCCGGAAAGGTCTTCAGCGAGTTGAAGCTGCCGTTCGTCGTCCAGCGCAACGTGTTGTATTGGTTCGATCCGGTGACGCGAGCCGAGCAGTTCACGCCGGAGCGGTTCCCGATCTTCATTCAGGATCTGGAGTCGGGGTTGGCCTGGTATGGCTTTCCCGATACCGGAGACGGGGTGAAGCTTGCGCTGCATCACTTCGGTGAAACGACTGACCCCGATGCGCTCCGGCGCACGGTGTCCGCGGCCGAGGTGGCGTTCATGCGTGACGTGATTGCGACGCACATGCCTGATGCCAACGGTACATTGCGCGGCAGCGCGGCATGTATGTACACCAACGTGCCGGACGACCATTTCGTGATCGACGTGCATCCCGATCACCCGGCCGTGATCGTCGCATCACCGTGTTCGGGCCACGGGTTCAAGTTCTCGAGCGCGCTGGGCGAGATTCTGGCCGACATGGCGACGGGGACGTCGGTTGGCTTCGACACGTCATTGTTCTCGCTGGCCCGCTTCGCGACACGGTAGTGACAGGCCAGTGGTCTCCGCGCGTTCTCTCTTTCGGCTGGAGCACGACATGCACGAGTGGCTCTGCGCAACCGCATCCGGGGTGGATGACCTGCAATGGGTGGAACGGCCCACGCCCGTTCCCGGTGATGGTGAGGTGCTGGTCGAGATCCGCGCCGCAAGCCTGAACTTCCCCGACCTGCTGATCGTGCAGGGGAAGTATCAGATGAAGCCCGCGCTGCCGTTCGTGCCCGGTTCCGAATTTGCCGGCACCGTGGTCGCGGTGGGTGCCGGTGTGACGCATCTCAAGGTCGGGCAGGGCGTGGCCTGCCTCTCGAGCATCGGCGCTTTTGCAACGCACGCCGTGGTGAATGCGCTGCTCTGTGTGCCGCTGCCGCCCGGCTTCCCGATGCTGGATGCGGCGGCGTTCATCGTCACCTACGCGACGTCGCATCACGCGCTGATCGATCGCGCGAGGCTGATGGCCGGCGAGACGGTGCTGGTCCTCGGTGCCGCCGGCGGCGTGGGGACCGCCGCCATTCAGATCGCCAGGGCGGCCGGAGCGCGTGTCATCGCTGCGGCGTCGTCGGCGGCAAAGTGTGCGCTCTGCACGAAAATCGGCGCCGATGCGACGATCGATACAT
>CAYMQV010000083.1:0-18249 GCA_964392395.1 uncultured Gemmatimonadaceae bacterium
AATTGGCCTCCTTCGCCGTCAGCGGAACTGCGTGTTTTCATGACTCAGGATACCCGTTTCCTTGAAATGCGCAAGTTCCGCTGACAGCGGATAAACGGGGATACACCGATGATCAAGCACACAATCCGAGCAAACATCCCATCAAGAAGTCCCTAACCCTATGCCGGTCTTGACGTAAGCATTCCTGTGGCGAGCTCAAGCTCAAAACGGTTATACCGACACATCCCCCAGGAGGTGTGTCCGTGGAATGTGAAGTTTTCGCAGGAGCTGGCGGAGGGGTCGCCGTTTGCGGCGCGGGAGTTCGTTGCGGGGAAGGATGCTCGGAGTTTCGCGCGTGAGTTGCTGGCGATGTCGCAGGAGGAGTTCAGCGCCGCGTTCAAGAACTCGCCGATGAAGCGAGCGAAGCTCCGGGGGCTGCAGCGGAACGCGACGGTGGTGCTGGGAAACGTGGCGAACACCGACGACGTCACCGTGCTCACGCGTGCGCTCGATGACGACGAGCCGCTGGTGCGCGAGCATATCAAGTGGGCGCTCGCGCAGGTGGCGTCTCGGCGCTCAGGAGCGGATGCCTGACGCCGCCGTATGCGCGTGCTGCGCGGTATCGACTCCGACTGCGTGGTCGATCCAATTCCTTCCCGCGCCACGTTGTGCGGGATCGTCGACGTTCTGGTTGCGCGTGAATCGTATAACCTGCGCAATGATGTGAGGGACGAGGTCAGTCAGCCGATCTCTCTCACACGGCGCGGCCAGCGTGATGGGGATGCCGGCGCCCTCGACCAGCGCGTCGATCACATGCCAGGCACCGTCCGTGTGCACCGTGACCGCGCGCCTCGCGCAGCGTGTCACAAATGCCATCCCGCTCGCGCAGCGCGGCCACGCGTGGTGCGCGCCACGCAGAGTCACGACCTCCATCGCAACGCGCGCGTCTTCTCCGGCGATGGCCAATCGCGCTGGTGCAGCCCGGGCCACGGGCGTGTCCACCGCAATAGTGAAGCTCCGCGGTGCCCGGACATCGTCGGGTGAGTCAGGCATCACAGCCACGGACGAACGGAGTGCCCGCAGCTGCCCAACCATGATGGAGCCGAAGACGACCCGCGCCTGGTCCGGGTCGGCCTCACCGCTGGGAGCGTTACGCTCGTCTGCTGACGTGGCCTCCACTGCGCCACCGGGCTCGGCGAGCACGAGGAAGCGTGCTCCCTCGGAGTGCACCTCCGCCACCGCACGCGATGGCCTGACTCGCTGTCGGCCTCTACCCCAGCTCGACCAGGAAGGCCCAGCGCGCATCCATTTGGAACTGGTCGTTGCGTCACTCCAACGCCAGCGCAGCCGCCGAAACACCACGGACTCGGCCGCCGGAAACGTCCGCAGCCTGGTTGATGCTGCAGTGAACTCGTGCGCCTAGCTTCCACGCCGAACGACTGCGCAAGCGACTGCCGACACGACTCACTGTCGAGCGTCAATCAGGTCGCCGCAGCACTCTGGAGGTCTTCGATGAAGGGACTGCACCTTGCAGCAGTGGTCACGTTGGCAAGTGCGCTCAGTGCGACCGTTGGCACTGCGCAGCGCACGACACCAATGAAGGAAGAGAAGCCGGGTATGCTCGCACGTGCCTTGGTGACGACTGATTCTGCGCGCAAACTCGCGCTCGCGCAGGTTCCGAACGGCCGGATCGACGAAGAGGAGATCGAGGAAGAACATGGCAAGCTGGTCTTCTCTTTTGACATCAAGGTTCCGGGGAAGACCGGTGTCGACGAGGTGCTGATCGATGCACGGACGGGTGCAGTGGTATCGAAGTCGCACGAAACACCCCGACAGGCGGCGCAGGAGCGCGCAGCTGATGCTGCTGCGGCGAAGAAGCGGCTGCGTCCGTAGCCCTCACGCCCGCTGTGACTCTCCGTTGCCCGCGTCAACATGCATCACAGCCGGCAGTTCGAGCACAAACGAGCTGCCGGCTGTGCTGCTCTGTCGCAGAGTCAGCGATCCCCGATGCGCCTCGGCGATCCATCGTGCGATCGAGAGGCCAAGACCAGCGCCAATGCCCGTGCTGGCATCACGCGTGCGCGCCACATCAGCGCGTACGAAACGCTCAAAGATCCGCGGCTGCAACTCCGCCGAAATACCCGAGCCGGTGTCCTCCACGACGATCTGATACCGCGGCGCGTCGGCGTCGTCGACGGTGTGAAGCAGCCATACATGAATAACGCCGCCGGCAGGGGTGTGGCGGATGGCATTGTCGAGCAGGTTCATGACGACGCGTGTCAGCAGCAGGGCGTCGCCCACGAACGGCGACTCCTCGTTCTCACGGCACACGATCACGATGCCCCGTGGTAGAGCAAGTAACCTCGCGGCCGCCGACACTTCATGCAGGACCTCCTCGAGATACATCAGCCGACGGTGCAGCGGTTGCTGCCCGGTATCGGTCCGCGCGAGCAGGAACAGGTCGTCGACAATGCGCGTCATGCGCTTGCCTTCGCCTCGGATGACGGACAGCGCTAGCCGCAGCTCGTCGGTCGGGCGAGCCTCATGAGCCAGCGCGATGTCGGCGGCAGCGTACAGCACCGCGACCGGCGACCGCAGCTCGTGAGAGGCATCGGCCATGAACTGCCGCTGCTGATCGAACGAAACCTCCAGCCGGCCAAGCAGGCGATTCAGCACGCCGGCAAGCTGCCCAAGCTCGTCGTGCGGGTTGTCGATGTCCAGGCGGGCGTCGAGGCTGCGTGCACTGATCTGCTCCGAGGCACGCGCCATCTCAACGACCGGGCGAAGCGTTTGCCGCGCGATCAGGTATCCACCTATGGCAGAAAACGCGAGCGCGATCGGGCCGACGGTCATAACCCAGTTGAGAAACGACTCCGTCACCGCATCATCGTCATGCAGGTCGCGCAGCGCGACCACCGTAAAAGCCCCATCGGCCAGGGTGATCCGGTATGCGGCACTTCGGACGTGCGCGTCATCCCCGCCAATCGTGGTGAACGTCGGCGCCAACGCCTTCGCTGCGCTAACGCCGGCAGCGCCAGCCAGAGTCTGCAGGCGCTGCCAATCCTGAACCCTACTCGCAGGCGTCAACGGCGTCGAGTCGGACGCCAGCAGCAAGCGGCCATCAGCGCTGAACAGGAGCAGCCGACGATCCCGGTACCGCGACTCCTGCATCGCATCGACGGCCGCCTCGACACGCGATGCGTCCGGCAACTCCACACGCTCGGCGGCCCACGAAATGACGAACGCCGAGAGCATGTCGGCGAGGATCTTGTCGCCATGCTCGCGCGTCGTTCGATCCAGATAGACGTAGCCGAACGACAGCGAGGCGAACAGCACCAGCGCCAAAGCAGCCGTGTGCCACAGCGCGAGCCGCACGCGCACCGACTGCCGCACGACCCCCACGCTGCGCATCGTGTGGCGGACACGATCACGGAGCATGGACACGCGTTCACTCTTCGGACGCACTGTCACTCAACACGTAGCCCGCACCGCGCCGCGTCCGGATCAGCTTCGAGCCACCGTCCGACTCCAGCTTCCGCCGCAGTCGGTTCATGTACGATTCGATCAGATTCGAGCAGGGATCGTACCGGCCGTCCCACACGTGATCTGAGATTTCTGCGCGGCCGACGATTCGTCCGGCATTGCGTGCAAGAAACTCGAGCAAGGCATACTCCTTCGTCGTCAGCTGTAACGGGCGGCCATCGCGCTGCGCCGTCTGACTGCGCGTGTCGAGCGTCAGATCACTCACCTGCAACATGGGCGACAAGACCTCATGGCCGCGCCGGAGGAGGGCGCGCAGTCGCGCAAGGAGTTCGCGAAACTCAAAGGGTTTCGCCAGATAGTCATCGGCACCAGCGTCAAGACCAGTGACCCGATCATCCACCGCGTCACGTGCCGTCAGCATCAGAATTTTGGCAGTGCTCCCTCGGCGTCGCACTTCACGGCACACCGCGAAGCCATCGCGCTTCGGGAGCATCACGTCGAGAATGATGGCGTCATACGGCGTAATGGCCGACTCGTACACCGCAGTATCGCCATCACCCGCGACATCCACCGCGTACGACTGCTCTCGCAAGCCACACGCCACGACGTCGGCAAGCGTGGGGTCGTCTTCCACAATCAGTATGCGCATGAGCCCTCTGGGCATGATGGCGGTAGACGTAAAAACCAACTCGCAACACGACCGAGTGAACCTTAATGCTCCAATCTAACTGTTAGATCACCGGCTGAGGCTCCTTTCGGCAAGCGCTGCACGGCCAACGCAACGCATCCAGACTATGTATAGAATGCATGATGCGCTTCACGATCACACTCCAGTTCACCCTCGCAGCATGCGTTGCCACGAGCCTGCACGCGCAACGGCCAGTCTCTCGCCGCGCCGTGATCGATGCCGCGCTGACGCGCGGACCGCTCATGGCGCTGATCGCCACCGACACCGCGCGCGCTGCCGCCGCCGTGACGATCGCCGGTGTCCGGGTGCAGCCGAATCTGCAGGTGAGCTACACCGACGCGTCGCCGCAGTATCACGTCATCGCCGAATTGCCGCTCGACGGCGCCCTCCTTCGTGGCCGCCGTCTCGATGTCGCACGCGCGGCGCAACGGTCGACACAAAACATCTACGCATTCAACCGTGCAAGCATCATCTACGATGCCGATACGGCGTACACTCGCGCGCTCGCCGCCGCATCGCGGGCAGCGCTCTCACGCCGCAACGCCCTCGACGCCGACAGTCTGCGGCGCATCGCCGGACGGCGGCGTGATGCGGGCGACGCCAGTGAACTCGACGTGCAGCTGGCGACGATCTCGGCCGGTCAGCAGGCCAACATCGCCTCCACTGACTCGGCTGCCGCCGTCGCGACGCTCCTCGATATCCAGACGCTGATCGGTGAAGCGGCCGACACCATCCGCATTGCGCTCGCTGACACACTGGGACTGCCCGAAGCGAGTGCGGTGAGTCGCGCGTCCGGACAGCCTTTGCGCGTTGCAGCCGCCACATCCAACGTCACCGCGGCCGACGCGCAAGTGGTGCTGGAGAGGCGATCACGATTCGGTACGCCGAGTCTGACAGCCGGCTTCGAGAAGGGCGATCCGACCGGTGCGCAGACGCAGACGCTCCCGACAGTCGGCATCGCGCTGCCAATACCATTTCCCGGCCGGAACAAGGGGGTCGTGCAGGCCGCTGAAGCGGAGCGGTCCCGCGCCATGGCCGCCCTCGCCGTCGTATCACTCGAATCGCAGCGGCAGATCGCCCGCGCCACTCGCGCCCGGATCGCGGCAGGGAATCGGGTGGCCCGCGACCGGCAGCTGCTCGCCACCGCCGAGCGTGTCGCGGCTCTCGCGCTGACGGCATACCGCGAAGGCGCGTCCCCGCTGCCGAGCGTGCTGGAAGCACGTCGGAACGCTCGTGACGTGATGGCACAGTACATCGACGACGTTGCCCTGCTCTGGACGGCCATCGCGGCACAGAACCTCGTGACGCAGACGGAGCGTCCGTGAACCTTCGCCACAGTGGCATGATGACTGGCGCACTGCTGTTGGCGGCGTGCGCGAAAGACGTTGCGCATACAGGTGCCGCCACCGCAACCGTGACTGCGTCGGTGAGCACGGTGACAGCAGAGGCCTTCTCGGGGGTCACCGACGCCGTCGGGATCGTGACGGTACGCTCGGGATACATCGCGGCCCTCGGAGCCCCTGGCCCGTCGCGTGTCAGCGCCGTGCGGGTCACCGTTGGTGACCGCGTGCAAGCGGGCGCGGTGTTGGTCGTACTCGATCCGGCGCCCTTCGACGCTGCCGTGCAGGGCGGCAGTGCGGCGCTGCTGACCGCAACAAGCACACGCGATCGTGCCCAACGCCTGGTCGACGAGGGCATTGCGCCGCGCAAGGATCTCGACCTTGCAACCAGCGACCTTGCGCAGGCGCTGTCCACGGCGGTATCCGCGCGCAGGCTGCGAACCCTCGCGACGCTGCGTTCCCCAATTGACGGAGTGGTCACGCGACTGAGCGCCATGCTCGGCGCGAGCATCGACGGCACGACAGCGCTGGTCGAGGTCGCCGATCCCCGATTCGTCGACATCGTGCTCGGGGTCAGTGCGGCTGAAGCCACGCATCTGCAACCCGGCGCAGCAGTCACGCTCACATCGGGAGCGATTGACGGTGGTGACTCGCTGGGCACTGGCGTGGTCTCGACGATCGCCGGCGCCATCGATTCCGTGACCCGAACCGTCGCCGTGCGCGTGACCGCAAGAAGCACAGCACGGCCCCTGCGCATCGGCGAGTCCGTGTTCGGACGTATCGCGCTCGAACAGCACAGCGCGGCCATCCTGATTCCGTCGAGTGCCGTGGTCCCTGATGGCGATGGCTATCGCGTGTACGTCGTGGATTCGGCGAGCGTGGCACACACACGCACCGTGACCATCGGTGCGCGGCGTGATGCGCGGGTCGAGATCACGTCAGGCCTCGTGATTGGCGAACGGATCGTGACCGATGGCGCGTATCAGGTCGATGACGGTGTGCACATCGTGGTGAAGCTGCCATGACAGAGCAACGGCAACCGGTGACCCGTCTGCGTGGTGGTCTCTTTACCCTCCTCGCTGCGCAACGTCGCTTCGTCCTGTTGGCGGTGAGCCTGCTGTCGGTCGCCGGCCTGTGGTCCGCCTTGACGCTGCCAAGCGCGATCTACCCCGAGCTCGAGTTCTCGCGCATCGCGATCATCGCCGAAGGAAGCACGCTTGGCGCGCGGCAACAGGTGTTCAGCGTCACTCGTCCGATCGAAGAAGCCGTGAGTGTGGTGCCGGGTGTCACGCGCGTCACGTCGCGATCCATCCGTGGGGGGAGTGAGATCAACGTCACGATGCTGCCATCGGTCGACATGCAGGTCGCGCTGCAGCAGGTGCAGGCACGCGTGAACGCCGTGGCGGGTGACTTGCCGACGGGCCTCTCGCTGCAGGTGCAACGGTTGACGCCCTCGGTATTCCCGATCATGAGCTACAATCTCGTCGGGGGTGACGCCGCGACGCTCTACGACATCGCGCGCTTCCAGATCGGGCCTGTATTCGCGCGCGTACCAGGCGTAGGGCGTGTTGACGTGCAGGGCAGCAGTGTGCGTGAGCTCGAAGTCGTCGCTGATCCCGCACGGCTCGCGCAGGTTGGGCTGAGCTACGACGGTCTGGCTGCCGCCATCCGTCAGTCCACAGGCGTCAGTGCGGTGGGCCGCGTGGCGCGCAACTACAAGCAATATCTGATCGTGACGCAGACCGAAGCCCGGGCGCCGGACGACATCGCCACCGTCTCCATCGGCAGCGGGCTGCGTGTGAAGGATGTGGCGACGGTCTCCCTGGGGCGAGAGGATCGTGTCCGATTGGTCGCCGGCGACGGACGTCCCGCGGCGCTGCTGAACATCACGCGCCAGCCCGGCGGAAACACGCTCCGCATGGCCGACAGCATCGACGCGTTGGCGCGTCAGTTCTCGAGGACGCTGCCCTCCGGTGTTTCTCTCGAGCCGGTGTACGACCAGGCGGTCCTCGTGCGTGCCGCAGTGGCCTCGGTGCGCGATGCGATGCTGATCGGCGCGGGACTGGCGGTCGTCGTGCTGCTGCTGTTCCTCCGCAACTGGCGGGTCACCGCCATCAGCGCGTCGGCGATTCCGCTGACGCTCGCGATCACGATCTGGGTGATGTCGCTCATCGGGCAGACGTTCAACCTGATGACACTCGGTGCGCTGGCCATTGCGATCGGCCTGGTCATCGACGACGCTGTGGTGGTCACGGAAAACATCGTGCGGCATCTGAGCTTCACACCCAATCGCGCCAACGCGATCCGCGACGCGGTGCAGGAGCTGCTCTGGCCCGTCATCTCGTCGACCATCACCACGGTGGTGGTGTTTGCACCGCTGCGATTGCTGCAGGGTGTCGTGGGTCAGTTCTTCGCGTCGCTGTCGATGACGCTGACCATCGCTGTGCTGGTATCGCTGGTGCTGGCGTTCACGATCATTCCGCTGCTCTGTTCGGCGCTTCTCACGGGTTCCGAGTCGCCCGACCACGGCACCGGCCGCCTTGAGCGGTGGTACGATGCGGCGCTCGACAGCGTCTTGCGCCACCGCGCGCTCGTCGGCATGGCCGCGATGGCGCTCGGAGTTGGCGGCGTGGTGGCCTATCGCTTCACCGGTACGGGATTCCTGCCAGAGATGGATGAGGGAGCGTTCGTGCTGGATTACTGGACGCCAGGCGGCACGGCGCTGGACGAGACCGATCGCATGATCAACAAGGTCGAGCTGTTGTTGCGACGAACCCCGGAAGTCGCCGCCACATCACGTCGCACCGGTGCGGAGCTCGGCCTGTTTGCGACGGAGCAGAATCGCGGTGACATGATCGTGCGCATGACCCGTGACCGCGGTGTCGCGACTCAGGACGTGATCGGCCACCTGCGTGATTCGATCGCGACCACCATGCCACGCCTGCGGGTGGAGTTCGTGCAAATCCTGTCGGATGTCATCAACGACCTGGCCGGTGCAGCCAAACCGGTCGAAATCAAGCTCTTTGGTATCGACCTCGCGGCGCTGGAGGCATACGGCAAGTTGCTGGCAGTCGACATGCGAAAGGTGGACGGCCTCGAAGACTTCTATGACGGAAACGCCGAACCGAGCGCCGAGCTTGCGATGGCGATCGACCGTGTCGAGTCGGCGCGGCTTGGCATGACGCCGGCGCAGATCGCCAGCAGTGCGAGCGGCGCCCTTCTGGGCATCGATGCGGGCGAGTTACGGCTCGACGACCGGGCAATCAGGGTGCGCGTACGAGCCCCCGATGTCGTGCGATTTGATGCGGCGGCCCTCGCGTCGCTGCCGGTCATCACTGCACCCGGCCGCCCTGCCACACCACTCGGCACCGTGGCGACCTTCATACCGCAGAACACACGGGCCGAGTTGTTGCGCGAGAATCAGCAGCAAGTCGTGAGGCTTACCGCTGGCGTGTCTGATCGCGCGCTGGGCGATGTGATGAACGACGTTCGCACAGTGCTCGCCAGGCATCCGGCGCCGCGGGGGATCCGCCTCGAGCTCGGCGGCCAGTATGCGACGCAGCAGGCCGCATTCACCAGCCTGTTGCTGGTTCTGACCCTCGCGGCGGTCAGCGTGATGACGGTGATGGTGATTCAGTTTCGCAGCTTCGTCGAACCGTTCGTGGTCTTGCTCGCGGCACCGCTGAGCTTTGTCGGGGCCATTCTCGCGCTGGTGGTCACCGGCACGCCACTCAACGTGAGCAGCTTCATGGGTGGCATTCTGCTCGTTGGTCTGATCGTGAAGAATGGGATCATCCTGCTCGACTTCACCGATCACCTGATGCGCGCACGCGGTCTTGCCCTTGAGGCTGCGCTCCGCGAAGCAGCGCGTGTGCGACTCCGCCCGATTCTGATGACGACGCTTTGCACACTCTTCGGTCTCTTGCCACTGGCGCTCGGCCTCGGAACCGGCAGCGAACTGCAAAAGCCGCTGGCGCTGGCGGTTCTCGGTGGGCTGGCGCTCTCCACGCCCATCACCCTGTTCCTCGTACCATCACTGCTGATGGCGATTCGCGGGCGGTCCTACACGATTGATGCGCTTACCTGAGCCGGCGGCGCTGTAGTCGCTATTGCTGCCGATGCGTGATTTTCCCTGATGTGTCGTGCAATCTCGTTTCCCACACGGAGTGGTTTCATGCTGTCTCGGCTTTCGGCGGTGATGCTTGCCGCAGCAACGATACTGTGCTCGGGAGTGTGTCCCGCACAGACCTTCACGACCCAGAGGTACAATATCGGCGGCACCGGTGGCAATGACTATCTGGCTGTCGAGCCGAGTTCGGACAACGTCTTTGTCTCACGCGGCACGCACGTGATGGTGGTGAACGGTGCCACCGGTGGCGTCGTTAGTGACATCCCTGACACGCCACGCGTCAGTGGTATCGCGTTCGCGGTCAAGGATGGCCATGGCTTCACCACCAATGCCGGCGACAGCACACTGACCATGTTCAATCTCTCGGACCTGTCAGTGGTCAGGAAGATCCACATTAGTATCGATGGTGCGGATGGAATCATGTATGACGAGAGCACCGACCGGATTCTGTCGATCAATCACAGCCATCCCATGGGTACTGCGGTCGTGGTGAATGCGAAGTCCGGTGAGATCACCGGTCGCGTGACCCTGAGTGGCTTGGCACCGGAGGGCGGCGCGTCCGATGGCCATGGCAGAGTGTTCATCAATATCGAGGACAAGAATGCCATCGACGTGGTCGACCTGCGGTTGATGCGTGTGATAAAGACGTGGAGCATCGCACCATGCGACAGTCCCACCGGCATTGCCTTCGATGCGCGCACCAATCGTATCTTTTCGGGCTGCAGCGGAACGTCTGTGGTCGTGAATGCCAGCACCGGTGAAGTCGTTGCCGAGATTACGAATGGTGACGGTGTCGATGCACTCGGCTGGGATCCGACCGAGCGACTGATGTACATCCCGGCCGGTCGTGACGGGAATATCACCGTGGTGCGGCAGGATTCCGCCGACCGCTACTCGACCATTGCGACCGTTGCGACGGCTGTCGGGGGCCGTACATTAGCGGTCGACCCAGCGCGGCATCGTGCGTACGTGTTCGCGCTCGAATGTGGACCGTCGCCAGCACCTGTGCCCGGCAGTCCGCCGCCGGCGGCGGGCAGTCGGCCAGCGCGTGGCCCGATCACGGGTACGTGGTTCGTCACCGTTGCGCACTGATCGTGCGCCGGATCCTGATGCACGGGTTGTTTTCGCGGGCAACCGCAGCCGAAAGCACGTGCATCCTCGAGTCAGACTGGCCTTTGCCTGCCTACGCTGAGAGTGCATGTGATTGAATTGCTGTCTTCACGACGTCAGCGCGTTTGCGAGGCGCTCCACGTGCCGGTATCCGAATTTCTGGTATTGTCACTTGCGATGTTCGCCATAGGTGCTGCCTTGCCGGCGCAATCCACGCAATCCACGCAATCGCGTCTCGCGGATTCCGCGCGTGAACCCGCGGAGCCGACGTTGCTTGCACGGGATGCGATGCGCGCTGCATTGTTCAGTCTGGCAGCGCTGGCAGTCGTTCCCGTTGATCGTGACATTTCACGATGGTCGCAGCGGAGCGCCCTGCAGAGCAGTACACCGTTGCGGCAGACTGCCACGGTATTTCGGGCGCTGGGTGGCCCTGGGACGCTCGTGCTGAGTGTCGGCACCTATGGCGTCGGTGTGCTCGCTCACAACCGGACCGTTGCCGACATCGGGTTGCACGCGACGGGCGCAATCGGCGTGGCGAGCGTCGTTGGTGTGGTGCTTAAGGACGCGCTCGGCCGTGCGCGCCCTTACGCCGTGGCAGACTCTGATGCGTACGACTTGAGTTTTGGGCGCGGATTGCGAAGCGGTAGCGCGTACCAATCATTGCCATCGGGTCATACCATTGCCGCATTCGCGCTGGCCTCAGTCGTGTCGAGCGAGGCACGGGTCCGATGGCCGCATGCCGCGCGACTCGTCACGCCGGCCGCGTATGGCACCGCGACGCTCGTTGCGCTGAGCCGCATTTACAACAACGATCACTGGGCCAGCGACGTGGTGCTTGGCGCTGGCATCGGCACGATGACGGGAATCATCCTGACGCGCTACCAGCACGCACATCCGCGGAATCGAGCGGATCGATGGCTATTGCCAGCCGCGAGTGTTGGGGCAGACGGCAGCGGCCGACCAGTGTCACGGCCTGAGTCCGTCGCATTATCGTGGTCGTTCAGGTTCTGAGCGTCGATAGATATCAACTGTCCTTTCGATGCCCTCGCCCCGTCCAACTGGTTTGCTGCTTGCGAGCGTCGGCGTCTCGACGCTGGCGCTGTTGCTGCTGACCAAAGTCGGCGAAGATGTTTTCGAGCACGAGAGTAGCTTGTTCGATAATGGCGTGCGCGTATGGATGCTCGGCCAGCGCACGCTGTCGCTGTTCACTGTATTCACCTGGATCAGCGCGGCTGGCGCTGTCTGGCCGATGATTGCCTTTACCGCCGCTGTGGTGATCTGGCTCTGGCGGAGCGAACGACGGCGTGCCGCAGCATGCGCAATCGCGGCTCCCGCTGCTGCTCTCGCACTCTTTAGTCTGATCAAGCTCGCTTTTGCTCGCAGTCGGCCACCGGGCGCCCTTCATTTTGCACTGCGCAGCTTCGCGTTCCCGAGCGGGCATGCAACAATGTCGACGACCGTGGCGGCCACCATCGCGTACATCTTGTGGCGTGAACGGCTGTTGGATGGCCGCGTTGGGCTGGTTGTTGCGGTGCTGATTCCGCTGCTCGTTGGTGGCAGCAGGATTTACCTCGATGTGCACTGGGCCACGGATGTCATCGGTGGCTGGTGCCTTGGGCTATTGATCTCCGCAGTGGCGGCGACGGTGTACGAAGGGCTGCACGGAAGCGTTCCGAGCCGTTGAGTCGTTGTCGCAGGCGCACAGTTCTTCGCAAGTCAACGCCGCGATTGCCAGCGGTCGAGTGGAGCACCCTGAGGATACGGCCTAACAAGCGCGCCGGCGTCGCAGTGCATGAGGTTTGCTCACGCGCCGGTCGCTGCGCCCCCATGCAGCTCAGCGGGCAGGGCGGCTTTCTCTGATCCCCTCGGCGATACGCGTCTGTTCGAGTCAAGCTTGAGCACCATGGCCGGCGACAGGTGTGCGTGGAACACCCCTGATGATGGTGGGCCGCGGCCGGCGGCCGATTCTTCAGGGCCGCTGATTATCCTCGCTCTGAACGCTGTGCGGGGGCGCCTCGCTCGGATCCACCGCCGGAGGAGCCGCCTCAAGCGCGGCCACGGCCGGCGACGGGACTGTCACCGGCCGTGCCACGCGTTCTGGCGGACTCGAAATCACTGGTCTTCCTGAGCGTTCGCCTCCCTGTATCGAGCTCGACCATAAAACGGTTATATCGACACATCTCCCAGAGCGTGTGTGCGTGGAACGTGAAGTTTTCGCAGGAGTTGGCAGAGGATTCGCCGTTCCGGGCGCGGGAGTTCATCGCGGGGAAGGATGCCGCGACGCTGGCGCGGGATATCCTCGGGCTGGACCAGGACGCGTTCAGTGCGGCGTTCCGGAAGTCGCCGATGAAGCGGGCGAAGTTGCGCGGGCTGCAGCGGAACGCGGCTGTCGTGCTGGAAAATGCCAGCTCGACGGTGCGGCCCCATGTGCCACCGATCGTGTGAAACTCCCCACGTGGCGATCGTCTCGAACTCCCCACCCCCACCGCAGGCGCTGGGTGAACGCACGCAGTCTGGAGTGCGTGACGCAGGGCGGGCATGGCGACCAGCTCCGCAGGTACCGACGCGTCACACCAAATATTCGCGACGTACCCAACGGCGCCGATGCTGGAGGCACGTGGCTCACCGTGAGCGCGAGCGTCCGCTACGACCGCATGTAATGACAGCTATAGCCGTTCGGATGCTTCCGCAGATAATCCTGATGGTACGACTCGGCCGTATACCACGGCGCGGCCGGCTCGATGGTCGTCGTGACCGGACGCTGCCAGTTCCCCGACGCGTTCACGCGCGCAAACACGCGCTCCGCCGTGGCCCGCTGTTCAGCCGATTGCGGGAAGATGGCAGAGCGATACTGCGTGCCGACGTCGTTGCCCTGTCGATTCAGCGTGGTGGGATCATGCAGCTTGAAAAACCACTGCTCCAGCAGCACTTCGTAGCTCAGCACGGCCGGGTCGAAGGTCACGCGGATGGCCTCCGCGTGCCCTGACGCGCTGTCGTGCGTGTCGTGGTATGTCGGGTTCTCCAACCAGCCGCCGGTATACCCGACGTCAGTGTCCAGCACCCCAGGGACAGCCCGCAGGATCTCCTCGACACCCCAGAAGCAGCCGCCTGCCATCACCGCCACGTCCGGCGCGTGACTTCCTGTCTTCTCGTCGCCCATCACCGTCACTCCATCCGTTGAGTCGTTGATTCGTCGCGTGCGCCATCACGCGGTTCGCCACGCGGACCCGCCACCCTGTGCGATGACGCCCCGGCTCACGCACAACGCCACAACGCAGCCCCGTTGTTCTCAGCAGCGCACGGCACTCGACACAGTAGCCGGCGTCGGGTGGCCGGAACAATCGGCACGTCGTTCATGCTGCCATCCACCCACGCGCGACCGTGCGGACACGCGGATCGAGAGCCAGCGCGGAGTCGAGACGTGACTCGAGCACGTCAGCCATCACCACGCCACGTTGCAGCAGTGCCCGACAAAACTCGCGGTCCTTTTCCCGGCCAGCCACCGCCTTCGAGACCCACAGATCGTGGAGCTCGAGGCACCACGCCGTGACACCACGCGTGCCCGGCGTGTCGAACGGCACGAGCCGCGCCTGCCACCCGTCTGGTAGGCGCGCGGTGGATTCGACGACGCCTTGTGCGTAATAGCCGAACGTGTCATGAAACATTGAGGCCTCGCCGATCGAGCCATCGATCAGGTCCGCCAGTCGCCCTCAGCGTCACCGAGCACGGCGACATCGACCTCCACCGAGCGCGCGGCCTCGATCGGCAACGGTCCCGCCATGCTGCCATGCACCGCCTGGCTGCCGATCACCAGCAATTCCGTGACACCGAGCACCGCGCCAGCGGCGCGAATCGCGTGCTCGAACTGGTCACGGGTCATGACGCCTGGTCCAGCGACGCAGTATGGTCCGACGCATCGTCGCGTTCGCGTTGCGCGAACGCCCGATACACCTGCGCGCGTTCGGCCGCCGACAGGATGCCGGTAAACGGCGTGACGTGACGCAGTTCGCGCGCCCAGGGCATTGGATCGGTGAGCACCGGCAGCAGTGCGTCGAGCGGGCGCCGCAGCAGGCATCGCCATTCGTCGAGCAGCAGCCGAGCACCGGGATGCAATGCGCGCATGCGGTCCAGTGAGGCGCGCGCGCGGGTCAGTACGGTGTCGGGCTCCGCGCACAGTCGCTCGCCGATGGCCTCATGCAGTAATAACGAGCGCCGATCCTCGCGGGTGAGCGGAGGCACGAACCGCACCTCGACCGTCAAGCCTGCCGCCTGCGCCAGCCGCTCGACTGTGCGCCAGGTCGGGCTCTTGTGGCCACCTTCGTACGCGGCGATCGCCGACTGCGAGGTGTCCGCCAACGTGGCGAGTTCCTGCTGCGTCCGGCCGAGGGCGAGGCGAAGGATGTACACCGGGTTCATCCCAGAATATATCCGATCGCATATGATTTTACCAGCTGGCCTTGCAGTGCTCCGGCGGACCGGACGGACGTCGCTACTCTATCGACGAAGGGTGGAGACCGCGGCGCCGGACTTCGTCCGAAATCAGGGTCACGCCTGGACGCTACTGCTGCGGCCGCACCTCGGCTCGGCGACCTGTGACGATCTCGATCTCAAAACGGTTATACCGACATATCTCCCAGAGTGTGTGCCCGTGGAATCAGAAGTTCTCTGTCGCGCTGGCCGAGCAGTCGCCGTTCCGGGCGCGGGAGTTCATCGCCGGCAAGGACGCGGTGACGCTGGCGACGGACATCCTGGCGCTGGATCAAGCGGCGTTCAGCGCGGCGTTCCAGAAGTCACCGATGAAGCGGGCGAAGCTGCGCGGGCTGCAGCGCAACGCAGCCGTGATCCTCGGAAACGTCGGTACGACGGATGACGTTGACGTCCTCACTCGCGCACAACAAGCCGACGAACCGCTCGTACGCGAGCATGCCGCATGGGCGCTCGCGCGACGTCGTTAATCTGGCGTCCGCGACGCGGCGCGATCGCCGTATCCCCACCGGCACACGCAACAGGGCACGCGCACAAGGGACCCGCAACAAGGGGTCGAACGCGGAAGAGAGCATGGACTCTGACCCCATGGTCGCAGAGTACGACGATCACGCTGGCAAACGACGGTGCTGAGGCGGGCAACGACGTCGCTCATCGCGTTACCTTCGCGCGCAACTCCGCCAACCAGTCGTCCACGTACATGACCCCGTGATTGGCCGACGCAGGACGCTCACGGATCATCAGGAACCTGTTACCATCGGGCGAGACGTCGTACTGCTGCCGATTGCGTGCGCGACGATAGGAGCCGAGTGATAATAACGCTCGCGGAACACCCGGGGCAAGCTTCGGACCGGGCGGCACGGACACCGACCGCAACACGCCGCCGCTCTCGTAAAAGAGTTCGCGGCCATCGCGCGACCAGCGCGGTTCGGTGCCGCCACCCGTGGACACCAGCACCTTCGTGCACGCATCGGGGAACGACGTCACGCACACTTCCGTCCGGATGCCATTCTGGTTCGATGTGTAGGCGAGCCAGTGGTTGTCTGGCGAGAGCGCGATGTTCAACGATTCGCCACGCTCGTTGTTTGCGTCGATGGTGACCAGTGCACTATCACCCGTGAGTCGGCGCGCCCGGAGGACGTTCCCGCCGCCGACTTCATCGGATCGCATGACCATCCAGGTGCCGTCACGTGATACCTCGGCTTCCCACGAGCCGTACGCACCGCGCTGCACCAGGGTCGCCGGGGCACTTGCGTCGACGGGCACCCGGTAGATCGCGGCATCCTGCGCATTCTTGACGACGTTGCCGGCTGACACGAACATGAGCGACTTGCCATCGGGCATCCATGACGGCCGCCAGGCGATGCTGCCCTGCGGCTGCACTTTCCGCTTGCTGCCATCGGGGCTGCGAATCCAGAGTTCCGTACTGCGGTCCTGGATGCTGACCGCGATCGACTTCCCGTCAAGTGAGAGCGTCGGGTACTCGAAGTGCCCCACCCACGATGAGTCGGCGCGCGTCGCCCCACCGTCACGCGTGACCCAGACGAGTTCATTCAGCGTGCGCTTGGCTTCGTCGGTGGAGTACAGCACGGTGCCCGATGCACTCATCACGAAGCGCACCGGGTCGACGCTCTCGATGACCGGAACGGCGCCCGACGTGAGTGCGAGCTCGTCGATGTCCAGCGCCGTGGCGTACTGCCCGCCGTCTCGGCTGGTGTACAGGAGGTGTCCGGTCGGAGAATACCAGTTCCCGGCCGCGTTGGGTACCAGGAGGGAGAGGCGGGGCATGTCGAATGCCCAGGCATACACGGCCGACTGGATGGCGCAGTTGGCCGAGCAGACCGTGACCAGGAATCCCTTGCTTCCCGGCAGCGCCGCCGCCGAGATCGGATATCCCTTCGGCTCCCATCCGGGAATTGGGACCGCCGTTCCCCCGTCGGCGGAAACGCGCTTCATCATCAGGTCACGGGCGAGATCGACGATGGTGCCGTCGTCCAGCCACGCTGCCGTGCGATACTGGAACATCACGTCCTCGGCGAGCGTGACCGATCCACCACCGTCCACCGGCACCTTGCGCAATTTCTGGTCGAGCGTGAGGTAGCCCACCCACTTTCCATCGGGCGAAAAGAAGGGAGACAGGGCGGCCTCCGTGCCGGCCATGATGGTCGCTTCGCTCTCCTCGCGCCGCTTTCGCTTGAGCGCGAACCCGGTCGCCGTCGAATCGGAGAAGACGAGACTCGAACCATCGGGCGCAATCGTGGCTTGCGTTGCAATCAGTCGACCGCCAGGCGCGAGTGCGGGCGGCATGCTGCTTTCCCAGAGGAGCACCTGCTGGCGACTGACCACGCCGGTCATTGCGGGTCGCATGCGCGACAACGCCACCAGCGCGACGCTCACCACGACCACGGAGAACGCGAGCCAGGTACGCGCGTCGCGCCACACGGAGCGCGCCGGCGTCGGGGCAGTGGATGATGCGAACGTGGCATTGCTTGTACTGGACAGCGCCGTCGCGAACTCCGCGGCGCTGGCAAAGCGATCGGCCGGCAACTTCGCGAGCGCGGTACATACCGTCTGCTCAACATGCGTCGGCACCGTGTCACGCAACGTGTGCAGCGCCGTGGGCCGCTCACTCAACACCTTCGCCACGATGGCCTGCGCACTGCCACCGGTAAACGGTGCGTCGCCGGCCAACATTTCGTACAACACTGTGCCCAATGCATACACATCACTGCGGGCGTCGATGGTGCGCTCGCCCATCGCCTGCTCGGGGCTCATGGACTGCGGCGTGCCGAGCGAGAGTTCCGTCTGCGTCATGCGCGTGCCGCCGGCGCTCTGCACCGCGAGGGCGATGCCGAAATCGGCCACGATCGCCTGGCCGTCATGCAGGAGAATGTTCTCCGGCTTGATGTCGCGATGGATCACGCTCTGCCGATGCGCGTAGTCCAACGCGCTCGCCACTTCCCGCGCAATACGCACGGCATCGGCGATGGGCAACTGGCGTTCGCGCTCCAACCGTGCGCGCAACGTTTCGCCGG
>CAYMQV010000084.1:0-1899 GCA_964392395.1 uncultured Gemmatimonadaceae bacterium
GCTCCGACCTGCGCGATGCGTTCGGTCATGCCCTTCTGCGCCAGCACCTGCGCCATCACATCGGCGATGCTCACCGGCTGACCTTTCTTCTTCGGGCCGCTCATGCGTCGGGTGCCAGTGTGCCCTGATGGACGCGCACGGTCTGCAAGCCGGTGAGCGCACGCGGAATGTCCTCGGCGCGTGGCACGGCCAGCACCACCTGCCCCAGTCCGCGGTGGCCGAGCAGCCCCAGAATGCGTGCACTACGATCGGCATCGAGTTCGGCGAACGGATCATCGAGCAGCAGCAGTGGCGCCGCGCCGAGCGACGACTGGAGGGTGCGCGCCTCGAGCATGCGGAGAGCGATAGCCGCGCTCCGCTGCTGTCCATTGCTGCCGAAGCTTCGCAGGTCGCGCCCGTCCAGCAGCAGCTGGAGCTCATCACGGTGCGGACCGGTGTGGGTGGTGCCGCGACGCACATCGTGCGCGCGTTGCGTGGCGAATGTGGCGCGGAGCCATTCGCTCAATTCGGCCTCGGTCTCGCGTCCGCCACCGCCGCGCTTGAGCGCGAGCGACACCGACGTGCGCTCGCCGATGGCGTCGAGCACCTCGGCATAGGCGGGCGCCGCATCGAGCGCCCACTCGTGACGCCTGACGAGCATGATCGCGCCCGCCGCGGCGAGTGCGGGTTCGAACGCCTCCACCGCGTCCATCGACTCGGCGTCACGCGCGTGACCGTTCATGATGCGTAACGCGGCATTGCGCTGGGCCAGCGCGTGTCGGTAGCGTTGCAGCGCCAGCAGGTAGCGACGGTCGGCGAGCGCCAGCATCACATCGAGAAAGCGTCGCCGTTCGGCGGGTGCGCCGCGGACGAGTGCGACGTCGGCGGGAGAGAACAACACCGCTGGCGCCGCACCGATGGCGTCACTCAGTCGCGTGACCTCGACGCCGTCGATCGACACCTTCTTCTTCTGTGTCGTCGCGTCGAATCCCGCCGAGACACTGAGTGCGCCCCGCGGCGAGTTCTCCAGCGTCGCGGTCACGTGAAAGCCGGCATCCCCAAACCGCACCAGATCCTTGTCACGCGCGCCGCGCGCGCTGCGAAAGAGTTCGAGGTAGTAGATCGCCTCGAGCAGGTTGGTTTTTCCATGCCCGTTGTCGCCGAGCAGTGCAACCCCATCACTCGGCAGGCGCAGTGTGGCGCGATCGTAATTGCGGAAGCTGGTGAGCGTGAGCTGGCTGACGCGCACCGAGGTGTTGAACATCACGTCAGGCTCACCCTCGACTGCTGCATCCGCTGCCACGATCGCACTCACGTCGACTGGCTCACGCGCCGGTGAAACCGGGGGCACGCTTCTCGAGGAATGCCGTCATGCCTTCCTTCATGTCGGACGTGGACGACAGCGTGCCGAAGTGTGCTGCTTCATACGCCAGCGCGTCGCCGAGCGACATGTCCTGCCCCCGGATGACGGCATCGATGCAGGCGCGCACGGCCAGCGGACCGTTCGCCATCATCTGCGTCAGCATTGCCGTCGCTGCTGGAAGCAGTTCGACGCTGGGAACCACCTTGTTCGCGAGACCGATGCGCACGGCCTCGTTGGCATCGATGACCTCGGCGGTCATCAGCAGCTGCAGGGCGCGTCCGGTACCAACGAGGCGCGGCAGGCGCTGTGTGCCGCCGTAGCCTGGAATGATGCCCAGCTTGACCTCGGGCTGTCCGAACTTGGCGAACTCTCCCGCAATGCGGAGATGACAGCACATGGCCAGCTCACAGCCGCCGCCGAGGGCGAAGCCGTTGACGGCGGCGATGGTTGGCTTCGGGCTGCGCTCGAAGCGACCGAAGATTTCCTGACCGCGTCGGGCGCGGGCGACGGCGCTCATCGGCGTCTGGCCGGCCAGCTCGCTGATGTCGGCGCCGGCG
>CAYMQV010000084.1:1909-11231 GCA_964392395.1 uncultured Gemmatimonadaceae bacterium
CGGTGAGGATCACGCCCCCCACCGCGTCATCGGCGATGGCGTCGTCGATGGCCACGCCCAGCTCGCCGATCAGGGCAGCACTCAGGGCGTTGAGCTTGTCGGGGCGGTTGACCGTGATCGTGGCGATCCGATCGGCGACGGAATAGAGGAGGAAATCGTAGGACATGCCGTGACTGGCTGCGAGTAGGCAGGAACCGTGAGGTCGGGGGCTCGTGTCGGAAAGCTACCGCCTGGGCGCAGTCCGTCCGGTGCCGCCGCGGCGGGAAATGTGACGAATGAACGTGTGAGCGGGATGAAAGGGCTGGCCCGGAGCGGTCACAGGCTCAATACTGAACGACGGTGATTTGTCACGCCCACGGGCGTGGTTTCCCGGGTATGGGGGAGTGGCGGATGGCATTCAAACAGGCAGCACGGCAACTGTCGGTTCGCGGGCGCCAGGCGCACCGTCGGATGCGCCTGGTGTTGGCTCGGGCCGCCATGCCGCGGGCGTTTGGTCCGGCGACCGGGCTGTTTGCGGTCGTGAGCCTCGTTTCGCACGCGGCGCTGACCTGGGGCGTGGTCACCTTCGAGCCCGTGCGCCACCCCGACGCCGCCAACGATCCGCTGGTGACGTCACGTTTCCTGTATCCCTTGATGCAGCAGCAGCCCCGGCCGCAGGCGGAGCGGGTGCGTTTCGTCGGCGTTGGCGGTCCGCAGCCGGCGTCCGCGCCGAGCCGACCGAACACCGGGCCGGACGCCGGCGGGATGGTGGCGATGGCCGCCGAGGTCGAGGAGACGAAAGTGGAGGAGGCGATCTCGCTGGAGCCGTATCAGGCGTACAGCGAGTTGGAGGTGGATGTGACGGCCGAGCGGTCGCCGGACAGCGACGGACCGGCGTACCCGGATTCGCTGCTGGCGCGGCAGGTCGAAGGCGAGGCGCGGGTCCGATTCGTGATCGATTCGACCGGCCGCGCGATCGTCGAGTCTTTCGGCGTGATCGAGTCGACTCATGCGGGGTTCTCGCAGGCCGTACGCAACGCACTGCCGAGAATGAAGTTCAAGCCGGCGTCGATGGGTGCCAAGCCGGTGGCGCAGCGGGTGGAGCAGACCTTCGTGTTCAAGATCTCGCACACGCCTGCCATACCGTAGCTTGTGACGAGTTCAGTCGCGCGACTCCCCAGCTACCGAACTTCAGTCATCCAAACGTGCTCCGATCGCAGTCGATCGTTCCCGCGCTGTCGCTCGCTCTGGTCGCCGCGGCGTTCGTATCGCCCGCCACTGTGTTGGCGCATTCCGGCGGTCGCCCCGCTGTCTCTCGCGCCGCGCCAGCTGCGCAGGAGATCAGTGCGGGCGGGCGCTCGCTGGCGTCAGAGTATGTACTGGTCGGCGCGCGCAACGACCGCGTAGGCCGCAGTCCGGCGGCGGCGGATCATGATTCGCTTTGCGCCGTCAACACGGTCACACGACCGCAAGGCAACCACGATGCGGACTGCACGCCGACAGCCGCGCAACAGCGGAAGATCGACTCACTGATTGCCGCCGCGCGCCGGATTCGTCCGCCGCGCCGCGATTCCAGCTTCAACGGTGCCGACGACGATGGTTCGGGCACCGTGGTGCTGCTCGAGTGTGCCGAGCAGTTTGCGGCGGAGAAGCCGGCACGCTTGATCCGCTTCGCGACGCGCAAGGACCGGCCGGCCATCGCTGGCGCCGATCCCGCGTATCCACAGTGATGGCGCTCAGTACGACAGACGTGCAATCCCGCGCGCCGGTGCCGGCCGTCACGTTCGCGTCTGACGCGCGCGCCCTGCACATCGTCGATCAGACGCGTCTGCCCGGTGCGCTGGTCGTGCTGGCGCTGACGACGCTGCCGGAGATGGTGGAAGCCATTCAGTCGCTCAGAGTACGCGGCGCACCCGCCATCGGCGTGGCGGGTGCGATCGGACTGGCGCTGCTGGCGGAACGGGCCGCACTCGGGAATCCGGCCACTTTCGACGCGGAGATCGCCAGTGCGGCCGCCGCGCTGCGCGACCGACGGCCGTGAATCTGGCGTGGGCGGTGGATCGCGTGCTCGCGGCAGGGCAGGGTGGCGACGCGGCAGCGGCGATGCGCGCGCACGCCATGCGCGCTGAAGCGACCGCCATTCTCGAGGAAGACATCGCGATGTGCGCTCACATCGGTGCGCATGGCGCCACGCTGCTGCGCGCCGGCATGACGGTGTTGACGCATTGCAACGCTGGTGCGCTGGCCACCGCCGGCATCGGCACCGCACTGGCACCGATCTATACGATGCACGCGCGCGGGGACGGGATCCGTGTGTTTGCCAATGAAACTCGACCGCTGCTGCAGGGCGCGCGACTCACGGCATGGGAGCTGGAGCGCGCCGGCGTGCCGGTGACCCTTCTCACCGACGGCATGGCGGCCAGCGTGATGCGGTCCGGGGCGATCGACGCGGTGCTGGTCGGTGCCGATCGCATTGCCGCCAATGGCGATGTGGCAAACAAGATCGGGACCTATGGGGTGGCGGTGCTCGCGCGCCATCATGGGATTCCTTTCTATGTGCTGGCGCCGACGTCGACACTCGATCCAGCCACGCCGGATGGCGGATCGATGCACATCGAGATGCGCGACGCCGCCGAAGTGCGTTCACTTGCTGGTGTGGCGACGGCACCGACTGGCGTGCTGGTGCACAACCCCGCATTCGACGTGACACCGGCCGCGCTGGTGACGGCGATCGTGACCGACCAGGGCGTCTTTCATCCACCCTTTCACTTCGCTTCCTGATGCGCTCCGTTCTTGCCCTCGATCAGGGCACCACCGGTTCCACCGCGCTGGTGATCGCTGCCGATGGCCGCGTGCTGGGCCGCGGCTATCGCGAGTTCAAGCAGCACTTCCCACAGCCGGGATGGGTGGAGCACGAACCCTCCGATCTGCTGCAGGCCACGCTCGATGCGGCGCGTGAGGCGCTGGCGTCAGCGGCGGTGACGCCGGAGTGCATCGGCATCACGAATCAGCGCGAAACCGTGGTGGTCTGGGACAAGGCCACCGGCGTTCCGGTGCACCGCGCGCTGGTCTGGCAGGATCGACGCACCGCCGATCGATGCGTTGCGCTGGCCGGTTCGAAGGACGTCATCGCAGCACGCACTGGCCTGGTGCTCGATGCGTACTTCAGCGCCACCAAGATCGAATGGTTGCTGCGCAGCAACGGTGGCTTGATGAAGCGCGCCCTGAATGGCGAGTTGCTCGCGGGCACGGTTGATACCTGGCTGATCTGGCAGCTCACCGACGGTGCGGTGCATGCCACCGATCCGACGAATGCCAGCCGCACCATGCTGTACGATATCGACAAGCATGCGTGGAGTGACGAACTGTGCGAGTTGTTCGGCGTGCCGCGTGTGATGTTGCCGGAAGTGCGCACCTCTCGTGGCGACTTCGGCGTGGCCGCGGCGCGACACCTCGGCGTCGCACTGCCGATCACCGGTGTGGCAGGTGATCAGCAGTCGGCATTATTCGGCCAGGGATGTGTGTCGCCGGGTGAGGCGAAGAACACCTATGGCACCGGTGCGTTCATGTTGATGAATACCGGTACGAAGCGGCCAAGCCTCGGCGACGGATTGCTGACGACCATTGCCTGTGACGCGAATGGCGGACCCTGTTATGCCCTCGAAGCGGCCATCTTCATTGCCGGGGCGGCCGTGCAGTGGATTCGCGACGGACTCGGGCTGATTGCGTCGGCGTCGGAGACGGAAGCGATGGCGAGCGGCCTCTCGTCGAACGATGGCGTCTACTTCGTGCCGGCGCTGACCGGACTCGGGGCGCCGCACTGGGAGGCTGAGGCACGCGGCACGCTGGTGGGCCTCACGCGAGGGACGACCCGCGCGCACATCGTACGGGCGGCGCTCGAAGCGATGGCCTTCGGCACCGCCGACGTGATGACGTCGATGCAGCACCGGAGTGGCGTGGTGCTCGACGCACTGCGGGTTGACGGCGGCGCGACGAACAATGCCTGGCTGCTGCAGTTTCAGGCCGACGTCCTCGGCGTGCCGGTCGAAAAGCCGGCGATGGTCGAGACGACGGCACTCGGCGCGGCTGGCCTGGCGGGCCTGCACACCGGCGTCTGGGGGTCGGCGACGGAATTCAGAGGGGCGCAGCGAATCTCGGTCGTGTCCCCGGGCGCCGGTCAGGCCGACGCGTCGGCGGCCTATGTCGGGTGGCAGCGGGCGGTGCGGGCGGCCTTGAGCTGGGCGCGCGATGGTGCCTGACGCGTGCAGGTGAGCGTGTGCCGGTGTGACTGACCCCCGCGTCTCCCGGCCGAAGCCGATGGCAGGCGGGGAGCAGTCGGCGGTCAGTCCTAACGCAGCTTCTTCGGCTCCCAGAGCTGCCGGAGGCTGGCCACGCTGGGCCCGTTGCGCGACTGGTCGACCGGCGAGACGTGCCCGCCGTCCTTCACGAAGCCGGTGCGTCCGAACTTGCGCTCGGCGTCGCGCGCCATGCGCTGTGCATCATCGCGCACCTCCGCATCGCTGCCAGCACCCCACCTGGGAAAGGCCGCGGCAGGGAGCATCAGACACTCACGGATCTCGTTCACATCCGCAGTCCCGCCCAGCGCGCGGAAGTGGCGCAACTGTTCGTAGTGCTGCAGCCAGCCCTCGCTGTCACCCTTGACCCGTTTGCCCGTGCCGGGGTCCACGGTCAGCGGACCGTTCTTGAAGACGTTCTGGATGTGTTTGGCCGCGTTCAGCTCGAGCTGCTTCCGTGCCGCAACCCCACCCTTGACCGCAGCGTCATCGGGAAACTGCTCGGCGGCGTCGGCCATGTCTTCGATGCCGAGTGTGCTGCCATTGAGCCACTTGGGATTGCGCACGGCCAGATAACCGTGCAGCAGCATGTCGTGCAGCACGCCTGGCATCACCATGCGCGGCATCATCACCGGCGGCATGCTCCCGGGGAAGAACATCACGAGGTAGCGATCCATCGCCTGCGTGAAGCTGACGTTCTGCGCCTCGGCGCCGTGATTGAAGACCGGCTTCTCGACGCGGCCACAGGCTGTGTTCAGCTGTGGAATGAATGCGGAGACAAAGCCGGAGGCCGCGCTCCGCCCGTGGGCGTCCTTGACGGAGCTGATGTCGGTCTTGCCTCCCAGTGTCGAGACATGCGGCACCACCATCCACATGTCGTAGTCTCCCGTGACCGGTGTGCCTTTGTATCCCCACACGTAGAGCGGCACCGCGGTTGCGTCGGACAAGGTCTCCGTCAGTGCCTTCGGATACCAGTAGACCTTCCCGCTCTGCTTCTCCATCGCGAAATGGACGGTCGGACTCTTCGGACTCAGGAAATGGCGGTACTGCTTCTCGGGGTCTACGCCGGGGGTCGGGATGGCCATTTCGGTCATCTGCTCGAAATGTGACTGTCCGTTCAGCTGATCAAAGAGTCCATTGCCGAGCGAAAGATGAATGACCTGTGCCTGGCCATGTCCGTGGTAGTGTGGATTGGCATTCGGGGCCCCCTTGGGCGCCTTGCAGAAGGCCTGATCACAGGGCACGAGCCCTGACATGGGGCCAAAATCGGAACTCTTGTCGTGCACGTCCATGCTCTTGGTGGCGAACCCTGCAGCGATGAGCCGCATCGTGGGCACGGTCGACGGGCGCAGGATCAGAAAGCAGTTGGCGTCCTGACACGCGCCATGGATCGCGCGCAGGTGTACGTCGACCACGCCGCTGTTCTGCGGCGTGGCGGCATTGAACTTCGATGCATCGATCGCCATCGGGACTCTCTCAGTGGCTTGGCGGGCGGGTCGCGGGCAGGTGAGTACCTAGCGCGCGTCCCGCCAGACGGCAATGCTCCGGCCCTCGAGCGGTAGCCGGTCGTGGCGTCGTGGCGACGCGGCGCGGGGCTGGGCGACTGGTTCGTGCGGCCGGGGGAGCCGGGAGGGAGCGCCGAGCCGTCATTTGCCGCCGGTTGGTCACGGCCACGCCGCGCGAGGGTCGACGCCTCGCTGAGCGTGGAAAGCGGGGTATATTCCCACATGGGAGCGGAACCCCGGTCCCATGAGTCAGGTAAATGGACGTCAGCGGAGAACTGGTCATCTCGACTCCCGAACAGGCGAGCGACCGGAGGGCCAACCTGGTCCTTCGTGCGCTCATCGACGAAATGCTGGAACGGGTCCGCGGGTTGAATGCCACGCCGTCGACGATGACGACCGATGAACGGGCGCGCGCCGAGTCGGAGCTCGAGTCGATCATGGCACGAGTTCGCCGCTATTCCGCGTTGCGTGACCAGCAGGGCTAACGTCGTACCATCACCGGGCTGCTGCGCATGTGGTTTGTGCGGTACCCCACTTCAGCAGCACGGTCGGCCTCATGAATACGCGCTCGAAGTTTCTGCTTGGCGGTCTGATGATCCTTGGGACCGCCAGTTTTCTGGCCGCCAAGAGCACGGCTGCCACGGCGCAGTTCTACCTCACGCCGCACGAGCTGGCAGGCCGGCTCAAGGCTGATGACTCGTTCCGCGACAACGGGATGAAGGTCGGCGGTCGGGTGGTGCCAGGCACCATCGTCCGTTCACCGGGCAACAAGGAAGTCCGTTTCGTGATGCGTGATACCATGGCCACCAGCGAGGCACGCTTCACGGTGGTCTACAAAGGCATCATCCCCGACACCTTCACCGACAGCGTCGATGTGGTGGTGGAGGGCAGGCTCGACTCCGGCAACACGTTCCAGGCGACGGTCTTGCTGGCCAAGTGCGCGTCGCGCTACGAGAACGCCCCGGTCAAGCCCGGCGCGCCCGGTGAGCAAGGTGGTCATCCGGCAGGCGTTCCGAAGGGTCCGAGTTCGGCGCCCCAGCCGTGATTCTTCTCGGGGAGTTGTCGCTCTGGGTGTCGCTCCTGATGGCCATCTGGATGACGACGGTGAGCTACGCGGGTGGCGGGACCCGCCGCAGTGCGCTGGTGATGAGCGGTGAGCGCGCCACATATGCGACGCTCTTTTTCGTGCTGATGGCCAGCGCCGGACTCTGGACCGCGCTCTTCACGCACGACTTCTCGCTCAAGTTCGTCGCCAGCTACACCAGCGCGAACCTGCCGAAGGTCTATCTCTTCAGTGCATTCTGGGCAGGGCAGTCCGGCTCGCTGCTGTTCTGGGCGTTGATCCTGGCCAGTTTCAGCGCGATCGCCGTGTTCGCCAATCGCACCAGGAATCGCGAACTGATGCCATGGGTGACGGGCACGCTCGGCGTCGTACTGATCTTCTTCATCGGCACGATCCTGTTCGCGGCCAATCCCTACGAACGGATGGAGTGGGTGCCACCCGATGGGCGCGGAATGAACCCGCAGCTCCAGAATCCGGGCATGGCGATCCATCCGCCGATGCTCTATCTGGGTTGGGTTGGCACGACGATTCCGTTCGCGTTTGCGATCGGCGCGCTGGTCACGCGGCGCCTCGATACCGAGTGGCTCGCGGCCATCCGCCGCTGGAGCCTGATCAGCTGGTTCTTTCTCACCATCGGCCTCGTGCTCGGCATGTGGTGGGCGTATGTGGAACTGGGCTGGGGCGGCTATTGGGCGTGGGATCCGGTCGAGAATGCGCCGCTCACGTCGTGGCTCTGCCAGACGGCGTTCCTGCACTCGATCATGATCCAGGAAAAGCGCGGCATGCTGCGCAAATGGAACGTCACGCTGGTGATTGCCGCGTTTCTGTTGAGCATCCTGGGCACCTTCCTGACGCGCAGTGGTGTGATCGAGAGTGTGCACAGCTTCGCGCAGAGCCCGATCGGCAACTACTTCTCGACGTTCCTCATCCTGATCTTCGTGGTGACGACCATCCTCGTGATGACGCGCCTGAAGGACATGGAGGCCAAGGCGCAGCTCGAAAGCATGATCAGCCGCGAAGCGGCGTTCCTGTACAACAACCTCGTGCTGGTCGGCATCGCGTTCAGCGTGCTCTGGGGCACACTCTTCCCGATCATCAGCGAAGCGGTGCGTGGCACGAAGATCACGGTCGGTCCGCCATTCTTCAATTCGGTGAACGTGCCGCTGGGCCTTGGATTGCTGGCGCTGACCGGCATCGGTCCGCTCATCGCGTGGCGCCGTGCGAGCGTCGAGAATGTGCGTCGTCAGTTCATTTTTCCCGTGGCGGCGGGGCTGACCACCGGCGCGGTGCTGATGGCGCTTGGCATGCGCGCGTTCTCGCCGATCGTGGCGTACATCCTGGTCGGTTTCGTGGTCGGCACGATCTCGCAGGAGTTCTTCAAGGGCACGCGCGCGCGGATGCGGATGTATGCGGAGAACGTCGTGCTGGCGTCGCTGCGTCTGATCGGCAACAACCGGCGTCGTTACGGTGGCTACATCGTGCACCTCGGTGTGGCGATGATTTTCGCCGCCTTCGCCGGTTTTGCATTCAAGAAGGAATTCGACGTCTCGCTGAAGACGGGTGAAGTATTCCGCGCCACCGATCCCTTTGGGCACCAGTGGACATTCACCAGCCAGGGCGTGAGCGAGTTCAAGCGACTGAATCGCTACGTGACCGCGGTGGCGTTGTCGGTCACGCGTGACGGCAAGCCGATGCCGGTGCTGAGCAGCGAGAAGCGTCAGCATGTGGACAGCAATGATCAGCCGACCTTCGAGCCAAGCACCGAGGTCGGGTTGTATGAGACCGCCATGCAGGATGTCTATATGGTGTTCTCGGGCATGATCGGACCGGATCAGGCCGAAGTGCGCCTGAGCTTCAATCCGCTCGTCTGGTGGGTCTGGTACGGCGGCATGGTGATGGCCATCGGTGGGCTGATCGTGATGTGGCCGCAGGCCGAAAAGAAGCGCCAGGGCGGATATGTGACGGTGCTGACGCCGGGCTCAGAGGCGCTCGCGCCGGCCGGTGTGCCGTGAGTGAGCGCATGTCGACGCGTCGTGATTTCTTGCGTGCCGGCGGTCTTCTGACGGCGGGAGTGCTGTTGGCTCCGCGTCTGCGGGCGCAGCCGCCGCCGACGCAGGGCGCCGCCAACATCGAGATGCCGCAGACGACGTACAAGCCGGTGTCACTGCCGAGAAAGCCAGGGGCCAAGCCGCTGGTGGCGCAGCTGGAACGCGACGAGCTGGAACGTGGGCTCAAGTGTGCCTGTCCCTGCAAGCTGGATGTGTTCATCTGTCGCACCACCGACTTCCAGTGCGGTATCAGCCCGGCCATGCACTCCGATGTGGTGCGTCTGGTCGAGGGTGGCTACAGCGCCGATGAGATCATCGCGGCGTTCACCACGGTGTACGGGGAGCGGGTGCTGATGGCTCCGATCAAGGAAGGGTTCAACATCGCTGGCTATGTCGTGCCGTTCATCACGGTCGGGATTGGCGGAACGATGC
>CAYMQV010000084.1:11241-15595 GCA_964392395.1 uncultured Gemmatimonadaceae bacterium
GTCGATGGAAACGTGAGACCGATGCGCAGGCACCGGCGCTCGCGACCAAGTCCGTCCTGCCGATTGCCGGTGGAATGCCAGCGGCAACCGATGATGAGTTGCGCCGGCTTCAGGCCGCCGTTCATGGTACCGCTGAGCGATGAATGAATTGTTCGCCAGCAGCAGCGCTCCCTTCATCGTCGGCATCGCGCTGGCGGTGATCGCGCTCGTAATCGTGCTGGCTCCGGTGTTCAGCGATGAAGCACCGGCCGATATTCGTGCCGAGCACCGCACGACGCCGAAACTCGAGATCGACGATGAGCCCGTGCCCGGCAGCGCCATCGAAGCCTTGCGCGAGATCGAGTTCGATCGTGAGACCGGGAAGCTCTCCGACGACGACTACGACGGCATGAAGGCGCGGTACACCACGCAGGCACTGGTCGAGCTACGCGCGCAGGATGCGGCGAGCGGGGTCGGCACAAGCGTTGCGGCGCCGGCGGATCTCGCCGAGCGGCTGGTGAAGAAGTACCGCCCTGGATCCACGATTTGCCAAACGCACGGATTGCGTCCGGAACCTGATGCGCTCTTCTGCTCGGAGTGCGGCGCATTCCTCCCTGGGAAGTGCGAGCGGTGCGGAACGGCAGTCACCGCCGCGGGCGCGCACTTCTGCACCGGGTGCGGGCACGTGCTGGCGGCGTAGCGTTCGATCGCTCCCGTAGCGCGGCGGATGCGATCGTAGACGCAGCACTGATCGACGGCGTCGCCCGGGCTGCCCACGATCACCATGAATTGTGTTCGGTGCGCCGCACTGTCTGGATCATCGCGTTATTCTGGCGCAATCAGCCGCTCCGCATGTGACGTGACGCGTGCCGTCGCACCGCGTCGCCCGCGATTGAAGCACCATTCTGCGATGATCAGATTCGGCACCCACGAAATCCAGGCGATGAACGGGTACGAGACCTCGAACGGATAGCCGCTGACATCTGCGAGTGGAAGCCAGAGGCGCAGCGTGACAGCGCCGAACGTCAGGGAGAAGTTGCGCACCATCCAGGTGCGGTGCTCCTCGATGGCCCCGCGACGGATTGTGGTGTAGGCCCGCAGTCCCGTGTAGAGCCAGAGCGATGCGAGTGCAGCAAAGCCGGTTTTTGCGGGCAGACCGCCCCGGGCGCTGAGACTCATGTAGAGCCCGGCAAGCCCGCCGACCATGACGCCGATGCCCAGGTAGAGCCGGCCGGCCCATCGGTGTGCGCGCGGTAGCCTTCGCCGAAGCCTGGCCGAGAACTGGAACGGTCCGAGCAACAGCGCGACGGCAGCGGCGAAGATATGCAGATAGATGCCAAGGTGTTTCCCTGCATAGGTCGGGCTCAGCGACGTCGAAGGCGCTGTCGCGAACGCGACCACGAGTACAACCGACGTGAGGACTGAGAGCAGTGTGAGTATCCCGGCGCCAACCTTTTTCATGACGATCCCTCTGACATGGCGTGAATTGCGCTGGTGAATTTTGCGCGAGCCCTCTGGTCAATATCTTACCACTGGTAATACAGGCCGCAGAAAGATTGGTTCCACCACGCCTGGTCGTCGGGGTGGGCCTCGCCGGGTTACCGGATCTGGTGGACTACCGCTCCGCATGTGACGTGACGCGTGCCGTCGCACCGCGTCGCCCGCGATTGAAGCACCATTCTGCGATGATCAGATTCGGCACCCACGAAATCCAGGCGATGAACGGGTACGAGACCTCGAACGGATAGCCGCTGACATCTGCGAGTGGAAGCCAGAGGCGCAGCGTGACAGCGCCGAACGTCAGGGAGAAGTTGCGCACCATCCAGGTGCGGTGCTCCTCGATGGCCCCGCGACGGATTGTGGTGTAGGCCCGCAGTCCCGTGTAGAGCCAGAGCGATGCGAGTGCAGCAAAGCCGGTTTTTGCGGGCAGACCGCCCCGGGCGCTGAGACTCATGTAGAGCCCGGCAAGCCCGCCGACCATGACGCCGATGCCCAGGTAGAGCCGGCCGGCCCATCGGTGTGCGCGCGGTAGCCTTCGCCGAAGCCTGGCCGAGAACTGGAACGGTCCGAGCAACAGCGCGACGGCAGCGGCGAAGATATGCAGATAGATGCCAAGGTGTTTCCCTGCATAGGTCGGGCTCAGCGACGTCGAAGGCGCTGTCGCGAACGCGACCACGAGTACAACCGACGTGAGGACTGAGAGCAGTGTGAGTATCCCGGCGCCAACCTTTTTCATGACGATCCCTCTGACATGGCGTGAATTGCGCTGGTGAATTTTGCGCGAGCCCTCTGGTCAATATCTTACCACTGGTAATACAGGCCGCAGAAAGATTGGTTCCACCACGCCTGGTCGTCGGGGTGGGCCTCGCCGGGTTACCGGATCTGGTGGACTACCGCCGTGCCGCCCTTGCCAACGCGCATGCCGCACGCGCACTCTCCGCGGATGCCAGTTCCAACTCGAACCGCCGAGGGCGCGCACTGCGGCGTCGCCCGCGGTCATCGCGCGCTCGTCGGCGTGATTCTCGCGAGTGGGATCGCGACCGCCATGCCGCTGTCGCGTGCAGTGGCCCAGGTTCCCTTCACCGTCGTCGCTGATTCGGCCCGATTGGCGCCCGCGCCTGATGTACGCATTGCGTATGGCGCGGATCCTGAGCAGTTCGTCGAGCTCAGGGTGCCAACAGGGGGACGGCGGCATCCGGTGGTGATGCTCATCCATGGTGGCTGCTGGCTGTCGCAATACGATGTCAGCCATCTCGCGGCTGCGGCCGAATCGCTGCGGCAGCAAGGGGTCGCGACGTGGGCGGTGGAGTATCGCCGTGCCGGGCATGCTGGCGGTGGCGATCCGGGTTCCTTCGATGACATCCGGGCCGCGTACGATCTGCTGATCGCGCAGGGCAGGGCGCGCCACCTGGATCGGTCCCGCATTGTGCTGATGGGGCATTCGGCAGGCGGGCATCTGGCGCTCTGGCTCGCGTCCGAGCCGGGCGTGAAGGTGCGCGGCACCGTCGGGCTGGCCGCGGTCACGGACCCGGCGTCGTTCGCGCAGCCGACCGGATGTGGGGCGGGGATTACCCGGTTCATGGGCGGGGCGCCGCAAGCGCTGGCCGAGGCGTATGCCGCGCGGTCACCGGTCGCCCGAGCGGCGCCGCGAACGAACGTGATCCTGCTCGCCGCGCGCGACGACCGCATCGTGCCGAAGTCGCAGGTCGACGCCTATCTCTCGCGCTTTCCGGGCACTGTGACAAAGGAGGTTCCGGGCGGCCACTTCGATTTGGTCGCGCCGTGGACGGAGGCGTGGCGCGCGGTCCGGGCGGAGCTCGAAACGCTGTTGCGCAGGTGATGTTCGGAAAGTGTACAGGCGCTTTCAGGCGGGCCTGGCGGCTTTGCCCTCGTCGTGACGGTGCGGCAGGTTTGGTGTTCCTCTGCGTTCACCACCTCATCCTGAGTGACTGATGCCTCGCATGCTCACCGTTCGCACTGCTTGCGTTGCAGTAGCAATACTTTTCGCACCGACGTTCGCTGGGGCGCAGGTATCTGATAGCACGGCCGTCATGGAGTCGCTCGAAGCGATGCTCGGTGCCATGCGACAACGCAACGTTGATGGTTTGCGCTCGGTCTTTCACGAGCAGGCCCGCATGACGCTCCTGCGTCCATCACCCACTGGTGGCACCCGTGCCATGGTGCTGACCGGCGAACAGTTCATCGCAGCGGCGACCAATCCCAATGGGCCGATTCTCGACGAGCCGATCCGTAACCCGGTGCTGCACATCGATGGCGATCTGGCGACGGTTTGGGCCGAGTATCAGGTGCGCATTGCCGGCAAGGTCAGCCACTGCGGATACGACGCGTTTCAGTTCGTAAGGGTTAGTGGGGTCTGGAAGGTGATTGCCGTGGCGGACACGTTCCGGCAGCAGGGCTGTGGCGCGATGTGGTGACCGTCTGCGCCGAAACCGTTCGTGCGTGCTGACGCATGCTCCCGGGTCGGTTGCGCTCTGGACACCCGCGCAGCTGCAATGCCGCCACTCGTGTCGTCTCGCCGAAATCTTGTGGCCGTCGGGCGCGTTTCGTGACGCGAGCCAGCGTTGTAGCACCTCTCGATTCTTGCCGCCGTCCTCTGGTACTCTACGGACTACCGAAGAGCAAACTACCTGACGCAAAGGCGCAAAGGCGCAAAGACGCAAGGACCGCGTCCTGGATTCCGACGCCTCGGCGCGATGTGATGATCAGCGCCGAATAAAAGAAGAGCGAAGAGCAGTATGTAACTGCACCGGCAACAGCGCCGTGTTTCTGCTGTTCCCACTCATTTGCAGTCCTTTGCGTCTCTGCGCCTTTGCACCTTTGCGTTAAGCAGTTGCCCTTGTTCCGTTGCCCTTGC
>CAYMQV010000084.1:15695-18241 GCA_964392395.1 uncultured Gemmatimonadaceae bacterium
TCCGGTGCCCTTGTTCCGGTGCCCTTGTTCCGGTGCCCTTGAGTCGTTGCCCTTGAGTCGTTGCCGTTCCGCCAAGGACCGATGCGATCGAACATGCTGCGTGACCTCGACACCTGTCACGCCCCAAGAACGCACAACCGGCGCCGTGCCCCGAATGCAGGGGCACGGCGCCGGCGTTATCCGGCAGCACCGCCTACGCGGCGCCTTGTACTGGCAGCGGCAACTGCGCACGGGCCGCGAGATACGCCTTCGCCTCGCGATACGTATACCAGACCTTCTTCTCGTAGTCGTACAGCTTGCACTGGTTGAAGACCATGCGCACGGTCGAGAAGCGAAGTTCGTACTCGTGCATGTACTGCCCGTACTCCTTGCGCAGCTCGGTGTAGGCGCGCTTCAGGCGATAGAACGGAATGTGCGGCTCGACGTGATGGGGCACATGAATCAGGATGTTGTGGATCAGCATCTCGCTGATGCGCGAACACCGCCAGACGATGCTGCAGTACACTTGTCCGATCGTGTTGCTCCACTCCGGCCGATGATCGAAATACGGCACATCGGGGTGCGTGTGGTTCAGATAGACGAAGAATGCGATGAAGTAGTTGAAGACCACGAACGGCAGTGCGACGGCCGCCATGACACCGACGACACCGCCAGCCCACTTCCAGGCCGCGACTGACATCCCAATCGCAAACACCAGCGTGATGATCTTGTGCACGTTGTAGCCGAGGCGCTCGCGTGACTTCTTGTCGGGCTGGTACATCACCATGCCGGGCCACCATACTTTATTGATGTAGTGCAACGCACAGCCCCAGGGCGTGCGTTCTGCCCGATAGACAAGTCTGGTGTACCACGGCGACCTGGCGTACTCCGCCGGCGTCATCGGACGCCAGATCCAGTCCACTGGCGTGAACGATGTGAAGCCGTGGTGAACGCGGTTGTGCCCGTGACACCAGAGCCGATACATGTTGAGCGACGGGAGCATGAACATCGTGCCAAGGACTTCCGCGACCCAGTCGTTCTCGAACAGCGCGCCGTGCGCGGCATCATGCGCCCAGACGAACATGAAGGCGACGGCACAGCCGGCGCCGAGGCCGCAGAGCAGCTTCGCCCACCAGGCGTCAGCGGCAAAGACGCCCCACATGAAGCCCAGGTAGAGCACCAGATCGAATGCGAACGCGCCAAAGGTTCGCAGGGCTGATCGCTTGAACGATGCCTCTGAAAGCGCCTTCCGGACGGTGGTGAGCTTGATGTCCTTCAGGCCCTGGTAGAGCGACGACGCCGTCATGCAGTCTGTATCCTTGGAGCGGGAAGCGATGGAGCGATCTCATGAATCTAACGCTTTCGACCGGCGCGGACGTGCCCTGCGGATCCGCAAGGCCCTCTGGCTGCCATCCACAACGCGCCGCAGACGGGCAGCGATGGTTTAAAGTCCAGGTGTCGAGCGAGGCGGCGCGCCGGTGTTGCGGCGGCGGCCGAACCTGCCTGGAAGGCGGTACGGCTTACGTTTCACGAATGACCACCCCCACCGGAACGACGGAACACCGCGCCGCCGGCGCCTCACGCGGCCCAGTACAGATCGCGATCGTGATCGTGACCGACACCCGCACGGCCGAGACGGACGAATCGGGCCCGTTGGCGCGGCGTCTGATCACCGAGGCGGGCCATACGGTAAGCGATTTTGCGCTGTTGCCGAACGATGAAACCGGCACGCGTGCACACGTTGCCAGGCTCCTGTCGCGCGACGATGTCGACGTCGTGGTGTTGAGCGGCGGCACCGGACTCGGATCAAAGGATCGGACGGTCGAAGCGGTGCGTCCGTTGATCGAGAAAGAGCTGCCCGGATTCGGAGAGTTGTTTCGGATGATCAGCTATCAGGAGCAGATCGGCACTGCCGCCATCCTCACCCGGTCGCTGGCGGGAGGTGTGAACGGCAAGCTGATCGTGTCACTCCCAGGATCGAAGGCCGCCGTGGATCTGGCGCTGACCAAGGTGCTGCTGCCGGAGCTGAAACACGTCCTGCACGAGTTGCGGCGCTGATACGGTGTCGGCCATATCGTCAGCCCCCTCGTATCTCAACCGTCCAGTGCTGCGACGCGTTTTTCCGCCTTGAGCAGCCAGAACACCGTCAACCCGCCGCAGAGCGTGAACGCGAAGACGGCGCCGCGGAGGAACCGCCACCAGTTGAGCGGCTCGTGATACGCAACCGTTCGCGCGTACCAGTACATCGCCGGCGCCAGTGCGAGGGCAATCACCATCGTCAGCATGCCAGCCGACAGCAGGAACAGAATCCCCTGCCACGTCACGGTCTGGTTGACGGCCGTCTCGGCATCGAAACGTGGGGAAATCGATCCGATGTAAAGCGCCAACGCCGCCTGAGCGAACATCAGGGACGCGACCGCCGCCATCGACAGCGCCATCACGATCGGCGCCGTTCCGAGAAGCAGCGAGGTGAGGCCGACGATGCCCACGGCCACGATCGCCAACGGCCCGGTGGCGGCCCAGTACTTGGCGAAGATGATGTCGCGGACCTTTACCGGCGCCGCGCG
>CAYMQV010000085.1:0-18228 GCA_964392395.1 uncultured Gemmatimonadaceae bacterium
GCGAACCGCTCACAACACCCATTGCTGGACCATCATGAGACGGTCCGGAATCATAAAATTCGTGCTTTGAATCTCTATGCCGCAGAGCACGAACCCTGCGGCTTCACGAGATACCACCACAACGCTTCTCTCTCGATTGTCAATCAGCTTGATCGGTGTGGAGCGCCGCACCATCGCGCATCGCACCACCGTGTCCTTCACGCCCCGTATCCGGGACAGACACCAATGATAGCCTGCCAATCTCCCCCGTCAACCCCTGCCATGGAGAAAAATCACACATCGTGCGACAGCGAAAACAACCGCTCGATTTCCCCCATCGGCGCGCAGGTTTCCCGACGCACCGTCGCGCACCACCGCACACGGTTCCTCACCCAATCTCACGCGTCAAATCACGCGCCAAATCACGCGTCAAATCACGCGTCAAATCACGCGCCAAATCACGCGCCAAATCACGCGACAACTCACGCGACAACTCACCCGCCCGCGTCATCCTCGCCGGGAATCCGTTCATACCGATCCTCGGTGAAGTCGATCTCATCGGCTTCATCGTCATCCTCGTCGTCATCGTCCAGCTCGTCGTCCTCGAACTCATCGAGGTCGTCGTCATCCTCATCGTCCTCCTCGTCATCCAGATCATCGTCGTCGAGATCGTCGTCGTCGAGATCCTCCTTGTCCTCGCCGCCATTCCCGGGACCAGCGGCCCGCACGGCGCGACTGGACTCGCAGCCTGCAGCGCCAGCACCGGCGCCCATCGATGCCCACGCATCCACCGCTGATGCCATCGATGCCCACACTGCCTGTTCCGACATGCCTGCGTTCTCCCCGTGCGTTCAGATGTCGTGAAGTCGTGCGACGGATGGCGCACCAGCCACCCGTCGCACCCATGCGTCAATCGCGATCGCGTTCCTTCTTCAGGTCACGCGTGTTCCGCTTGCGATCGATGGTGTTCAACACCTTCTTGCGCAAACGAATCGACTGCGGCGTGACCTCGATCAACTCGTCTTCCTCGATGTACTCCAGCGCGCTCTCCAACGTGTGAATGCGCGGCGGTTCGAGCACGATCGCATCATCCGCCGACTTGCTCCGCATGTTGGACAGCTTCTTCTCCTTGGTCGGATTCACGTCCATGTCGCCAGGACGTGAATTCTCGCCCACCACCATGCCTTCGTACACTGGCTGACCGGGCTCCACGAACAGCGTCGCGCGCTCGCCGAGGTTGCCCAGCGCAAAGGCGATGATCGTGCCGTTCTCCATGCTCACCAGCACGCCACGCGTACGGCCATCCAGCGCCCCGGACCAGGCCCCGTATTCGAGGAAGCGGTGATGCATGATCCCGGTGCCACGCGTATCCGTCAGGAACTCGGAACGGTAGCCGAACAGCCCACGGGCGGGGATCCGATACGTCAGCCGCACCATCCCCTGTCCCGGATTCTTCATCTCGGTCATCTCGGCCTTGCGGGGACCAAGCTTCTCGATCACCGCACCGACATAGTCATCCGGCACGTCGATCAGCAGTTCCTCGTAGGGCTCCAGCTTCTGGCCGTTGTCACCGATCCGCGTGATCACCTTCGGGCGTGACACCTGAAACTCGAACCCCTCGCGGCGCATGGTCTCCATCAGGATCGACAGATGCAACTCTCCACGACCACTGACCTTCCAGGTGTCGGTGTTGTCCGTCTCCTCCACCCGCAGTGCGACGTTCCGCTCCAGCTCCTTCATCAGCCGATCACGCACCTGGCGCGACGTCACGAACTTCCCTTCCTTTCCGGCGAACGCCGAGGTGTTCACCTGGAAGTCGACGCTGATGGTCGGCTCCTCGACGGCAATCCCCTCGAGGCGCTCCTGGAACGACGGATCGGTGATGGTCAACCCGATCTCGACGTTCTCCAACCCGGCCACCGACACGATTTCCCCGGCCGACGCCTCCTGCACCTCGACGCGCTCCAGCCCTTCGAAGCAGAACAGCTTGGTGACACGACTGTTCTGGACCGGCAGCGTCGGATCCATCTGCAGCAGCGACACGACATCACCCACCCTCACGACGCCCATCTCCACACGGCCGATACCCATGCGGCCAAGGTAGCTGGAGTAGTCGATGGTCGAGACGAGCATCTGGAACGGGCCGGTCGCATCGTTCGGCGGGATCGGCACATACTGCAGAATCGCATCGAACAACGGATTCATCGTCGTCCCCTGGACATCCATATCCATCGTCGCGATGCCCTGGCGTGCGCTGGCATACACCACCGGCGCATCGAGCTGCGCTTCGGTGGCATCGAGCTCGATGAAGAGGCTCAACACCTCGTCGTGCACACGCATCGGATCGGCGCCCGGGCGGTCGATCTTGTTGATGACGACGATCGGCACCCGCCCGAGTTCGAACGCCTTGCGCAGCACGAAGCGCGTCTGCGGCATCGGGCCATCGAAGGCATCGACCACCAGCAGCACGCCATCCACCATGCGCATGATCCGCTCGACTTCACCGCCGAAGTCGGCGTGACCGGGCGTGTCGATGATGTTGATCTTGTTCTCTTTCCAGCGGATCGACGTGTTCTTCGCGAGAATCGTGATGCCGCGTTCTTTCTCGAGCGGATTGGAGTCCATGACACGCTCGGCGACAATCTGGTTCTCGCGGAACGCTCCGGCCTGGCGGAGCATCTGATCCACGAGAGTCGTCTTACCGTGGTCGACGTGCGCAATGATGGCAATGTTACGAATAGACATTCCGGAAACTTAGTCCGGGGGCCAAGTGCCCCCGGAAAATCCGGTGCCGTCGATCGGTCGTGGCCTCGGCTTGCGCCCCCCCAGCTGTCGTCGATGCGCCGGGGGGACGCTCGACCGCGGCTACGCCGCCGCCGCCGCTGACGCTGACGCTGCAGCACGATCGAGGATGATACCGCGGGCCTGGAGCGCCTGCTGGAACCCACCCTTGTCGACCGCCTTCAGCCAGGCGTCGTTCGCATCGACCACGTCCCGCTCGACCAGGTCCAGCAGTGCGTCGTTCATGGTCACCATGCCCAGCTTCTTGGACGTCTGCATCACCGTCGGAATCTGGAAGGTCTTGCCTTCGCGGATCAGGTTCGAGACGGCGGTGTTCGAGAGCAGCACTTCGCGCGCGGCAGCCCGCCCGCCCCCTTTCTTCTTGACGAGCGTCTGCGAGATCACACCACGCAGCGACTCGCTGAGCATGGTCCGGATCTGCGACTGCCGGTCGGCCGGGAACTGATCGATCAGCCGATCGACCGTGCTCGGTGCGGTGGTGGTGTGCAGCGTTCCGAAGACCAGATGCCCGGTTTCGGCGGTTTCGATCGCGCATTCGATCGTCTCGAGGTCGCGCAACTCACCGACCAGAATGACATCCGGATCCTCGCGCAACGCCGCCCGCAGCGCGGCCTTGAAGCTGTTCGTATGCACCCCGACCTGCCGCTGCGTGATGATGCACTTCTTGCTGGCATGCACGAACTCGATCGGATCTTCGATCGTGATGATGTGATCCGAGCGCGTGCGGTTGATCAGATCGATCATGCCGCAGAGGGTGGTGCTCTTGCCGCTGCCGGTGGGCCCGGTGACCAGTACCAGCCCCTTGGTCAGCGTGCAGAGCGCCGTCTCGTGCTCGGACAGGCCAAGCTGTTCGGCGGTGATGATGGTCGATGGAATCAGGCGGAACACGGCCGCCGCGCCGCACCGGTCACGCAGCGCATTGCCGCGGAACCGTGCGACACCGGGGATGTCGATCGCAAAGTCGGTGTCGTTGCGCTCGGTGAACTCGACCCGGTTCCGTTCCGGCATCGAGGCAAGGAGCATCTGCTCCAGCTGATCGCCACCCAGCGGCGCGGCACCACTGATCCGGACCAGGTCACCATCGCGACGGATGATCGGCGGTTCGCCGACGCGGAGGTGCAAGTCACTGCCCTTTTGTGCCGCGAGCGCGCGAAGCAGCGCGTCGAGGGCCTTGCGTGGCCCGCTGTCGAGCACCGGCGTGGCTTGTGCGACCGCCGCTTCCTCGCGAAGCGCGGGATCGGCCGAGCTGGCGGGAAGGATCTGCGCCACCACGCGGCCATCGGCATCGCGCTGAATCGAACAGTCCACCGGCACGCCATTGCCATCATACGCGAATCGCGCGGGGCCGCCCCCCATCACCGCCGCCTGGAGCGACGCCGGCGCAATCTCGCGCAACAGGCCGACGATCTGCTCGGCACTGAGCGGCTGTTTGGTGATCGCGCGTGTTCCACCATCGAAGCGGAGCTCCGCAGCGGCTCCTTCATACAGCACCAGTGTCGTTGGTGGCGCCGTACCGAGTGCCATCAGAAACTTGTCGAGCGAAGCCATGGAGAGCCTGCGGCAGCGAGCGTGGGACTGGCGTTCAACCGGGGGTGGGTCGGCTGCCGATCCGTTGGTGGACGGAAGGTCGATCGTTCTCGGGAAAGGACGCCCGTCGCGCCCGCCGGTCACGTGTGCCGCCGCTCATGTACTCAGGTGTTTGTCGCGGCGCACGCGCGTTGTGCGCTCGCGGCGGCGGCGGAGTGCACCCTGCCACAACGCAAACTCATTCGCGCGACGAGTTCTCGCCCTCTACCGCTGCGAGTTCCCCGCACGCGAGTTGCACCGACAACAGCGTTAACGCAAAGGGGCCAAGCCGCGAAGGCGCAAAGAATCTGAGCTCGACCGCGCGGGACGTGGCTGGGGTCACCGCAGAACGGCATTGGCTGCTGCAATTTTCAGTGAATTGAGGCGCCTCGTCTCGATACAGGCCACTTCGCGAGATGAACGCTTTGCGTCCTTGCGCCTTGGCTCCTTTGCGTTAGCGCTGTTGCACGAAGCTGGCCCTTTCCGTCACACCGCGGTCGAGCGCTACGCCGTCGGATGATTGGCGAGGCGCGCGCAGAGCAGCACTGCGTGACGGAAGCTGGAGACGTCGGCGATGCCCTGGCCGGCGATGTCGAGGGCGGTGCCGTGGTCGGGGGACGTCCGCGGAAATGGCAACCCGAGCGTGACGTTCACGCCGGAACCAAAGGAGGCAACCTTGATCGCCGTCATCCCGACGTCGTGATATGGCGCGATCACGACGTCGAACTCGCCGCGCATGGCGCGCACGAAGACCGTGTCGGCCGGGAACGGCCCCGACGCCCCCATCTCGATGGCAATCGGTGCCAGCAGTTCGGTGTCATCCGAGCCGAACCGTCCACCGTCGCCCCCGTGGGGATTCAGTGCACAGAGCGCGATGCGCGGCGTGGGCATGCCGAACCAGTGCTGGAGCCCTTCGCGCGTGAGGCGAATGGCATCGCGAAGGACATCTGCCGTCAGCGCGGCAGGGACGTCGCGAAGCGGCAGATGCGTGGTCGCCAGCACCACCCGCAACGATTCGCTGGCCAGCATCATGGCCGTCTTGCGGCCCGTCAGATCCGCCAGCAGCTCGGTGTGACCGGCAGCGTCGTAGCCGCCCAGGAGCAAGGCGTGTTTGTCGAGCGGGGCGGTGACGATCCCGCGAACCGCGCCCGATTGCGCCAGCTCCACAGCCCGCACCACGGCATCACCCGCCAGCTTCCCGGCCAGCGCCTTGCCGCCGCTGGGAGACCAGACACCGATCGCCTCGTGCACATCGACTTCGGTGCCCCGCGGTCCGACCAGCAGCAGTTCACAGTGCTCGGTGACCGCATCATCATCCAGCATCGCCTGGACCAGCTCGGGCCCGATACCGCGCGGGTCGCCAAGCGTGACCGCGAGGCGTGGGCGACGGCGCGTCACGAGCCGGACGGCGGCATCTACTTCTCCGGCCCTTCGACCGGCGCCGCGGCCGGCAAACCCGGGATCGGGTTGCGCAGCACGAAGGTGCTGGCACGCAGGGCGTCGATGAAGCGGCGCATCGACCGCTCATCGACCAGCTGTGCACGAATGCGCTCGCGCACTTCGCCTACCGAGAAGAGCCCTTCCTCCTGCTGGCTGAGCAACTGGAAGACGACGAACTTCTTGGTACCGCGACGCGCATTGTCGATGGCGAATGGCGCGCTGATGTCGTTCACTTTCACTCCGTCGAGCGCCTTCAGGTACGCCGGCGGCAATTCGGCGCGCGGGAACGGATCGTTGAAGGCGCGGATCTCGTCGGCGTCGTGAAACTTTGCGCTCAGCGTGTCATATCGGGCGCCGTTCCGCCAGGCGGTGGCGACGCTGTCGGCCAGCACGTTGGCGCGGCGCTCGTCGGCCGAATCGAGAGCGGGAATGATCAGGATGTGGCGCGCCTTCACTTCCTTCGGCTGCACCTTGTCGACGCGAATGATGTGAAAACCGAAGCTCGTTTCCACCACCGGGCTGATCACGCCGGGCGGCAGTGCGAACATCATGCGATCGAACTCCGGCACCATCTGCCCGCGGCGATTCCAGCCCAGATCACCGCCCGTCTCCTTGTTCGACGGGTCCATGCTCTCGCGCCTGGCAATCAATTCGAAGTTGCCGCCGCGCTGAATCTCGATCAGCAGCGAGTCCACCTTTGCCCGCGCCTTGGCCTTGGCGGCAGCGGTCGGCGTCGGACCGATGACGATCTGGCGAAAGGTGACCTGTGCCGGCCGCTTCGGCAGCGTGGTCCGATTCTTCTCGTACATCTCGATGACGTCGCCTTCCGACACCAACGCACGAACGAGCTTGCCGTCGGTCTTCATCTTCTCGATCAGCTTGCGCTGCACCTGCTGCCGCTTGGCCGCGTCGATCAGCGTCTTGCGATACTCCTCGGGCGAACCGAACCCCGCGCCAGCGAGTGCCTGACGGAACTCCTGATCGCTCTTGAACTGATCACGGATCTTCTTCAGCTGCCCTTCCACCTCAGGCAGCACGTCGCCGTCCGCCACCTCCACCTTCTCGACCACCGCCTTCTGCACCAGGACTTCGGCATCGATCAACTCGTCGATGATCTTCTCGACCAGCTTCCGGTGCTCGACCGTGTCGGGCGGAATCGGCATCCCCTGGGCGCGACGCGTGTTGTACTCCTCCAGCACCTCGCTCCAGAGAATCGGGTGATCTCCGGCAATGGCGATGACCCTGTCGACCGACACGACGTCTGGTCCCGGCTTGGAGCCGGCAGGCCGGACGGCGGGCGGGGTCTGTGCCTGCAGCGCGACGGCGCAGGTCAGCGAGGCGGCAAGCGTGGCAAGCAGTCGAGTCATGCGTCGGAGTACCCGGCAGGCGAGGCGTCGGTTCATCACCCGAGCGGTGGAAGTCCGAGCCACACGGCAAATGTAGAACGGGGGAGCACGGTATTCGTGCTCCCCCGCTGATCTGACAGCACCAGCGCGCTTACGGCTTCGGAGCGGGAGTGGATGGTGCGGGGCCGACTGGCGGCGGCGATTCGCCTGGCATCGGGACCGCCGAGGCCGGACGGTTCGCGGCGCGCGTCGAGTCGGCCGAGCCACGCAGCTTGTTGGCGGCTTCGAGCGCACGATCGACACCGGCGTCGACGATCTTGGCGCCCGGATACCGCATCCGCAGCATCAGATCCATCGAGCGCGCGATCGGGACGAACGCCCCGTCCTTCACCAGCATGCTTTCGAGGAACGTATTGACCCGACTGGTGGCAAGCACCTCGCGCGCGGCCGGCGTCTTGGCGCTGTCGATGAGCTGATTCGGCGCGACGCCGAGCTGCGTCCAGGAATTGATGACCAGCGTGCGGAATTCCGCACGGATCTGGCTCTTCTCCTGATCGCTCAGGTCGACCTTGGCACTGTCAGCCTGCGTCAGGAACAGCTCGTTCCGCATGAAGTTCTTGATCAGCGTCGGAATGATCGTGTCCGGCGCATTCTGAATCTGCGGGATCAGCCCCTGCTCGGGTGGATAGGCATCGATCCAGCGGACGAGCTGACGGGCGGTGAAATCTCCTGTTTTGGTCGTGCCAAGCACCATTCCACTCGTGCGATACTTGTCGAGATCGGCCACGATGTCGCGAGCCATCTTCGGCGCATCCGACTTGACGGCCACCGTGTTGGCGGCTTCGAGCCGCGACCAGTACGTCGACTCGGCTGCCGCAGCACCGCGCTGCTGCATGAGCTGCGCGACGTTCTGGGTCACGGTCGAATAGATCGGGCGATAGATGATGTGGAAACCGAACCGCGTCTGGACGACGGGCGAGATCTCGCCGGGCTTGGTGTTCAGCACGCCGGTTTCGAACTCTGGGGCCATCATGCCCTTGGGGAAGGCGCCGAGCGATCCACCCTGCTGTGCCGATCCGGGGTCCTGACTGAAGCGCGACGCCAGCTGGGCAAAATTCGCCGGTGTGAGGACCTTGCGCAGCGAATCGGCGCGGATCTTCAGCGCGGCGATCTGCGGCGGCGTGGCACCCTTCTCCGGCGCCCGGAAGAGCACATGACTGGCCGCCAGCACTTCGCCGTTGTTGTAGCGGGCTTCGCCATCGGTTGGTGCGGCGACCGTCCACCCCTTCGAGACGACCTCGAAGCACTTCCGCGCGCGGGCATTGGCGATCGGTGCCCAGAGCGCCGAATCGAGCGACTTCGAATCGTTGAGCGAGTCACCGTTGGCACCGGCCTTGGCCAGCAGCTGATAGTTGACCCAGAGATCGGCGACGACGCGCACGACATCCTTACGGAGTGGCACCTTCGAGGCGCCGAGGAGCTCCGAGAGCTTCTTGACGGTCAGCTCCTGCGAGCCTGCCTTCGCGACGGTATCCGCGTGAGCGCTGAGCGCTCCGCTGTTGCAGCCGGCCAGCTGGGCCGTGGCGACAACGGCGATCGCGGCAAGGACAAGTGTTCTCATTCGTCGAAACGGGTACGGGTGAAGGCTGCGACAGTCTGACAGGAACGGGCAGCCACCGATCGATCAGCGGCTCAGACTGCGCAACGAACGGACGAGGCCCTCGAGCACCGCCGCTCCGCCGAGTCGCGTGAGCTTGAGCGTCAATGGTTGCGCGCGGCGCACCTCGGCCTGGAACTGCACTTCATGGAATGCGGCGCTGAGTCCCTTCATCCGGGGCACAGCGTCGGCGCGAAACGTAATACGGCCCTCATCCCCCCGCACCAGGATTGCCTGGATTCCCAAGGTGCCTCCGAGCAAGCGCAGCTGGGCCAGATCGAAGTACGCCGCCGCGGCCGGTGGCAGCGGACCAAATCGGTCACGGACCTCGACCGCGAGGGCCTCGATCGCGGCGGCATTCGGCGCCTTGGTCAGGCGGCGGTAGACATCGAGCTTGAGATCCTGCATCGGGACGTAGTCATCCGGCAGGAAGGCGGGCACATCCAGCGAGACGTCCGAGGGCTGTGGGGGCGGCGCCGAATCGCCGCGCTGGATCCGCCCAACCGTCTCCTCGAGGAGACGCAGGTAGAGATCGAACCCGACCGTGTGCACGAATCCGCTCTGCTCGGGGCCGAGCAGATTGCCCGCCCCGCGCAGTTCCATGTCCTTGAGCGCGACGCGGTAGCCACTGCCAAGGTCGGTGTTGTGCTCCAGCACCCGCAGGCGGCGCTCGGCGTCTTCATCGACGATGTCGGGGACCAGCAGATAGCAGTAGGCCCGCCGGTGCGAGCGGCCCACGCGGCCGCGGAGCTGATACAGCTGCGCCAGGCCGAAGTGGTCGGCCCGGTCCACGAACATCGTGTTCGCGTTCGACACATCCAGCCCGCTCTCGACGATCATCGTGCTGACGAGGACATCGGCTTCGCCGCGCACGAACTGGCGCATCACCTCCTCCAGCTCGCGCTCCCTCATCTGGCCGTGGCCCACCACCACGCGGGCGCGGGGGACCAGCCGCTGCAGATGGTCCGCCATCGCCAGGATCGTCTCGATGCGATTGTGCACGAAGAAACACTGCCCACCACGATCGAGCTCGCGGGTGATCGCTTCCTCGATCAGCGCATCGTCGTTCGGTTCCACGTACGTCAAGACCGGGCTGCGGTCGCGCGGCGGCGTCTGCATCAACGTCATGTCGCGCAGCCCGGCCAATGACTGATGCAGCGTGCGCGGAATCGGAGTGGCGGTGAGCGTCAGCACATCGGTTTCCATTTTCAGCTGCTTGAGGCGCTCCTTGTGCTTCACGCCGAAGCGGTGCTCCTCGTCGACGATGATCAGCCCGAGATCGCCAAAGACGACGTCCTCACCAAGCAGTCGATGCGTGCCGATGACGATGTCGACTTCCTTCTTCTTCAGGCGTTCGAGGGTGATCGCCTGTTCCTTCCCCGTGCGAAATCGACTCAGTTCCTCAATGACCACCGGAAAGTCCGCCAGCCGATCACCAAAGGTGCGAACGTGCTGGTCAGCCAGAATCGTCGTCGGCACCAGCACCGCCACCTGCCGGCCACTCTGCACCGCCTTGAATGCGGCACGGACGGCAATCTCGGTCTTGCCATAGCCAACGTCGCCCACCAGCAGGCGATCCATCGGCCGTCCACTCTCCATGTCGCGCTTGACGTCGCTGGTGGCGCGCCGCTGATCCGGCGTATCCTCGAACAGGAAGCCGCTTTCGAGTTGCATCTGCCAGGTGGTGTCGGGCACGTGCGCCGGACGGCTGGCAATACGTCGGCGCGCGTAGAGGTCGAGCAGTTCGTGCGTCATCTCGAGGATGGCGCTGCGCGTCTTGTCGCGCTGCTGACTCCACTTGCGGCCACCGAGCGTGTGCAATCGCGGTGGCGGCGCGTCGGCGCTGACATCGCCGGCGGCCCGGTATCGCTCCACCTGATCGATCCGATAAAGCGGCACATTCAGTCGATCGCCGCCTTCGTATTCGATCACTGCGACTTCGATCGTGGTCGCGCCAACGAAGGTGGTGGAGAGCCCGCGATAGATGCCGATGCCATGCTCGAGATGCACGACGTAGTCACCGCTCTTGAGCGCGGTGACGACATCGAGCGCGGCGCCGCCGCCATACTTGCGTGTGCGCCGGATCCGGCGTTCGCGACGGAAGATCTCATGGTCGGTCAGGACACGCAGCCCGTCGCGTCCATCGGAGGGCGGCAGCAGGAACCCGGCACCCAGCACGCCGAGCGCGAGGGTGGCGCCGGTGCCGCGGCCTCGCTCGTCGAGCAATTCCTCGAGTCGCTCGAGCTGTCCGCTGTTGTCGCACAGGATCAGCGTCGGCAGACCGGCGGCAATCAGCTTGCGCAACGCCGCCATGTCGCGCCCGACGGTTTCCGGGGCGCGTGCCGGAAATCCGACATCGATCGCGCTCGAGGGATCGACGACGCGAATGGTGCCAAACCCACGCAGCCGCTTCCGCGTCTCGTCGGGGTGCTCGAACAGCCGTTCGCGCGCTGGTGCATCCTCGCCACGACGACGCGCCAGCTCGACGTGATGATGCGCCTCATCCCAGGTTCGCTTGAGCTCCGGCTCGACGCTGGTGCCGAGTGGCTGCACGAACAGCGTGTCTGGGGGCAGCAGATCGGCCAGCGTCACGCGCTCGTAGGCCGCTTCGCCATCCTCGGTGGCCGGGATATCCACCGGGAGCACCAGAGCCACCGTCGCATCGCGCGTGCTGCGCTGCGTGAGCAGGTCGAAGTGCCGCAGCTCGACGATCTCATCGCCCCAGAACTCGAGACGGGCGGGCTCCGCCATGCCGAAGCTGTAAATGTCGAAAATGCCACCGCGCACACTGTACTGTCCGACATCGTCCACCATCGGCACGCGCTCGAAGCCGTGTGCGTCCAGGTGCGCCGACAACGCCTCGGGCCGCCACGCATCGCCCTTGCGCAGCTCGAGCCTGGCACGCGCCACGGCACGCGCCAGCTGCGTACGCTCCATCAGGGCGCGCGACGTCGTGAGCAGCAACCGCACCGCACCGCGCGACAACTTCTCGAGCGTCTCGACGCGTTCCCCTGCCACTTCGGTGTGCGGCTCGGCTTCACCGAACCCTTCGCGGGGCGGGTAGAGCGCAATGCCGTCGGCGTCGGCGAGCGCGGCCAGGTCCGCCAGCCAGCGCTCGGCGTCGGGGATTGCGTCGCAGACCACCACGATCACACGCCCCGGAAGTCGTCGAGCCAGGGCGGCGATCATCACCGCGTCGCTCGAGCCGTGGAGGCCGGCAACCGTCAGAATGCGATTGGGCGACGGCAGCGTGTTGAAGACTCGCGAAAACTGCGGCAGCCGTTCAATCGCGTCGAGCAGGGTCGGAAGGCCCATCAGGCAGTGCGTCCGGGTGAGTGGGCGCCAGCGGTGGCGCGCGTGCGGTAGCGCCCGGAGACCCAGGCTTCGGCGAGGACCGCGACCAGCGCGAGCCAGAGCAGCGGTGCCGCCAGTGGCTGTGAGGCGCCCGATTGACGCACGCTGCTCAAGAATGCCGGCGTTTCCGTGGAGATGATCGCGCGCTGCGTGCCACCAAACCGGACCACCAGCTCGGCCGGCGTCGCTCGCGCCAATTGCGGTTCGCCGGGATCCAAGTGCACGCCAACCGCGCCGAGAATCTCGGTGCCACGCATCCAGAAATAGAGACCGGGCAATGCCGGCGCCGTCATTGCGCTGGTGCCCACCGGGACGCGCGACGCCGAATCGACGGCGACCAGCTCGGTGGCGCCAGGCGGCGGAATCAACGCGTCGCCAGAAGTGACGAGCGTGGCGGCCGTGGTGCCGGAGGCGAGGTTGCTGATCGCATCGGCCAGCCACGGTACGAACGCGGCGCGCATCGGCAACGTCGTGCTGGTGGGGTCGAGTGCCGAGCCGAGCACGATCCATTTCGGTCCGCGCACCATCCAGACCGCGTTGCCCGCCATGGCCAGCGTGTCACCGGTTGCTGGCGCCTGCGCGATCAACGGAAACCAGTGCGTGACGCGAATCGCGGTGTCGCCGCGGAGATCACCGCGCAGGCTGCGAACCACCTGTGTGCCACGCTGTTCGGCGCCGAATCGCCACGGAATCGCCAGTCGGGCGAGCGCGGCATTGGCGGCAGCCACGCCACCCGCATCGGTCGGAGGAAGGATCAGCGCCGGGAGCGCTGCGACAGCGGGCGCCGACGCGATGTTCACGGTGACGGGGCCACTGGCACGGATCCGGCCGCTCTCACGCAATGATGCCACGGCGGCGGCAGCAAATTCGCCGGCCGATTCGCGCACCGCCGGAGCACCGCCGACGACGATCGGGATGATGGCGTGATCATCCGCCCCCACGCCCGACGGTTCGATGGTGACATCCAGCGCCTGCCATCCAGTGCCAGCGCCGAGCAATGGAATTCGCGCCGTCGCCGTCGAATCGCCCTTGTTGCGCACGATCACGCCGCGCGTGATCGTCGCGCTGCCGATCGCAATGCGATAGGCCGTGCTGTCGCGCACCGGCTGCACCGTGAGTTCGAGCGTGCCGCGCGGTGTCCACCATTGCGGCTGCGCCGTGGCCGAAAGAATGGCGCCATTGGGTGGCGGCGCGAGTGACGGCACGAAGACACGAATCGGCGACGACGCCGTGGGGAGGTCGGTGGTCCAGGCGGAGCGCTGGCCGTCGGTGAGCACGGCGACCGCTCCGCCGTCGTCGCCTTGCGTCAGCGCCACGGCGGTACGCACCGCCGCGTCGAGCTGCCCAGCCTCGGGGAGCGCGATGACGCGGGACAGCGCCGCGTCGACGGCGTCCGGCCCGGTATACACCGTGCCGTCGGCGGTAATCAGCCAGAGGCGTTCCGCAGCGCGTGATGCCGCGCGCAGCTCGCGGGCGGCTGCCGCCAGCCGATCGAGCACCGGTGCGCCGCCAACGATGGCGGTGGTGCTGAGTGAGTTGTCGAGCACGATCGCCAGCGCCCGCGGAATGCCCTGCCCGCGGGTCCAGAGCGGCTTCGCCGCCGCCAGCGCCAGCAGCAGCACGATCAGGATGCGGAGCATGAGCAGCAGCAGGTTCCTGGCCCGGACGTCGCGGCTCGAATCGCGTTCGGCACTCTGTAGATACCGAACCGCCGGAAACTCGACGCGCGCACCGATGTTGCGCCGCAACAGGTGCAGGAGCACCGGGATGGCCGCGAGAGCCGCCAGCGAGAGCCAGAGTGGAGCGAGGAACGCCACGAGTCTGCGTCAGCCTCGCACGAAGTCGCGTGCCGCGAAGGCGCGATGGAGCGGCAATCCGAACGGTTCGATGGTATCACACAGTGCATACCGCGCGCCCTGCTCGACGAACAGCGTTCGCCAGGCGTCGATCGCCCGCTCGACGGCCGCGTTGTAGGCGGCGCGGATTTCGCGTGCACTGGCCGCCACCTCCGCACCGGTCTCCGAATCGACGAAGCGGGCGTCGGTACTCACGTCGAGCACGCGCTCGCCGGGATCCATGATGTGCATCACCAGCACGTCGTGGCCCGCCGCACGGAGTGCACGGAGGCCTGGTGCCACCGTCGCCGGATCGACCAGCAGATCGGTGATGGCGATGACCAGCCCCGGGCGGCGGATCAGCTGTGAGGCCTGTTGCAGCGCCAGATCGAGCCGCGACTCGCGGCCTGTGCCCTGTTCAAGCATTGCGGCAACGAGACGCTGGAAGTGCGCCGGACGGGCGCGGGGCGGCACGACGGTCCTCACCGCATCGTCGAATCGGACCAGTCCGACCGCATCGCGCTGCTTGAGCAGCAGCAGCGCCAGCGCGGCGGCCAACTGCTCGGCGTACGACTGTTTGGTGAGCTTGGCGTTGGGGCTCTTCCACTGCATCGACCGGCTCACGTCCAGCAGCACCACGGCCCGCAGGTTCGTCTCTTCCTCGAACTGCTTGACCACCCAGCGATCGGTGCGGGCGGCGATCTTCCAGTCGATGTAGCGCAGGTCATCGCCCGGCTGATAGGGCCGATGCTCGGCGAATTCCACGCTGAAGCCCTTGCGCGGCGAGCGATGGAGGCCGGTCAGGAAGCCGTCCACCAACCAGCGCGCGCGCACTTCGAGCCCGCCGAGTGCCGTGAGCACGGCGGGATCGATGAGGTCGGGGCGGGTCTGGGAGGTGATGGCCATGTGGGGACGTGAAGACAGGTCGAACACGTGCGACCTGCATGACAACCTAACCCGTGCCTCCACCGGTGAGGCCGCGGACACCCGGCAGTGGTGCATTCCGGGTCTGCGGGCGAGGTTCACTCCGCGGACGATCTGAGCCCAACCTCGCCCTGCGAAGGCTGTGACTCGACCCGCTGGACCACGTCGCTATTGCGACCTGCCGTGAGCACGTCCCGTGACATCGGCGCCGCCCCCCTGCACTCTACGTCGTGAGACTTCCTGCGCCGCAGATACCTGCGGAGTTACGCTCTCTGTCGCGCCCGGAAGAAAACGCTCCAGTTTGCCATTAAATATCGGCACAAACAAAGTATTTAGTGACTAATTTAATCGCTATTCTCGCGCAAAGAATGGACCACTACGCCTTCGATTGTCCGGGGAGTCATCCCTGTCCTCCTAAAAGTCGTAGTGCGCGTTAAATCGGACAAGGATGCGTATTCGTGACAGAATGGTCTTGTTGATTCGTGTTTTGTGCGCTACTTAACTACATCAGCGCAACGGATTGAAGTCATAATCTTCCGAATCACACTTCGCAGCGAATCAAAGCCTAAGCGTATCGCAGCGTTGATCTCTGAGCACTGCGCAGGTAGCCAGACACAGTGAAATGCCGGACTTTGCCGTGCTCGTCAGTAAGTTGAGCCTTTTCGAGAGGTGTCCGATGCGGTCTGCTTCGGTGGTGCGTTCAGGCGCTTGCCTGCTGGTCGTTCTGATGCTCGCCGTTCCCGGATGTATGAGCGATTTGCCGACAGGAGTGTGGAATGAACCGATGGCCAACGTGATCGCTATTCCGGCATCCGGCTGCCCGCAACCAAGCATGAATCAGGTCGCAGGTGGCCCACTCAGTGCGACCACTCCACCTCGCGTGCCGATAGTTGTAAGGGCGAACTATACGCCGCCGGGATTTGGGAACCCGCAGCTATTCATTACGTGGAACACAATCGTGACTGGTTCCGACTGGGAGCGGATGCATTGCAATTTGCAGATCGGCGGCGATCCAGCACAGATCGCTCCAATTCCGTACTATCCACCGGATTGGTGGGACAACTTGCCGCCTATGCAGGCGCCTATCGGAGTCAACGCTGCGAAGTGGGCCAAGTTGGGCCTCAAAATGCAGTTTCAGATATGGTCTTTGGCAAAGGCACTAGGCGAAGTGATTCCGGGTGGCACAGGCTTGAGCGTGAACGCTGGACCTTTTGCTTCAGCTGACATCGATGCCATGTACGCAAGCGTCCGGATCCAGACCGAGGCGGCGAGCATCGCCAACAAGGCGATTGGCGCGCTTGAGGCGGGCGAGTCGTTGGCGACAGCGCAGTTTCCGTCGATTGCCGCTGACGAAGCCCGCCGCGGCGCGGTCCTCTACCTCGCGTGCGAAATGATGGACTGGCTGCGCAGTCAATCCTCGCCGCTCCTGTCTCAGGACGCCAGTCACTGGGTTCGCAATCTCGCGCAAGGATACGCTGAAGGCAGCGAGTACTTCCCGAAGCTCTCGGATCAGTTCGCCGCGACCAGGTTTGGGCTGCTGGGACTGTCGCTTTATAACGACCCGCGCAACTGCGACGTCAAGGCATTTGAGAACATCAAAATCGAAGCATTTCGGTTCGACGACACTGACTTGTTTGCCAACATCGGAGGTTCGGGCGGCGGGGGCGGTGGGAACCCTCCGCCCCCGCCGCAATGCGAGGGCTACGTGGTGTCCGGCATCTGTTATCCTTTCAACGATCAGTGATTTCTGCGATTTTTAACGGAGAGTTGAGGTGAGAGCAAGCAATCCGCTGCTGGCCGTCAGCCTGCTATCCCTGTCGGTCGCGCCGGTCGTCGCGGCGCAGACTATTGAGGCGTGCGCCGCGCCTTTGTTTCTGGGTGTGAGCGGAGGCAGTGGATGCGCGCTCAGGTTCGGGCAGTCGTTCGAGGACGTGAAGACAGGTTTGTCAGGGGCTCGTTTTCGCGTCGAGGGCAGTGCTCGGGCGGCGCAGATCGAGGAGCAGGGCACAGCGCGCGGGTCGCTCGTGTTCGGATCGCGCGGCGGCGGCGACCCGCGCCTGGAGGGCGCACCCGGCGGGCTCGTGTTGCGGGAGCTCCGGATGGAGTCAATTCTGCCCTCGCTCTCTGCACTCAACGCGAGCGTGAACTCGTGGGAGCGTGCGTTTGGCGCGACTGGGAAGACACGGAAGATGGCGTGCGACCATTATGTGCTACCGAATGGAGGGATCTTTTCGGGGGTCTCTGTTCGCATGGAGAACGGCACGGCTGAAGCCGTCCTTACTGCGTTCGTCGATCGCGTCTGGCCTCATGTCTACAGATACCGGCTCAGGATCGAGGTAGGTGATTCGGTGCACGCGTCGACGAGGTCAGCCTCGTCGAATTGCAGGCTCGCAGAAAGCGACTCGATCGCGCTCGCGGCCATTCCGTTCACGCGCGACTCCGTGCAGGTGTATTGGTTTCCGCGTGCCTTGAGACACAATGAGAACGCACGACGCTGCGTCGCAGAGCGAGAATCCCTTCAACGCTGGCGCGTCTGCCCTGACACACTGCCGCATCTCGCTCCGGACAGCCTGCTGCGACATGCGGACCCGCCGACCAAGCCGCAGGACTGATCGTTCCCTGTCGATGTCGAACGTCGATGGAGGCCCGTCAGGAATCCATCCACCAGCCAGCGGGCCCCCACTTCATGGCCACCCAGCGCCGTGAGCACGGCGGGATCGATGAGGTCGGGGCGGGTCTGGGAGGTGATGGCCATTCGGGGCGTCGGAGCCGATGCAAGGTGTGCCGCGTTCGTGGCAAGTTACCCCGACCACGCTCCAGAAGAACGGCGGGATGGCCCGACGTGCTAGATTCCGTGACGTCGCGGCGCCGCCGCCCCTCGCTTCAGCCCCTGCCTCATGTCGTCGCTCGACCGGATCCGCAATTTCTGCATCGTCGCCCACATCGATCACGGCAAGTCGACCCTGGCCGACCGGCTCATCGAAATGACCGGGACGCTGCAGAAGCGTGAAATGAAGAGTCAGGTGCTGGATACGCTGGATCTCGAGCGCGAACGCGGCATCACGATCAAGCTGAACGCCGTGCGCATGACGTACAAGTCGCGCGCCGGCGACGAGTACGAGCTGAATCTGATCGACACGCCCGGCCACGTGGACTTCACCTACGAGGTCTCGCGCTCGCTGGCGGCCTGTGAAGGGGCGATCCTGGTGGTCGACGCCAGTCAGGGCATCCAGGCCCAGACGCTGTCCAACCTGTTTCTGGCGATGGACGCTGGCCTCGAGATCATCCCGGTCCTGAACAAGATCGATCTCCCGGGCGCCGAGCC
>CAYMQV010000086.1:0-6820 GCA_964392395.1 uncultured Gemmatimonadaceae bacterium
CCGCCACTTCACCCCAGCACACGTTGCGGTGGTGCATGACGCGGGGCCGACTGTCGACGCGCAGGCTGGAGGTCCATGAGTAGTCAGTAGTCTCGTGGACGACATCGGCGACGGTGGTCTTGCCCGGCTGCATCTCCGATTCGAGATCGGTCAGGCCGGTCTCCGCCGCGACGGCGTCGGCAACCGGACTGAGCGTCCCATAGCGCAGACTTGGGCTGACGCAGCGCTCCGGCGCCCGGGGCGCGGTCCGGCGCAGCGGAGCGCCAGTCGCTCCCGGAGCGCGGACACGGCGGTGGGCGTCATCTGTGAACCCCACGACAGGGCGAACCGCTCTCACACGCCACCCCGCCGGTGACGGTCCGGGCAAACCTCTGCCCCGGCAGGCAAGAGTCTCCGTCCTCCAGCCGATACCTACAACATCACTTCACGCGAGGACCATGCCCGCCAGCACACCGTCCCACCGGCCGGACGCGCCTGTCAGATCTGAGGATGCGCCGCTCGATGAGCAGGCACACGTCCGGCAGCGCCTCGCGCGCATCGTCTCCGGTAGCGACTTCCCCGCTCTCTCGCAGCAGATCGCCGATACCATCTCGGCGCTCGACCACAACGCCAGCTCGATGCAGCGGCTCACCAGTGTCGTGCTGCGCGAGTACAGCCTGACGCTGAGCGTGGTCCGTATCGCCAACAGTGCGCACTATCGACGTGCGGATCGCCAGATCCAGAGCGTCACCCGCGCCATGGTGCTGCTGGGCGCGCGGACGGTCCGCCAGCTGGCCAGCAGCCTGCTGCTGTTCGAGAACTACCGGAAGAAGTCCGCCGGACTCAAGGAGCTGATGCTGCTCTCGCTGCTGACCGCCAACCACGCGCGGGAAGTGGCCATCAAGCTGGGCGTCAGCGACCCGGAAGAGGCGCATCTGTGCGGTATGTGTCGCAACCTCGGCGAGGTGCTGATCGCCTGTCACTTTCCGGTGGACTACGCACGCATCCTGACCCTCGTGCGGGACCGCACCCACCACGAAGCGAGTGCCACGATCGCGGTGCTCGGCTTCCGCTACGAGGACCTTGGCGAGGAGATGTGCCGTTACTGGGGCATGCCCGACACGGTGGTGCAGAGTGCGCGCGCGCGTTCCACCCGGGCGGCCACGCAGACCGGCGCGATCACCGCCTTTGCCCACGAGCTGACGTCGGTCATGTATCGCCGCGATGCCGATGCGGGCGATGCACGCAAGGATCTCGATGCCGTAATCGCAAAATTTGCACCGCGCGTCAGGCTCAATCGCGCGCAGGTGGGCGAGGTGGTGGCGCTGGCACTGGACGAGACGCACGACCTGTTCGTGACCGCCGGCATCCGCGTCGATGCGCTGCGCATGCGGCAGCTCGCCGAGGCGGCGTGCACGGCGCTCGGCGTGTCGGCGCTCGATACCGCTGGCTGGGATGAGGCGGAGGCAGCCGCCGACGCGCTCGAGCTGTCACCGCTGCGAGAGCAGCTCCGCCAGGAGCTGTCGAGCAAGGTTGATCCCAGCTCGGAGTGCGACCTTGGCCAGATCCTCCTGCTCGCGCTCGAGGGGGCACTGCGTGGGGCGCCGTACGACCGCGTGGTGGCCTGTGTGCTGAGCCCCGATCGTACCCGGTTGCGCGCGCGCTCCGGACTGGGCAGTGGCGTTGAATCGCTGCTGGCACAATTCGATTTTCCGATGACAACGCAGGGTGGTCCGCTGCCAGCGGCGCTGCTGCAGGGCAAGCCGCTCACCGTGCCCGGTGATCGTGCCATGAACACGCTCGAGCAGCGCCTCGCCACCAAGATCGGCATCGCGCAGATGAGCGTCTTCCCGATCACCGTCCACGGCCAGATCGTCGGCTGCCTGTATGGCGATCGAGGAGCACTCGATCCCGTGATCGATGCGGCGGCAACGGCGCATGTCGAGCAACTGACGGCGCTGGTGGTCGAGGCGATCGAGGCGCGTCGCAATCGTCCGGCACCGCAGCTCATCACGCAGACCTCGCAGGCGCGAAGTTCCGGATCGGAGCCCGAGTTGACGCCGACCGAACTGACGGAACTCAGCGCCGAATCGAAGGCCGCGCTGGTGATGCGCCTGCTGAAGGGCGAGACTCTGGTGGTGGTGGCCGGGAGCAGTGGCGTGCCGGCCGTGACACTCGAGGTCTGGCGGACGGAATTCCTCGCCGGTGCAATGGCGCGGCTGTCCGACACGACGCTCGCAACCTGAGCGCCGCCCCCTGAACGACGCGGCGCGGCAGTTGACCGCGCGCGTTGCATGTCACCTGACGGATCCACCCGTTCGCAGCATCCCACACGCACTTCGCCGCACTGCACGTGTTCCGGCACTGCGGCTGAACCCACATTGCCCGCGTTGACGCGGCGCGTCAGCGCGTTCCGCATCCGGGGTGACCTCCACCAGTTCCCGAGCGGTCGTGGAGGCGTGGCAGGTGACTCGTTGCAGGAGCAAGGCGATTCGATGCAGACGGAGAACTCGGGGTACCCGAATCACGTACCCTCACCAAGGCACGTCATTCCGGCTGCCGACTTCCCTCTGTCGATGAATCCGATCATGAGCTCCTACGTACGCAGTGCGATGCAGACGACGTTCCGTCGAGTGTTTCCCGCCCTTCTTTTGGCCGTACCGGTCGCCGCACCGCTCGGTGCGCAGTCCACGCTGCGCGAGGCCATCGATCAATCGCGGCTTCGCGTTGGCACCGACTCCTTTGCCGTGATCATGCAGGGCAAGACCAAGGGCTGGCAGCGGCTGACCATGGCGCGCGATGGCAAGGGGTGGCAGGTGGGTGATGCCATCACGATCGATTCGATGGTCACGCAAGGCAGCAGCATTCGCTTTGACGCCGACCTGCACGAGCGTTCGTTGCGGCAGGAAGGGGTGATGATGGGCCGCCCGATGAAGATTTCACTCGATTGGCAGAACGGCCGGGTGCAGGGCACGGCAATGACGCCGTCCAGCGGACCGACCGGCTCGACGTCCATCGATACGGTGACGCTCACCGGCACCATCGACGACAACGCAGTCGCCCCGCTGCTGGCCGTGGTGCGCTGGCGCGACAGCCTCGACTTCTCGTTCCCGGTACTCTCCAGTGGCAAGGGGACGGTGTCGCAGCAGCGGCTCCGTGTCGTCGGCTCCGAGTCGACCACCGTGCCCGCCGGCGTCTTCGATACCTGGAAGATCGAGTTGCGCGCCGATCGCAGCGTGATGATCGCGAACGTGACGAAGGCCGCACCATACCGCGTGGTGCGCATGCGGAACGGACCGGCGTTCGAGATGCAGCTGCTGAAATGACGATGACATGAAGATGAGATGACGCTGCAATGAGACGGTACCACTGATGGATCGTGGCACGCGCGCTGCAGTAAGCGCGATCACGGTACCGCTCGACGCACGCGCGGCGGTACTAGTCGATCCGGCACCGCCGTTGCGCTGGCTGGTGGTGACCATCGTGGTCTGCTGCCTGCTCGGCTTCGTCCCACTCGATCAGGCGTTCGAGCGGCTGAAGCTGATTCCGGGCGCACGGCCGGCGTTCAATTGGCAGCTGGGATCGATGGTCGTCTGGCTGCTCTGTGCACGACCCATCGCCCGCCGCTGGTCGCTCACAGACTCGCAGGCAGGCGCGCTTGGCGGACTGGCGGTGCTGGCGCTCGTGTCCACGATCGTGAATGCGAATCTGATCTATCGCGTGTTGCAACCGCCGTCGCCGTACTCCAGCTACGTGTCGTGCGTCGAGTTGACGTTGGCGCTGCTTCCGACGCATGCGCTGACACTGTGCCTGATCTCGCTCGTCGGCAGCTGGACGAGCGCGCGTCGTCAGCAACTGCAGGCAGCAAATCGCGAAGCGCTGCTGAAGGCATCGGTGGTGAGCGCCGAACTGGAAACACTTCGTACCCGATTGCAACCGCACTTTCTGCTGAACACCCTCAACACCGTGGTGGGGCTGGCGCGGCGCAACGAGGGTGAGCGCGCCGCCGATGTGGCGGTGGATCTCGGCGAACTGCTGCGCTTCTCGCTGGTCGAGTCGGGCGATGCGGTCCCGTTCGACGCGGAACGGGAGATCGTCGAACGGTATCTGTCGATCGAACAGGCGCGACTCGGCAATCGATTGCGGGTGACCTGGACGCTGGATCCTGCCGCGCGCACGACGCGATTGCCCGCGCTGGTGTGGCAGCCATTGGTGGAGAATGCGATCCGCCACGGCATCGCGCAGCGCCTCGAGCCCGGGGACGTGTTCCTTTCCGTCGTGCGGAATTCCCGGACACTGCATCTCATCGTCGACGCCGATGGGCCGCCCGACAACGGGTGTGGAACGACCACCGAATCACCGCCGCCGTTCGGCGGCTTGGGGCTGGGCCTCTCGACCGTGGAACGGCGACTGGCGCTGCTCTACGGCTCGCGCGCGAGTGTCACGCTGACGAAGCGGGACGGTGGCTCTCGAACCGAGCTCATCATTCCGGTAACGCCAGCACAAAATCGGCATGACGCCAGCATGACGCTACCATGATGTCATCACAGCCGATGCCGTCTGCGCCACTGCGCGTGGTGGTGGCCGACGATGAGCCGGTGGCGTCCGAGTTACTGGCGGCAGAACTGCGCAGGCTCGGGTGTGAAGTGGTGGCGGTGGCTCGCTCTGGCGCGGCGGCGATCGAGGCTTGTGCGACCCTCCACCCGGCCGCCTGCTTCACCGATGTGTCGATGCCAAACACCGATGGGCTCGCTGTTGCACGCGCGCTGCGCGATGTGTCGCCTGGTGTACGCGTCGTGTTCGTCAGTGCGCACCCGCACTTCGCGGTGGAAGCGTACGCGGCCGATGTGGTGGATTTCGTCCTCAAGCCGTTCCGGCGCTCACGGCTGTCGGAGGCCGTCGATCGGGTGAAGCGTTCCCGGCTGGATCCCGACTCGGGCGATCGACTGCTGGTGCCTGAGCGGGGCACCGTCCACCTCGTTCCGATTCGTGACATCGAATGGGTGCAGGCGGACGGGTACTATCTCTGGCTGCACACCGCCCAGCGCGCCTGGATGCTGCGAGAGCGGATGCACCGGCTCGAGACTCGGCTCGGGAACGCGGGATTCCTCCGCGTGCACCGGTCGGCGCTGGTACGGGCGGCCGCCATCGTCACGCTCGATGCGACGGGCACTGGCGATCCGACGGTCGTGCTGCAGTCGGGGATTCGCGTCCGGGTGGCCAGGGACCGGCTTGGGGATGTTCGGGCGCGTCTGGGGTGACGCAGGGCATCCGCCGTGACTTCGTCGTCCGAGCCACAGCCACAGGAAATCGCCCGAATATGGGCTGTGACGCTGGAATGATCCCGCGACCAGCCGTAGCTTTGGCATACCTCTCACAGCTGAGGCGATCGCGGCGGCAATAACGCCTCTCGAGCGCTTCAGTATTGCGTTCAGGCCAGCGAAATCGGCAGCCAAAACCGTGGGTGGGACTGACTGCAGCATTCTTCGACGCTGTCTCCATCGACAGCGTCCTTTTCGACCAAATCGCTGAACCGCGGACTCCTGCTCCATGAAGTGCACGAAATCGTGGAACGCGCTCTTGGCAGGTTTGCTGCTGATGTGTGTAACGGTCACCGCTCATGCCCAGAATGTCACGAGGTTGCTGGTCTCGCCGATCATGCTGCGGCTCGAGAGAAGTGGCACCGGTCAGATCACGGTGGAGATGCAGGACGAAGCGAGCCGGCCCATCGCACCGGAGTTGGTGCCGGTCTTTTTCATGAGTTCTGATTCGACGATCGTGTCGGTGAGCGTCACCGGTGCCGTCCGGGCCCTCAAAGCCGGCCGAGCTGACATCGTCGTTCGTGCCGGAACGCCCGCGCGTCGCGTCACGGTCACCGTGATCGTGAGCGCTGGCGCCAACCCGCCGGTGCTTGCCGCCCCTGCGGCGGTAACCATCGCCCCTGCAACACCGCCGACCCCTGCGTCCACTTCAGGCGCCACTCCGGTGACCACCCCAGCCGCAGCGCCGCCGGTCATGCCCGCCATGGCGACGGGGCAGACGCCGGTCGGAGCCACGATCCAGCCGATCAACATTCAGTTGCTGCCGGGCGAACGTTTTCGCCCGAGCTTTCGACTCGTCTTCGCCGACGGAACCCAGGCCGAAACACGCGACGTCGTCTGGAACACGTTCGGCGCTGCGATTGCACTCGATCCGAACTCGAGCGAAGTGATCGGCGTCGTGCCAGGAAGCGGCACCCTTGGCGGGCGTTACGGCACATCGATCACCAACTCCGTACCGGTCGCAGTCGGCGAGGCGGTGCTGGTAGCCGATCCCGATTCAGTGTTTCTCGTCACGGGTGGGATGGATACCGTGTCCCTGCTCGCTCCCGGGCAGGGCCGACGCAAGGTCACGCAGAATCTGACGTGGCGGACGACCGATCCAGCGGTCCTGCGCGTCCTCAGCCCGACCGCCGGCATCGTGCAGGCGCTCGAGGCAGGAGAGGCGTCCCTGATTGTCGATGGCTACGGTGTGACGCGAGCCATTCCGGTGCGCATCACGCCGCGCATTGCGAAGGTCGAAACGATTCCCGCGCAGGGATCGACGTTGACCGTTGGCACTGGCGGCGCCACCGTGCTCGAGGCGAAGCCACTCGGAACGGCGGGCACCGTGTTGTCGACCAGCACGCTGACCTGGCGCATTGCCGATACCACGATCGCGAAGGTCGACGCGCGCGGTGTCGTCTCCGGGGTTCGTGAGGGCGCGACGCGTGTGACGCTCGACGCACCCGGCATCGAGACGATCAGCTGGCCGCTGACCGTACAGGCGGCGCGCGTGGCCTTTGGTATCGATGTGACGGCGG
>CAYMQV010000086.1:6830-18170 GCA_964392395.1 uncultured Gemmatimonadaceae bacterium
AAGCTGGTGGCGCAGTTGCGTGGTGCGGATCAGCGCGACTACGGCGTGGCGACCGCCGCCGTCTTCACCTCGTCGGCGCCGGAGATTGCCTCGGTTGACGCCACCGGTGCAGTCACTGGCATGGGGCCGGGCCGGGCGACGGTCACGGCCACGCAACCCGGCGCGGGTGCCGATGCGGTGACGGTGTTCGTGACGGGCCGTGGCCTGGTGTCGGGGACGATTGCCGGTGTTCGCGGGCTCTGGCAGCTGGTGGGTGCCAACGATACGGTGCCGACGTTGATCGCGCGCGTCGACAGCGGGCTCGTCTCGCAGGCGGTCTGGTCCCCGGATCGAACGCGCATCGCGATGACGTACGAGCCGCTCGATCGTGCCAATCAGTCGCGGGTGGTGGTGATCGATGCCGATGGGCGCAACTGGAAGAATCTGAGCCCCGACACGATCAGCGCCTCCGACCCGTCGTGGACGAAGGATGGGAAGGCGGTGCTGATGGCGGGGCGCGATCCGAAGATCAGCTCCGTGCTGCGCGTCGCCCTCGAAACGCGCGAAGTCACCCTCCTGGCGTCAGGCTCGAGCTCCAAGTTCCGGTACCCAAGCGCCGATGCGGACACGTCAGGCATTCTGGTCCGGTTCGAGACCGCCGGCCAGACTGACCTGGCCCGCATCAAGGCCGGCACGGTGACGAAGCTGACGGACGGCAAGCCACGCGAGGAACTGATCGCGCAACTGCGCGACGGACGTGTCCTGCTGGCGGTCGATTCATCCTCGCGGTCGCGGCCGGCGACGCTGCAGTGGGTGACGGTCGGCACCGATCAGGTGCAGACGCCAACTGCGGTTCGTGTACCCGCCCGGTTGGTGATTACCGACATCAGCGCCGGATACGATGACGGCACGATTATCGTTGTGGCACGTGTGCAGTCGTGGCCTGGTGTGTCGGGCGCGGCTCTGGTGGTCCTGCGGGTGGCACTCGATGGGGCAGACCCGAAGGTATTGATGATACTGAATGAGAAGGATTTCGTCACAGTTCGTTCTGATTGAGCCACGGTGGAATCTGCATTGATCGGGGGCCGTTTTCGGCTCCACCGCCTGCTGGGATCAGGGGCCATGGGACAGGTCTGGCTGGCGACCGACGAGCGGCTGCAACGCTCGGTGGCAGTCAAGATCGTGCTGCCCGATGCGACGGATGCGCAGCTCGGCTTGCGCCTCGAGCGCGAAGCGCGCGCCGCAGCGGCAATCCAGCACACGAACGTGGTGCGTGTGTTCGACTATCTCGACGATGCCGGTCGGACGCTGATCGTGATGGAGCACGTCGAGGGTGAGACGCTGGCCGACCGGCTGGAGCGGGACGGCGCCCTGTCGATCGAAGACTCGCTGGACCTGGCGGCGCAGATCTGTGATGGCCTGAGCGCCGCCCATCGGACGGGGTTGGTGCACCGTGACCTCAAGCCGTCGAACGTGATGGTGACGGAAGACGGACTGGCCAAGGTGCTCGATTTCGGTATCGCGAAGCGCACGGGCAGTGGCCGCGGCGAAAAAAACCTGACGATGACCGGCGCCGTGATCGGCACGCCGCGCTACATGGCACCGGAGCAGCTGCGCGGTGAAGAGCTCGACGCCCGCGTCGACCTGCATGCCGTTGGCTTGTTGCTGTACGAAATGATGGCCGGGCGGCCGGCATTCGATCGCGAGAACTTTGCCGAGTTGATGTATCAGTTGGTCAATACCGCCGCGGACATGGGACCGCTCGAGGCGCGTGGCGTTCCGCCTGAGGTCATCGGCATTCTGTCACGCGCGCTCGCGAAGCACCGTGACGATCGCTGGCCCGATGCGAAGTCGATGTCCGCTGCACTGCGCGTCTGCCTGTTCGGTGATGTGATTCACGCGCGCAAGACGCCGTCCACCGCCGGGCTCCGTGGCATCATCGACTCCGGCGAGCGGATGCTGCAGCGCACGACGGGAGACTCACCCACTGTTCCAGCGATCGCCGTGGCCTCGACGTCGGCGCCGACGGCTCTCGTCGTGCCGTCACCACTGGCTGCGGCTCCGCCACCTGCGCGAACTGAGCTGATCGACAATCGTCAGCCGGCAGCGTCCCCGCGCTGGCCGCTGGTTGCCGTCCCTGCGCTGGTGCTCGCGGTCGTGGCTGCGGTGGTGTTCATGCGCATGAGCGGGAACCGCGACGCAGCGACGACCACCAGTGCATCCGTGCCACCGGAAGCTGCGGCGGGCGCAGCATCAGGCGCCGCGACGCCGAATGGTGGAACTCCCCCCGCACGACCGCCTGCGCCAGGAGCTCCAGCCAACGTGGCTGCGCCGGCCACACCGGCGGCACCCGATGCGAATGCGGCGGTCGACGAGGCAACGCGTGCGGCTGAGGCAAAGGGCACGGAAGCGGTTCGACGTGCACTGGCAGGTGCCGTCGAAGCGACGTGGCGCTTCTACCTGAAGGACGTCACGAAGGAGTACGGCGACGAGATCTCGGATCTCAAGGCGGACTTCGATGTGGTGGTCGATCAGGCGGGCCAGTTCGCCTCGGTGCGCCCGGCCAAGCTGTCAGAAGAGGCGGTGTACGACGAGAATGCGTCGACGGCGTTGCAGAACGCCGCACCGATTCGCGTTGGTGGCGCGCGGCGCAAGGGAGGCTGGCCGATGCGGGTGCGGTTTGTGGGGCAGACGGTGCGGGTGCAGGCACGCTGACGGCGACCGCGCTGCGTCCAACGAGATCATGGCCGCCCGCACCACCACCAGTGGATGCGATGAACGGTCAGTAGACCGGGCGACTGACGAAATAGCGTGCTGCGCCGAGCGTCATGATTGACTCCACATCTGCGAGCGTCGGCTGATGATCCCTGGTGCGCGCCAGCGCCGGAATGAAGATCTGCGTGACATTGCTCCACGGTGACCACTGCAGTGTGATCCCGTTCGGTGCGGTTTCGTTTTGTGCGCGTCCCTTCCCGACGTATGCGAGAATGCCGGTGGCCTTGAGATCCGCCTGCAGCATCATGTCGAGCGTTGTGCGCGTGCCATCCGTCCATGTCTGGGGAATGCCAAGCGCTGATCGGGCGATGCGTCCAAGCGACAGGCCCTTCGCCTTGTCACCGCCATGTGCGGCACGACTCGCGTCACGCGCACTGAAGAGTGTCGTCAGATCTCCCTCGGCAATCCACCATGGGCTCACCGCGCCCTCATAGCGTCGCTCCCGGTCCACGAGGCGACACAGCCGCAGCGGTGGCAGCAGTGTGATCGGGACGGGAGAGATCATGCCAGCGGCAATGCTTTTCCGAATCTCAGGCGGAAGATACGAGGTGTTCTTGTACAGCCGATGTGCCATCGCTACCTCCGGTCAGAAAGTCGGTGCTCCGGATTGCCATTGCCGTGAAGCATCCGATCTGGTCATGCTCAGCCGCCGATCAAAACCGTCGGCGCTCCCATCACGATCATGCCACCGTGGGCGGTGTTGTCGAGCAGTCGTGCGGCCGGCTTTTTGCCGATCAGCACCGTGGCCGACCCCTTGATCACGAGACTGGGCGGCCCGACACAAACGCACTGCGACGTCATCGTCGCGGCTGGCAACCCGCAAATCATCACGGTCGGCACGCCGGGCGGCAGGATCGGCCCACCGACGTGTGGCACCAGCACCGTGACCATCGGGCACACATGCGGATCGGTGATCCTCGCGGCCGGCATTCCCATCAGGCCCCCTGCGGCTGCCGTCGTGCGCTGAGCTCCTGACGCACATGGCCGATGGAGTTGACCCATCCGCCCAGCTTCGTCACGATCTCCATACCCTGTGCGACACTGGCGCGCACCCGATCATCCATCTGCTCGGGTGGCCCCTGGAGTGTGGAGACCGTCACGGTCGCTGCCACGAATGTTGCAACCATCCCGGGTGGCGCCGGCACCGGTGCCGCACCCTCGGCTTCGGCGATGCTGCCGCCGCTGAAATACAGCGCGGCCGATGCCAGCGTCACCGGATGCTTGATCCCCAGTGACTGCGCCGCTGCCCAGATGGCGCGACGCCTCTGGTCGTCTGGTTCCGCAATCCACTGCTCGACCATCCCGAGCAATTCATGCAATCGCGGTGAGTCCTTCACCCCTTCCGCCGCCGCCCCGGCCAGCGTGTGCCGCGCCGACACCCATGCCCACCAGACGTTCTGGCGCGCGGGGATGGCGACCGCGATACAACGAATCGCGTCGGTGGTGAGTCCGGCACTCACGAGTGACTCGACGAGCGCCGATGGATCATCCGTCCCGTGCGCAATTTCGCGCCACGCTTCGAGGACCCCAGCACTTTCGACGACGAATCCGATCGCGGTCTGCGAATCGAGCGTGGTGCTGGCAGGGGAATTCATGGAGGCGCTCATCAGTTGATCATCACGACGCCGCCCTTCAGCGTCAGCATCCCGCCACCCGACACCTCTGCCATCGCGGTCCCGCTGGCCTTGAACTGCGGTCCCGTGATCTCCACACCCGTCGGCGAGATCTTGATCGAACTGCCGCCGCATTTCAGTTCAATCGACATCGGCGCCGATATCTCGATCTTGCCACTGGAACTCTTCACACTGATGTCGGCCATCGCCTCCAGCAACATCTTCGCGGTCTGCGACTTGAGTGCGACATCCTTCTGCGCCTCGAGGCTCGACTTGCCGGCCGAGACCTTGGTCGTCATGTCGCCCTTGTTCACCGTCGTGGCGTGGTTCTGCTCGACGGTGATGGTGAGCTTGCCCTTGGTGATGGTCAGCGACTGGTCGCCCTTCTCCACCGTGACGGTCTGGTTGCCTTCCTTCACCGTCAAGGTGGAGTCGTGCTTGATCAGACCGATGAAATCCTTCTGCGCCTGGAAGATGACCTGTTCGGCGTCTTTCTTGTCTTCGAATCGCAGCTCATTGTACGTCTCCGCCGTCCCTTTCGGGGACGATCGCGTGCGCATCGCGCTTTGCGTCTTGTCGTCAGGCAGCTTGATCTGCGGCATGTTCACGTCGTTGTACAGACTGCCGACGATCACCGGCTGATCGGGATCGCCACCGAGGAAGCTCACCAGAACCTGATGGCCGACGCGCGGGAGAAAAAACGACCCCCAGCCCGGCCCCGACACGAGTTGCGCCACGCGGACCCAGCAGGAGTCACCGGGACCGTTCGGTGCCGACGCCTCGCGATTCCATTCGAAGACCACGCGAACGCGACCGAACTTGTCGGTGAAGATTTCTTCACCCTTGGGGCCGACGACGGTGGCGACATGCATTCCTTGCACCGCAGGCCACGGCGTGAGGCGGGGCGGCCGGTACACGACACTATGCGGGATACACGAAAACTCGTTGGTGTAGGTCGACGCGCCGCTGTCGCCGCCGATGTAGCTGCCGTTGCCACCGCGGTGTTGCACCGACGTCACGAAGTACTGTCCATTGGCATCGGTCTGGCCGGCACATTTGATCCCGACCTTGGCGCCCGCGACGAGCCCCGAGGCCGTACTGCTGCCGATCAGTCGTGACGATGAGGCGGTCTCGGTCTGTGCCTGCAGTTTCGCCTGATCCCGGAGTGCCTGCACGATCTTGGAGAGGTCGGACGTCGATTCGCCGCCGCCCTTGTCGGAGGCATCGAAACTGCCACCGGTGACATACTCATAAAGTTGCGTCTCGAATGCGGCCGGAAATGACGATGGGTCGAGTGCCCAGTCGCCCGGCGCACCGGGAAAGGCCGGCGCTGCGGCCTCTTCGCGATTCTCCTTCCCGAACAACGCCTGCTGCGATGTGCCGACGACCACCTTCTTGATGAAGGGCTCCTGTCGGGTGCTGAAGCTGACGAGTTTGGCGTTCTTCTCCCAGTCGCTGTCGCGCAGCTCGGTCACGCCATTCTGCACCGTCGCGGACGCCATCGTGTCCGCGAAGAGGGCAGTACAGGCGCTGGCGGTGTGCGTGAAGGCATACCAGATGCCGCCGCGCTCGCAGAGGCGATTGGCGAATGCCCACCGCGACTCGTTGTACCGTGTGCGGCTCGGCGCCGGCTGAAACGTGCCCTGGAGTTCCCACTTCGCGGGCACGCCGGTCAGCACGTCTGCGAGCAGCGCCTTCAGATCCTGATCCTGATGCACCTGATACCCTGTGCCCAGCGCCAGCAGCCACACCGGCGGCACGACGTGCAGCACGTACTCCGTGAGCCGGCCGGTCCCTGCCTCAGGCCGTTCGACGTGCCGCACGATGCCCGTGAAGTACCGTTCATGCCCACCCTCTGGCATACAGTGCAGCGTCACCGTCTTGAGCAACAACTCCTTCGGCTCGATGTCTCCGCGTTCGCTGACGGCCGCGACGCGGAGCTCGAACAACGACGATACCGACTCCGTGCAGCTCCAGTTCGTGCAGAGCAGCACATCCTTCCCGAGCGGCGTCTGCAGCCGAAAGGGGCGCGTGTCCTGCGTGAAGGTCGGCATCGTCGTGTTCCCGAGAAAAAATCAGTCCGTCACCGCATCGTACACGAATTCTCCGTTCTCATCCACCGTCACGCGTACTGCGGTCGCGCGGAGCCCTTCAACGAGCGCGGTGAGCAACAGGGTCGACACTTCGGGGAGCAGCGTGTTGGTCAGAATGTTGTCCACGTTGCGCGCGCCACTCTCCACCTCCGTGCAACGCGCCGCCACCTGGTTCACCAGTTCCGGGCCGTACTCGAGCGTCACGCGATGCACCTCCTGCAACCGGCGCGCGATCTTGGCCAGCTTCAATCGCACGATGCTCTTCAGGTTCTCGTCCCGGATCGGATAGTACGGCACGATCACGGTCCGGCCAAGGAACGCCGGCTTGAATGCGGCATCGAGCTCGGGCTTCAGGGCCGCCGCCATCGCCGCCGGGAAGGGCAACGTTTCAGGGTCCGCCGTGAGTTTCATGATGGTCTCGGTACCGGCGTTGGTCGTCAGGATGATCACCGAGTTCCGGAAATCGATCTGCCGCCCCTCGCCATCATCCATCACGCCCTTGTCGAACACCTGAAAGAACAGCTCGAGCACGTCAGGGTGCGCCTTCTCGATCTCGTCCAGCAGCACGACGCTGTAGGGGCGGCGCCGGACCGCCTCGGTGAGCACGCCACCCTCGCCATAGCCGACATATCCCGGGGGGGAGCCTTTGAGCGTGCTGACCGTGTGCGGCTCCTGAAACTCGCTCATGTTGATCGTGATCATGTTCCGCTCGCCACCGTAGAGCATCTCGCTGACGGTGACGGCGGTTTCGGTCTTGCCGACGCCTGAGGGTCCGACCAGCAGGAACACCCCCTTCGGCTTGTTCGGATCTTCGATCCCGGCCTTGCTGGTCCGCATGCGACGCGCGATGGCCTCCAGCGCGTGATCCTGGCCGATCACCCGGGCGCCCAGATGCGTTTCCAGCTGGAGCAGCGTCCCGAGTTCGTCACGCATCATCGAGCCGACGGGAATGCCCGTCCATCCCGCGATGACCTCACCCACGATCGACGCATCGACGGTGACGCGCATCAGCGGCGTCTCGCCCTGAATGGCCGCGAGCTCCGCCTGCCTGGCGACCAGTTCGGCACGGATCGGCGCATCGGCCTCCCCTTCTGCCACACCGGCCGCCGGCGCGGACGCCTCGAGCTGCCCGCGCAAAGCCCGGATCGCTTCCACCAGCGTGCGCTCCTGCTCCCACCGCGCTTCCATTGCCGTCAGACGCTCCTGCGTCGTGGCGCGTAGCGTGTCGATGCCGGTGAGGCGTTCGGCATGATCCACGCCGACCGCCTGTTCGCGGCGCAACACCCGCTCCTGCACCTCGAGGTCCTGCAGGATGCGTCGCGCATCTTCAATCGGCGCCGGCGTGCTGTTCTGGCCAAGTGCCAGACGCGCGCAGGCGGTGTCGAGCACACTGACCGCCTTGTCGGGCAGTTGCCGATCCGGGAGGTAGCGATGGGAGAGTCGGACGGCAGCGGCGAGACCGTCATCCGTGATCCGCACCGTGTGATGCTTTTCGAGCGACGGCACGACACCGCGCATCATGAGCATGCAGACGTCCTCGGTCGGCTCGTCGACCTTCACCAGCTGGAAGCGCCGCGAGAGCGCGGGATCCTTCTCGAAGAACTTCTTGTACTCGCTCCACGTGGTGGCGGCGATCGTGCGCAGTTCGCCGCGTGCGAGGGCTGGCTTGAGCAGGTTGGCGGCGTCATTCTGGCCCGCCGCGCCGCCGGCGCCGATCATGGTGTGCGCCTCATCGATGAAGAGGATGATCGGTATCGGTGATTTCTTCACCTCATCGATGAGTCCCTTGAGGCGACTCTCGAATTCGCCTTTCACGCCAGCGCCAGCCTGCAGCAGTGCCAGATCGAGCGTCCGCAGTGTGACACCCTTCAATGGCGCGGGTACGTCGCCTTCCGCGATCCGGCGTGCGAACCCTTCGACCACCGCCGTCTTGCCGACGCCCGCTTCGCCGACGAGAATCGGATTGTTCTGCCGGCGACGGGTGAGGATATCGATGACCTGACGGACTTCGGTATCACGACCGAGGACCGGATCGATCTTGCCGGCGCGCGCATTGGCCGTCAGATCAACCGTGTATTGATCGAGGAATGGCGTCTGACCGCCGGATTTTCCCGACGGCGCACCGCCTGACGACGCACCGGGCGCCGCCGGACCGCTGCTGGACGCCAGATGCGCCTTCGCCTCGGTACTCTCGACCACGATGGCGTCGAAGGTCGACCGCAACGCCTCGGGATTCACCATACCAAGGGATGGCAATTCCTGGACGATGCGACGCGCGATGTCCGCGTCAGTGACCAGCGCCAGCAGGAAGTATCCAGTGCGGATCTTCTGCGCCCCGTAGTCGATGGACCCGATGGTCCATGCTTCCGTCAGCACCTTGACGAGCGATGGCGACAACGAGGGTGTGCGCGCATTCCCGGTTTTCAGCTTATCCAGCGAGCGCTGCAACTCGGTGGCCAACCGCGAGCGATCGACACCGAAGTGTCGCAGCGCGAAAAACAGATCGGTGTCGGTTGCATCGAGCGCCTTCAGCAGCAGGTGCTCGATCTCGATGTCATAGTGCGTGCGCGAGAGGCACGTACCAGCGGCCGCCTCGACTGCGTTGCGCAATTCGGCGTCGAGCTTGGCGATGAGGGCGCGAAGGGTGACCATCGGTCGAGGGGTTCAGGAAAGAAAGAACTGAAACTGCAGGATGGGAGCGAATCCGCTCCCGCGAACATCATTCAGATCAGAAGAGAAACGCGGTGTCATCCGGATCATGCGTCGGGCACCGCGTGCGAATCCACGTGCCCCATCCGAGCTGGCCAGCACCCATACCGAGCACCGTCGCCGGCACGGCGCTGCGCTCGAGCATCAACCGCACTTCGACTTCGACCGCATCACCGGCAACGAAGCGGACCAGCCCCTTGAGCGCCGCGTGCCCGCGTGTGCCGGGAAGCAGTGCCTCGAAGAGGGCGCGTGGCATGGGCCCGATGCGAACGCGGGCCCTCGCACCATGATCGAGCACCTCATCACCGACCACCGTCCCGAGGCCGAGCACGGTCGTCTGGTCGTCTTCACCCAGCGCACACTGCGTCCCCGGTGCCAGGCGATACCACGCCGGTACGAACTCCTCCACCGCGCATGGCACGTCGAGATAGGCGGCGATCAACTGCTGCAGCGCGCTGGCCGAGCGCGCATGCGGGGCGAGCAGCGCGGCATGGCGCAACAAGACCGAATCGTCGATCGGCACTTGGGCCGCCACCGCCGGTGTCCCGATGCCAATGATGCTGCGCAACCGCTGCGACAACGCATCGTCGCCTGCGCCTTCGCCTGCCGCGACGTGCGGCCTCGTCGTACGCCAGGCCCGATAGAACAGCGAGATCAGGCGGTGATGGAAGAGATCGAGGAAATCCCGGATCGCCGTGTCCTTGACTCCGACCCGCTCGGCAACGAACTGCGTGTAGGTCTTCGGCATCACGCCGGCCGGTCCGATCAGCCCAAGAAAGTTCACCTCCATGAACGGCTGGCCTCCCGCGCCGCGCATTCCTGCCCTGGAGGCGCGTGTCCGTGGCGTCGACAGCTCGCTCTCGTCGGTCACCCCTGGGCCACTCGGCGTCACATTCACACGGTGCACATCGCCCGGTGGGAACCCGAGCGATGGATGCACGCCAAAGCGCACGATCTCCTCCGACGGATCACCGAATTCGCCGACCGGTGACCGCGTCGGGTTCACGCGTGAGAGCAGGCGGACGAGCTGTGCGAACTCGAACGCCCCGGGCGCCTGTTCCATGCGCTCCACGAGGGAATCGAGTGCAACCGGATCCAGCGGCTCGGTACTCATCCGAGCGCCCGGCTGCCACTGCGTGGCCCCCATTCCGCCAGCGGACGGCGGCGTTGCCGGGTGTTCACGGTCAGCTGTGTGAAGCTGTTGAGCGACGCATACAGCGAAAAGAAGCGCTCCAGCACACTGGCAAAGATCCACGCGCCATCGCCGGCGAAGTGATCCTCGTCGAGATCGAGCGTGATCCGTCGGCCCCGCGCCAACGCCAGTCCGCCAGCCTGCGCCAGCCCTGGCACTCGCGCGTGCACGGCCGCACTCCGCACGTCGACGATCCCCTGCACCTGACGCTCGATATCCGGTGACTCGGCATGATCATGCAGGCGCAGCAGTTCCCGCAGTGCGGTCGGCCCATCGTCGAGCGACAGATGATTGAGTGACAGCTGCGAGACCATGCGCCACGCCAGGGCGGCACCAAGACGGGGGTGAACGGCCACCGTCGGTCGCAGCAGCGCGGTGATCTGCGTCAGCGGTCCGCCGCCAACCAGTTCGAAATCGCCACGAGGATCACCAACCGGCAAGCGCGATGGCAGGTCGCCATTGAAGCAGAGCGTTCGGGCGGTGACGACATCGTGCTTCGGCTGCAGCGTGCGTCCCCCGCGGTCCACGAACGCGAGCGCGATGTCACTCGCGCGCGCACCACGCTCCGGTGCCGGATGTCGACGCGCCACCCAGAACACCGGCTGCTCACTGGCCGGGACATCATGCTTCAGTCCATAGAGCGGCTCGTATGGCATGGCTTCGCCGCCACCGGCGGGCACACCGACCACATTGGTGACCGCGTACACTTCCGTCGCCATGCGCTGCTGCGCATCCGGCACCAGCGGATATTCGTCGCGCCGGTGCGTGAGCAGGATGGGCTCGGCGGTGTGCTGATAGAGATTGACCACCGGCGAACAGCCCAGACGCACGCTGTCCCGCGTCACACCCGAGGCAAGCATCGCGCGGCGATCCCCACGCTCGAAGGAGCTGACGAGAATCACGATCTCGGCCGCCTCCTGGGCATTGCTGGCACGCAGCGCATCACCGATCGCGAGATCCACCGAGCGAAAGGCGGCCG
>CAYMQV010000087.1:0-18015 GCA_964392395.1 uncultured Gemmatimonadaceae bacterium
CAGGAGGATAAGCTCCCGCACCCGGATTTCCGTCGAGTAGCGGGTCTGCCCTTCCTTGTCCTGCCACTGGCGGTACTCGATCGTTCCCTCGACGTAGACCGGCTTGCCCTTCTTGCAGTAGTTCTCGACCACGTCAGCGAGTTTCTGCGTTCCCTGGTTCCATGCGATGCACTTATGCCACTCCGTCTTCTCCTGCTTGTTCCCGGACGGATCGTTCCACGTCCGCGACGTGGCGAGGGAAAAGCTGGCGACCTTCCCGCCACCGGCGGTGGAACGGACCTCGGGATCGTTCCCGAGATTTCCCATCAACATGACTTTGTTCAAGCTGCGTGACATCGGCATCGTCTCCAGAAAGGACGGTGGGGCTGGTGACTCGGTGCATGTGGCGCCGGTCGGAACGACGGTAAGGTGAGTTGCCCTGCAGCCGTGCCTGAAATTACTGCAAGTGTCATCATTTTTCTGCCTGCGTGCCGATCTCGGGAAGCGTTCGCCTCAGCACCAGGGCGTCCTCCACGGGTTTCTGGTAGTAGCGGTTGCGTCTGCCGATGGCCTCGAAGCCGCGACTGATGTAGAGTCGCTTCGCGGGCTCGTTCGTGACACGGACCTCGAGCCAGACCGCTTCACACTGTGCGGCGACCGACGCTCCAATCGCCGCATCCAGCAAGCGTCCGCCGAGGCCGCTGCCATGGTGGGCGGGATCGATCGCGATGTTGACGATCTCGCCCTGCTGCGCAACGATTCTCGCAATCACGAACCCCGCCACGCGACCGTCCACCTCGGCCACCTGGAACCAGCTGTACGCATCCTCGAATTCCGGGAGGAAGAACTGTTCGGGCCATGGATCGGCGAATACGGCGGCTTCGATCGTCAGGATCGCTTCCATGTCGGCGACGACCGCTCGGCGCAACACCGTGCCGATCATGCGCCAGGCAGCGCTCGCGCATGCGCCGCCTCCCACTGGACCTGCGCTTCGGCGAGGCGCCCGTAGTCGGGCTCCCACGTCGCGAGATTGACCGCCGTCACCCCAACCCGCAGCGCGGCTCGCGCATCGGGTTGCTGCGCCACCGAGATTGGTGGGCCGGCCAGCGTCGCGCCAAGCGACCTCGCCCGCTGCCGCACCTGCTCCGACGCAACGCGCTCGACTGGCCCATCGACACTCCAGTGCCCGTCCCCGTGACGCGTGACCGACTGGATGAACCAGTCGCCGCGCAGCGCGTCGAGGACCGCGCAGTAGAGCCCAGGCGGAGCGTCGTGATCCGCGGCCGCGATCAGCGGCAACGACGGCACGGCGCAGAGCCGCGCCAGAGCCCCACGCGCCAACCCCTTCCCAAGTGCGCCGGCGACTCGGAGACCAGTGAAGCTCCCCGGCCCACCACCGACGATCACGTCCGTCAGTTCCTGCGCACTCCTGCCAGCGGCGCGGAGCACGTCCGCAACCGTTGGTGCCAGCAGCTCGGCCGACCCCTGCCGGTCGATCCGGCGCGCCTGCACCAGGATGTCGTCGACGAAGAGCGCAACCGACGCGGGCCCGGCGCTGGCATCGATGGCCAACTGCAGACGTGACGTCATGACGCCCACGTGAGCGAAAGGCGTCGCAGGTCGGGCATGCCCGGTTCGTGCGCGAGCGCAATCGCCAGCGTGGGTGCTGGCAGCAGCCCACCGGCGCGTTCGGGCCACTCGATCAGCACAACGGCCCCCTGGTCGGCGAACAGATCATCGAGACCAAGCGACGCCACGTCGTTCGGCGTGTCGAGGCGATAGAGATCACAATGCACAACACGACCAACGAGCGTCTGATACTCATGGATCAGCGCGAACGTCGGACTCGTGACCGGTTCGGTGATGCCAAGGCCCCGACAGATGGCCTGTGACATGGTGGTCTTCCCTGCACCGAGGTCACCGGAGAGGGTGACGAGCGCCGGCGCCACGAGTGCACGCGCAATCGTGGCGCCCAGTTCCTCGATCTGCCCGAGGGTGACCAGCGTCGCGGTCTCGCGCAATTCAGCGCCCACGCTGTTTCCGCCCGCCGCGACCGCCCTTCCCAGCGCGCGTGCCGCTCTTGCTGTCGGCCGCAACGGACGAGACGCCCGTGCGTGCGCCGGCGGTATCCCCGCTACGCACGCGCAACTCGAACAGCTGGTCGCGCAATCGCGCCGCGGCTTCGAAGTCGAGTTCCCTGGCGGCGACCTGCATCTCCGTCTCGAGCTGAGCAATCATCGCCGGCAAGTCGGCGGCAGTATACCCGCCGGCCGGCTCGGCCACCTTCTGCTGACCGTATGCCGACAACGGTGCACCATCCGTCTCCGCCGCTTCATCCATGCGCGCGTCGGCCACGCGGGTACTGAAGCGCACCTGCTCGATGCTCTTGCGCACCCCCCTCGGCGTGATGCCATTGGCGGTATTGTGCGCGACCTGAATCGTTCGCCGGCGATCCGTCTCATCGATGCACCGCTTCATCGAGTCGGTGATCCGATCGGCGTAGAGAATCGCCCGTCCTTCAAGGTGGCGTGCGGCACGTCCCACGGTCTGGATCAGCGATCGATCGCTGCGAAGAAACCCTTCCGTGTCGGCGTCGAGAATGGCGACCAGTGAAACCTCCGGCATGTCGAGCCCTTCGCGCAGCAGGTTGATCCCGATCAGCACGTCGAACTCACCGAGCCGCAGCCCGCGGACAATCTCCATGCGTTCGATCGCATCGATGTCGGCGTGCATGTATCGCACCCGGGCACCGACCTGCTGCAGATAGTCCGTGAGGTCCTCGGCCATCCGCTTGGTCAGCACCGTGACCAGCACCCGTTCATCTTTTCGCTCGCGGATGCGAATCTCATGCAGCAGGTCATCCACCTGTCCGCGCACCGGTCGGATCTCGATGATCGGATCGACCAGCCCCGTGGGCCGAATCACCTGCTCGACCACGACCCCTTCGCTCAGTTCGAGTTCGATCAGCCCTGGCGTCGCCGAGACATTGATCAGCGTCGGGGTCAACGCGAGGAACTCGTCGAAGACCAGCGGACGGTTGTCGAGGGCACTCGGCAGACGGAATCCATAGTCGACCAGCGTGAGCTTGCGCGCCCGATCGCCATTGTACATCCCGCGAATCTGCGGCAGCGTCGCGTGAGACTCGTCCACCACGACGACGAAATCCTCGGGAAAGTAGTCGAACAGGCAGGCCGGTCGATCGCCAGTGGTGCGTCCCGAGAGGTGACGCGAGTAATTCTCGATCCCGGCACAGGTCCCGATCTCGGCCATCATCTCGAGATCGAAATTGGTCCGGCCTTCGAGCCGCTGCGCCTCGAGCAGCTTCCCCTCGTTTCGCAGCACAGCCAAGCGATCGGCCAGTTCTTCCTTGATCGCCTTCGCCGCTTTCTCGAGCGACGGACGACTGGTGATGAAGTGCTTCGCCGGATACACCGCGGCGCGCTTCAGCGAGGCGATCAGATCGCCGGTGATCGGATCAATTTTCGTGATGCGTTCGACTTCATCGCCCCAGAACTCGACCCGGACCGCCTGTTCCTCGTAGGCGGGGAAAATCTCGACGGTGTCGCCGCGCACTCGAAACGTGCCGCGATCGAACGCCACGTCATTCCGCTGATACTGAATGCCGACCAGCAGACGGAGCAGATCATCCCGCGCGATCTGCTGGCCCTGATCAACGCTGATCATTCGCTCACGGTAGGACACCGGATCGCCGAGGCCGTAGATCGCTGACACCGTCGAGACGATGACGACGTCCTCGCGTTCCATCAGACTCGAGGTCGCCCGCAGGCGCAGTCGATCGATGTCCTCGTTGATCGACGCGTCCTTCTCGATGTAGGTATCGCTCGACGGGACGTACGCTTCCGGTTGGTAGTAGTCGTAGTACGAGATGAAGTACTCGACGGCATTCTTCGGGAAGAATCCTTTCAGTTCGCCGTAGAGCTGTGCCGCGAGTGTCTTGTTGTGGGACAGCACCAGGGTCGGACGCCCCCACATCGCGATCACGCTGGCCACCGTCATCGTCTTGCCGGACCCCGTGACACCCAGCAGCGTCTGATACCGATCGCCCCGTTCGAGACCGGCAGACAGTTCGCGGATGGCGCGCGGTTGGTCTCCGGCTGGCTGATACGGCGCCTGGAGGTCGAACAGCGAGTGTCTCATCCCGTGAAGATAGGCTATCGGCGTTTCTTCGGGGAGTCCAGGTGGGGCTCGGTGGCTCCGTGACCCGGTCGGCGCTCGGCTCCCGCCGCCCTGACGGACGCTAGTCCTCCGTGGAGATGCGCTCCCGTCGCGCAATCTCGCTGATCCCCTTCACCCGCCGGACCGCCTTCAGGATCTGCTGCAGGTGCTGCAGATTCTCGACCTCGACCAGCACCGCCCCGACGGCCCGTCCGTCCACCGCCTTCAGATCCATCTGGCGGATGTCGGTCCCGGTGGAGCTGACGGCGCTCGCGACATCGGCATACAGCCCTCGTCGGTCGGTGCCTTCGAGTGCCAGGCGTACGATGAAGCGTTCGCCGAACTTTTCCTGCCAGTCGATCTCGAGGCGCCGTTCCGGCTCATGTGCCAGCGGCAGGAGATTGGGGCAGTCCGCGCGATGGATGCTGACGCCGCGGCCGCGCGTGACGTAGCCGACCACTTCATCCCCGGGCACGGGCTGGCAGCACTGCGCGTACCGGACCATGACGCCATCGACACCCTGAATCCTGACGCCGCGATCGTTCTGCGTCCCGCGCACCCGGTCCACGAGGCGCTCGATGACACTCGGCTTCGGCGGCTCGGCCGACTCGTCCGCAGCTGGAAACAGCTGCTTGACGACCGCCAGGATCTGGATCTCGCCTTGCCCGATCGCTGCCAGAACGTGCACGGCATCGGTCAGGCTCAGCGCCTTGGCGGCAGCGTTGAGCATGTCATCGGTGACCTTTCCCAGTCGCCGACGGCGGAGCTCCCGCTCCAGGATTTCGCGGCCGAGCTTCTCGCTGGTCACCTGCTCGTCATGGCGCAGCTGCTGCCGGATCTTGGAGCGCGCGCGACTCGTCCTGACATGCGCCAACCAGTCGCGACTCGGTTTTGCCGAGGGCGAGGTCAGGATTTCAATCGTCTCCGAATTCTTGAGTGGGCGCGACAACGGCGTGATGCGACCATTGACCTTGGCGCCCTGGCACCGCAGACCGACCGCCGTGTGCACGGCGAATGCAAAGTCGATCGGCGTCGCGCCCTTCGGCAACTGGATGACATCGCCGGTGGGCGTGAACACGAAGATCTCGTCCTGATACAGGTCGAGCTTGAGGAACTCGAGGAACTCGTCCGGCGACTTCGTGTCGAGCTGGAACTCGAGCACCTGGCGGAACCACGCCAGATGGCGGTCCAGATCACCGGGTTCCTTGGCTCCTTCCTTGTAGAGCCAATGGGCCGCGATGCCGTAGTCGGCGGTCTGGTGCATCTCGCGGGTGCGGATCTGAATCTCGAACAGTTGCTTGCTCGGCCCGAACACCGTGGTGTGCAGTGACTGATAGCCGTTCGATTTCGGTTGTGCGATGTAATCCTTGATGCGCTCCTGCACGGGCTTCCACTTCTCGTGAATCACCCCCAGCGCGTGATAGCAGTCCGGAATCGAATCGACGAGCACGCGGATCGCGAGCAGGTCGAAGATCTCTTCGTAGGGCTTGTTGCGCTTCTGCATCTTCTTCCAGATCGACCAGAGATGTTTCGGTCGACCGGAGACATCGGCATCGTTCAGGCCGGCGATATCGAAACGCTCCTTGAGCGGGAGCGCCATCTGTGCGATCAGCTCCTCGCGCTCGCCACGTCTCGTGCTGACCTGTCGCGCGAGCGTGCGGTACTCGTCGGGTTCGAGGTACTTGAACGCGAGGTCTTCGAGTTCCCATCGCACGCGGGCCATCCCGAAGCGATGCGCCAGCGGGGCATAGATGTCTCGCGTTTCCTGCGCGATCAGCCGCTTCTTGTCGTCTGGCATCCAGTCGAGCGTCCGCATGTTGTGCAGGCGGTCGGCGAGCTTGATGATGATGACGCGCGCATCGCGCGCCACGCTGAGCAGGAGCTTGCGATACGTTTCGGCCTGGCGCTCTTCCTTCGACGTGAACGGCAGATTCCCGATTTTCGTCAGGCCATCGACGATCTGTGCGACCTCAGGGCCGAATTCGCGCTCGACGTCCTGGACGGTGATGGCCGTGTCTTCCACCACGTCGTGAATCAGGCCGGCCGCGATCGTCGTCGAATCGAGCTGCAAGTCGGCCAGAATGCGTGCCACCTGCACACAATGCACGACGTAATCCTCGCCTGAACGCCGCTTCTGCCCGGTGTGGGCGCGCGCGCTGTAGCGATAGGCGCGCATGAGCAGTTCGCGATCGAGCCGCGCCGGCAGCGGACTGCCCGGGCCCCATCCAGGGAAGACTTCTTCGGCCTGCTTCATCGACCCGTCGATAGCCACCCAGCCTCCGCAAAACTCACGTACCTGCCCCGCCCGATCACGACGTGATCACGCACCGGAATTCCGAGCAAAGTGCCCGCTGCCACCAACTGCGACGTCACCATTCGATCCTCCGCCGACGGCGTCGGATCCCCACTCGGGTGATTGTGCACCAGGATGATCGACGCCGCGCGCTCGGCAATCGCCTCCCGGAAGACTTCCCGCGGATGTACCAGCGAAGAATCGAGGATTCCTCGCGTCACCAGCACGTCGCGCTCCAGATGGTGCTGCGCATCAAGAATCGCGATGTGAAACTCCTCGACCGACAGCGCCTCCAGATGCGGTGCGAATGCCGCCACGACGTCCTGCGGTGAATGCACGGTGATCCGCTCACCATGCGGTTCTGCCGCCGTCCGCCGCCCGAGCTCCAGCGCCGCCACGATCGCCATCGCCCGTGCCGGACCAACACCGTGTACGGCGCTGAGGGTCGCAACCGGGCGCCCCGCCAGCACCCGCAACGATCCGCCAACTTGTGCCAACAGGTCGTGGGCGATGGTCAGCGATGATCGCCCGCGCTGGCCGGTCCCGAGGATGACGGACAGCAACTCCGCCGTGCCGAGTGCCCGGGCGCCGAGCGACCGCAGCCGCTCGCGTGGGCGTTCGGCTGGTGCCAGTCGCTGTATTTGTATTAGCGCAGGAGAGACGTTCGCGGTAGTCATGGCCAGCGACCTGCGAGCGACGTCACGAGCTGGTGGGGAGAACATGGGGCTCCGGATCGAGTTGATGGGCTGGGCACGCGCTCCCACGATGCCGTCTCACGGCTCAGGTGTGCGTACCGATCCGCTGCAGTGCAGCCCCTCGCGGTGCGAACCCATGCGCTGATATCGTTCTCGTACGGCCGCCCACGCGTGCGGCGAGACTTTCCCTCTGCCGGATGACTATGCACCTGCGTTCGCTGTCCCTCCTCGCAGCGGCAGCGCTGGCAGGATCGGCCGGTATCCTCCAAGGCCAGGCTCCGGGGTCGATCGAAGTCGGCGCCTACGGGCAGGTCACACGCGTCGACCCGTCGCAGGCTCGGTTCGAGAGTCCCGTGCCGCTGAGCCTGGGGATTCGCGGTCGCGTCAATTTGCACCGGCACATCGGGGTGGAGCTCGAGGCGTCGACCGGCACGGTCGAGGGGAGTGGAGCGCCACTGACGCGACGGCGCTACAACCAACTCGTGGCACGAGGCACCTGGACGCGGCCGCTGAGCGAGTACTCAGGCCTCGTGCTCGGCGCCGGCCTGGCGCGGAGCGACTACGAAGTGACATACAATTTTGGTCCGAGCATGCTCCTTGGCGTGAGCACCGTCATCCGGGGCCGGTACGCCCTTCGTTCGGATCTGGTTTTCAACTATCTCCCGACCAGCGGCGCACGTGAGTTCGGGCTCCGGACCGGGGTGCAAACGCTGCTTGGACCGTTTGATGGTCCAACAACGCGCGATCGACGAGGTGGCAATCGCACCGCACAGGCGCCGGGCACTCTCGAGGGGGCCCTCTTCGCTCAGCAGTGGCGGCTGCATCCGATCTGGAATCTGCGCAGCGGGCGCGCGATCGGCACGCGTGTCGGCGCCTTCATCACCTCTCGCTCGGAACTGGAAGTCGAAGCGACCTACGGTCGACAACCGGTGCGCGATGGCAACCAGCCCGGGTCCACGGGCGGGATTCTGCGAACAGGCGAGAGCTTTCGCGTCACTACGTTCGCTTTTCGCTATGCGCACAATGTGCCCGTGGGCAGTCGGTCCGCAGTGGTGGCCGCAGTCGGCCCGGTGCGCAGCTCCTACGAATACGTCGACCATTGGGGTGGTTCGGCGGTCATCGGCACTCGCGTCGCACTCTCCAGAGACCTGCAGCTCCGAAGCGATGTCGTTGCCAACTATCTGCTGGGTGCACAGGTCGTCGATGTCGGAGCACGGATCGGACTGAGCGCGCTTTTTCGGCTCGGGCGATAGAACCTCACGAGGTGCAGAACGACGGCGGGGCGCGACCACCATCTGGCCGCGCCCCGCTGTCGTATCGTCCACCGCGCTATTTCTTCTTCCGGTCCTTGCGATCGCGTGGCTTCGGCGGGTCGCTCTCCTTGCGCGACGGCAGCTCGCCTGACGGAATATCCTCGAGAATACCGAAGGCGTTGTATCGCTTCGTCGGCGCCGCGCCCGGAGCGGGACCAGCACCGTTCGGCTGCGGTGCAATGAACGCGGCGAGATCCATCGGCGGCAGCGGCTCGGGCTCGTTCAGCACCAGCTGGGCCTTCATGAATCGTTCCGAGAAGGTGTGATACACATCCTGCATGAGATCCACAAACATCGTGTAGGCCTCCTGCTTGTATTCCACCAGCGGATCCTTCTGGCCCCACGACCGGTAGTGAATCGCGTTGCGCAGCTGGTCGAGATCGTAGAGATGATCCTTCCACTTCTCGTCGAGTACGTTCAGCATCACCAGCGAGAGCATCCGTGCCGAGAAGCCGACGCCTGTTTCGTCAATGACGGAGTCGAGCTCCGCCAGCTTTGCGTCGAAGGCCTCGGTCGCTGCTTCGACCGAGGCCGTCCGGGCCTGCAGCGTGTCACCAGGGCGATCCGTCGCACCCTCCGCAAACGCCGGGACGGGCAGCAGATACTGGATCATCAGATCCTGCTGCAGCGACGCCAGATCCCACTGCTCGGGCGACTCGTATCCCGCCAGCCCGAGCTCCACGCGCCGACCGACGGCCTTCTCGACCATTTTGCGCGCTTCGCCACGCAGTTCTTCACCGCCATCGAGCGCGAAGGTCCGCAAGGAGTAGATGACTTCCCGCTGCTGGTTCATCACGTCGTCGTACTCGAGCAGCCGCTTTCTCGCCTGGAAGTTCTGCAGTTCGACCCGCTTCTGCGCCTGCTCGATGCTGCGCGTGATGAGCGGATGCGTCAGCATCTCGCCCTCCTGCGCACCGAGTCGGTCCATCAGTTTTGCAATGCGCTCCGATCCGAAGAGACGCATCAGATCGTCTTCCAGCGAGAGGAAGAACTGACTCGACCCCGGATCGCCCTGCCGGCCGGCGCGACCGCGCAGCTGCCGGTCGATGCGGCGTGATTCATGGCGTTCGCTGCCGATGATGTGCAGCCCGCCGATCTCGGTGATGTCGATCAGCTTTCCATCGGGGTCATGGATGCTGGACGGCTTTCCCTCGGTCACACCGGCCCCGAGTTTGATGTCCGTCCCGCGGCCGGCCATGTTGGTCGCGATCGTGATCGCGCCAGGCTGCCCCGCTTCCGCGACGATCTCGGCTTCACGCTGATGATACTTGGCATTCAGCACGTTGCACTTCATGCCTGCACGCTGGATCAGTCGCGCAATCGTCTCGGACACCTCGACGTTGACCGTGCCGACGAGAATCGGGAAGCCGAGTTCGTGCAGCCGCTTGACCTCTTCGACGATCGCGTTGTACTTCTCCCGCCGCGTCTTGAACACCAGGTCCTGCCGATCATCGCGGATGATCGGACGGTTGGTCGGAATCACCGCCACGTCGAGCGTGTAGATCTGGTGGAACTCCGTCTCTTCCGTCTCCGCGGTGCCGGTCATGCCGCCGAGCTTCTCGTACATCCGGAAGTAATTCTGGATCGTGATCGTCGCCATGGTCTGGGTTTCGCCCTTGACCTGGACGCCTTCCTTGGCTTCGACCGCCTGATGCAGCCCTTCCGACCAGCGGCGCCCGGGCATCGTGCGCCCGGTGAACTCGTCGACGATCAGCACCTGTGCGTCCTGCACCACGTAATTCACGTCCTTCTCGTACAACGCGTACGCGCGCAGCAACTGGTGCACGATGTTCAGGCGTTCACTGCGCATCGCGTATTCGCGATTGAGGACGGCCCGCTGCTCGAGTCGCTGCTGGGGTTCGAGATCGGCAGCGGAGTCGAGGCGGCCGATCTCGACCGAGATATCGGGGAGCAGGAACTCCTCCCCGGTCATCTTCGTCATCAGGTCGACACCACGATCGGTCAGATGCACGGTGTGGCCGCGCTCGTCCAGCACGAAATGGAGTTCGTCCTCGATGTCGCTGTACTGCTGCTTGTTGACCGGCAGCTTGCGATCGGCGAGGTGTTCGAGTTCGCGCTTCTGGACCATCTGCTTGACGCCGGTTTCACCGAGCATCTTGAACAGCTTCTTGTTCTTCGGACCGCCGAGTTGCGCCTTGTACATGAGCAGGCTGGCTGCGTCCGCATCACCTTCCATCAGGCGCTCACCTTCTGCGACCAACGAGTTCACCAGGGCATCCTGCTCGCGAATCAACTTCGCGACCGAGGAGTTGTGCGCCTGATACATTGAATCATTCTCATTGCCCACCGGGCCCGAGATGATGAGCGGCGTGCGCGCTTCGTCGATCAGGACGGAGTCGACTTCGTCAACAATGGCGTAGTAGTGCTTCCGTTGCACACGCTGGTCCAGGGAGTGGACCATGTTGTCGCGGAGATAGTCAAAGCCGAACTCATTGTTGGTACCGTAGGTGATGTCGGCATTGTACGCGGCGCGACGGTCCATCGACCCGGGCTCGGTATCATCGAGACAGGCGATACTCAGTCCGAGCCACGTGAACAGGTGGCCCATCCACTGTGAGTCGCGTCGCGCCAGATATGAGTTCACCGTCACCAGGTGCACCCCGCGGCCGGTGAGCGCATTCAGATAGAGCGGCAACGTCGCGACCAGCGTCTTGCCTTCGCCGGTGGCCATTTCCGCGATCCGACCGAGGTGCAGCTGAATGCCGCCGGCCAGCTGCACGTCGTAGGGCACCATGTCCCACAGCTGCGGGTGACCGGTGACGGGCGCGTCCGATCCCTTGAGCCGGCGCGCAGCTTCACGGACGGTCGCGAATGCTTCCGGCAGCAACTCGTCGAGGACCTCGGCAATCGCCTCGCGAAGCGCGCCTTCGGCACCGCTACGACCGTCTTTCCCCGTCAGTTCGTCGTCGATCCCGTCCCGTTCCGTCGGGTCTGCGGCCGATCGCTTGGCCTCCTTCAGCGACGCGACGCGCGCCTCGAGCTCGCCGGTACGGTCCGCGAGTATCCCACGGAACCTGGTCGTCTGCGCCTGCACGGTGGCGTCGTCGAGTGAACTCAGCGTCGCTTCATGACGGTGGATCTCATCGATGATCGGCTTCACGCGCTTTGCTTCGCGCTGATGGCGCGTGCCAAACAGCTTTCCCAGCACATCCTTGAGCATCGGTCTCCCCTATCGGTACAACGCCGAGGTACGGATGTACTCCGCCACGGCGTCCAGGACGAATCCTCGTAGTGAGCGCCCCTCGCGAACACGGCGGCGCACCTCGGTGGAACTCACATCCACCCGTCGCGTCGACAGCGTCTGCGCACCTAGTGCCGGACCGGACGGCGCGAAGGCTTCCGCACCACGAGTCAGGACGACCAACTGCACCAGACGCAGCAACTGCTCGGGTTCCTTCCATCGGGCGAGCCCGGACGCGGCATCCGCGCCGAGCAGCAGAAACAGCTCATCGTCCAGACCAGACGCACGATACGCCGCTGCCGTGTCGACTGTGAAAGATACTCCCCCACGAGCGATTTCGACCGGATTCACGCGGAAGCGCGGATCGCCGCCGACCATCGCCTGCACCATGCCGAGGCGCTGCGCAGCCGTGGCGGTATGCCCGTCGGCCTTGAGCGGTTGGTGCGCTGCCGGAATGAAGTCCAACCGATCCAGCTCCAACCGTTCAAACGCGTCAACCGCCGCCAGCCAGTGGCCGACATGCGGAGGGTCAAAACTCCCGCCCAGCAGGCCGATTCGCACGACCCCTCTCAGGGTTTCGGTGGAGGCGGAATGGCCGCCGGCTGGCTGATTCCGGGCGCGGTCGCGCTGTCACGCGCGGGCGTCGGTGGCGGACAAAGCTGCCGGACTGCGGGATCGGTGGCAAATCGGGCGCGGACGGCGGTACAGGCGTCGGCTGCCTCTTCCTTGTAGCGGATGAAGCGATACGACTCGATCATGCGCAGATACGCATCGCGAGCCTTCACGCTCTCGGGGAAATTGTTGACCACTACCTTGAAGTACAGGATCGCCGGATCGTACGCCTTGCGCCGGAAGTAGTAGTAGCCGGCGAGATACTCCTTGGTGGCGAACATCTCCTCGAGTGCGGCCAATTCACGCTCGGCATCCTTCCGCCGCGGCGAATCGGGATAAACCGCGACCAGCGTCCGAAACGAGGCCTGGGCGGTCGTGCCGTACTGCGAGTCGAGCTCCGGTGAGCGCCACAATCGCTGGTAGGCACGCGCGCTCTCGAACATCGCGTCGTCCGCCAGCGAATCCTCGGGGAAATTCTCGGCGACCTTGGTAAACGCCTGCGCCGCCAGGAGGAACTCCGACGATCCGATGCGCGCCTTGCCGAGGAAGTACTGCGTCAACGGCAGCAGGGAGTCGCGGGCAGGCAGGTCCGTGGCCAGCTTCTCGAAGGCCGTGATCGCGTTCGACCAGTGCCGCAGATTCAGCTCGCGGACACCGGCAGCGAACAGTGGGCCATTCTGGCCGGCGAAGCGATCGACACGGAAATTCCCGCTGCACGCTGTCACGAGAAGCAGGAACGCGACCAGCCCTGCCCGCGACGACACACGGCGCACCGTCATAGGGACGCGATCCGGACAGAGTGGCGCAGCGACGGTGGAAAGGCCACAGTGCCTGGGCTGGGAAAGTGCTGGACGCATGGGTGCTGGAAACGCGGCAATCGCCCGAAGTGGGCGCCAACGACGGCGGAGAGCGGTGCTTCCGGAGCTATAGACCCCACTGCGGAGCGGGGGTTCAGCGCGCGCGCCCCCGGGCGCATGCCGCCTGCCATCTCAGGCGGTCCCACGGGTGCGCTGCGCCATCGAGTCCGCCAGCGAAACCACCCGCGCCCGGGACCGTGCGGTTCGGCCGGTGGCATTCCTGGTGTCAATGATCAATTCCGCATGATCGACGATGAACTGCCAGTCGAACGCCGTGTGGTCGGTGACGATCACCACCGCATCCGCCGTCCGGAGCGCATCGGGCGTCAACCCGACACTGTGATACTCGTGCCCATCCTCGCGAAACGTCGCCACGTGCGGGTCATGAAATGTGACCGTGGCTCCGCGCTGTTCGAGCAACCGCATGATGTCGAGTGCCGGACTCTCACGCATGTCGTGGATATCCCGCTTGTAGGCGACACCAAGAATCAGGACCCGGCTGCCATGCACCGCCTTGCGCACGTCGTTGAGCGCACGGGAGACCTTCTCGACGACGTAGTCCGGCATGCCCGAGTTGATCTCGCTGGCCAGATCGATGAAACGGGTCTTGTAGTTCAACGTGCGCATCTTCCAGGCGAGATAGTGCGGATCGAGCGGAATACAGTGCCCGCCGATGCCGGGGCCTGGCGTGAACTTCATGTAGCCGAACGGCTTGGTGGCCGCCGCATCGATCACTTCCCAGACATCGACTCCCAGTTTGTCGCAGACGATCGCGATTTCGTTCACCAGGCCGATGTTCACGGACCGAAAGGTGTTCTCCAGCAGCTTGACCAGCTCGGCCGTTTCGGTCGACGACACGGGAACGACGGTGTCGATCACCGCGCCATAGAGCGCGGTGGCCACCTCGGTGCAGGCCGGCGTGACGCCGCCGACGACCTTCGGTGTGTTCTTGGTGTGATAGATCGGGTTCCCCGGATCCACGCGTTCAGGGCTGAACGCGAGGAAGACATCCGTGCCCACGGTGAATCCGGCAGACTCCAGTGCCGGCAGCAGCACTTCGCGCGTCGTGCCGGGATACGTCGTGCTCTCGAGGACGATCAGCAAGCCGGGATGCGCCTGTGCCACGACAGCCTGGGTGGCGGCGTGGACGTACGTCATGTCAGGATCGCGGGTCTTCCCCAGCGGCGTCGGCACCGCGATCGAGATCGCGTCGGCGTCGCGCATGCGCGTGGCATCGGTCGTTGCCACAAACCGGCCGCTGGCGACGTGCTTCGCCACCATCGCGGCCGGAATATCCTGGATGTGCGACCCACCGGCGTTGAGCAGCGACACGACCCGTTCACTGACGTCGAAGCCGACGACCGTGAACCCGGCGTCAGCAAACTCCATGGCGAGCGGAAGGCCGACGTAGCCGAGACCAACGATCGCCACCACCGCGTCGTGTGCGTGGATGCGTGCCAGCAGTTGCGTCTTGTGCATCAGGAATGCATCACGGAAAAAGGAGATGTGCGAATCACGCCGACCGACCATAGAACGAGCGGACACCCTCGATCACGATATCGCGCTGCGCAGTGGTGAGTTCAGGGAAGACCGGGAGCGACAATACTTCCTGCGCCGCCCGCTCTGACTCCGGGAACTGCCCCTCCCGATACCCGAGATAGGCGAAGCAGGGCTGGAGATGCAGCGGCAGCGGGTAGTAGATCGCGCACCCGATTCCGCGCGCCTTGAGGTGCGCCTGCAGATCATCGCGACGCTGCGCACGGATCGTATACTGATTGTAGACCGAGGTGTTGGCGGGGTCGACGTACGGCGTCACGATCTCGGCCACGTCCGCCAACGCGTGATCATAGAAGGCGGCATTGGCGCGACGGGCCGCACTCCAGGCCTCGAGATGGGGGAGCTTGGCCATCAGCACTGCAGCCTGCAGGGCGTCGAGGCGACTGTTGTATCCCACCATCTCGTGATAGTAGGTCTTCAGCGAACCGTGCATGCGCAGCTTCATCATCCGGGTCGACAGCGTCTCGTCCTGGGTGACAATCATGCCGCCGTCGCCGTAGCCGCCGAGATTCTTGGACGGAAAGAAGCTGAAGGTGCCGATCGTCGCCCCCTCGCCCGCCATCACGGCGGCGCCGTCGATCATCCGGTGCGCGCCGATCGACTGCGCCGCATCCTCGATGATCGGCAAGGCGCCGACGTGCGTCCGCACCGCGTCGATGGCAGCCATCTGACCAAACAGATCCACCGGGATCACCGCTCTGGTCCTCGACGTGACGGCCGCACCGGCCGCCGCCGGATCGATGTTGAATGTCAACGGATCGATATCGGCGAAGACCGGACGTGCACCAACATTATGGATGGTACCCGCCGTGGCGAAGAACGTGAACGGGGTCGTCACCACCTCATCATCCCGGCCGATCTCGAGTGCACGCATCGCGATCAGGATCGCGTCGGTGCCATTCGCACATCCGACGGCGAATCTGGTCTTCGAGAGCCCCGCGACAGCACACTCGAGCTGGCCGACAATCGGCCCCAGAATGAACGCCTGATCCTCGATGACCGCGTTCACCAACGCCGTCACTTCGTGCTTGATCGTCGCGTGCTGCGCTTTCAGGTCGAGCAACGGCACCGGAGTGTGAGTCATCGGGTCCAAGGGTGATGATGAGGGCACGTCGGCTGGCATCAGCCGGGATGGACCACACGAGCCGAGCGCAGCATCGCGTGCCAGTCCTGCAGCGGGCGCACGCCAGGCTGCGCGATCGTCAGGGCCTCGATCGCGTCGCACGCGGCACTGGCGGCGGACAGCGTGGTCGTGTATGCGATCCGGTTGGCGATCGCGGCCTGCCTGATGGAGTAGTCGTCCCGTTGCGCGTGCTTGCCCATCGGCGTGTTGATCAACAGCACGATCTCCCGATTCACGATCAGATCGAGGGCATGCGGCCGGCCTTCGTGCACCTTGAACACCTTCTCAGCCGGAATGCCCTGCGCCTTGAAGTAGGCGGCCGTCCCGCTGGTCGCGATGATCCGGAATCCCATCGCGTGGAACCGCCGGACAATCGGCGCCACCGTCGGCTTGTCACGGTCATTCACCGTCACGAAGATCGCACCGGTCAGCGGCAACGCATTTTCGGCCGCCAGCTGCGCCTTGGCGAACGCGATGCCGAACGACTCGGCAATTCCCATCACCTCGCCTGTGGACCGCATCTCCGGACCGAGCACCGGGTCGAATTCGCGGAACTTCTTGAACGGGAACACGGCCTCCTTCACGCTCAGGAACGGCGGTACGATCTCCTCGGTGAATCCAACCTGCGCCAACGTTTCACCGCACATCACCCGTGCGGCAAGCGACGCCAGCGGCACACCGATCGCCTTGGACACGAACGGAATCGTGCGGCTGGCGCGTGGATTCACCTCGAGGACGTACACCTCACCGTCCCGGATCGCATACTGCACGTTGATCAGCCCAACAACGCCGAGTGCCTTCGCCAGCGCCACGGTATGCGCGCGCATGATGTCCTGATCCTCGGCCGAAATGCGGACGGGCGGCAGGACGCAGGCGGAGTCGCCGGAGTGAATACCGGCATCCTCGATGTGCTGCATGACACCACCGATCACGACCGACGCACCGTCGCAGATCGCATCCACGTCAGCCTCGAAGGCGTCCTCGAGGAAGCGATCGATGAGCACCGGCCGATCTTCGGACACACGGGCAGCCGTGTCGAAATAGTCGCGCAGCGAGTCATCATCGTAGACCACCTGCATCGCACGACCACCGAGCACGTAACTCGGACGCACCAGTACCGGGTAGCCAATCCCACCGGCGATGGTGACCGCCTCCTCGACACTGGTGGCCGTCCCGTTGTCCGGCTGCCTGATGCCGAGGGACCGGGCGATCGCATCAAACCGGCGACGGTCTTCCGCAATGTCGATCGCATCCGGCGATGTGCCGAGAATCCTCACACCGGCCGCCTCGAGGCCGCGCGTCAGCTTCAACGGCGTCTGTCCCCCGAGCTGCACGATGACGCCCATCGGCTGCTCGCGCTCGACAATCTCGAGCACATCCTCGAGCGTCAGCGGTTCGAAGTACAACTTGTCCGAGACGTCGAAATCGGTCGACACCGTCTCCGGGTTCGAGTTGATCATGATGGTCTCGTACCCGCGCTCGCGGAGCGCGATGGCCGCGCGCACGCAGCAGTAGTCGAACTCGACCCCCTGCCCGATGCGATTCGGTCCGGAGCCGAGAATGATGACCGAGGTGCGGCCGCTGCGCGGCGCTTCACTCTCCTCGTCATAACTCGAGTAGAGATACGGCGTCTCGCTCGGGAACTCGCCGGCGCAGGTATCGACCATCTTGTACGACGGCCGGATCCCCAGCGCATGACGGCGTGCGCGCACGGCCTGCTCCGTCTCGCCGCGCAACGCGCCCAGCTGCCGGTCGGAGAAGCCCATGCGCTTCATGCGCCGAATGAAATCGGGAGTGATCTCCGACACGGCAGCGTACTCGAGCTCGGCATCGATCAATTCCCGCATCTGCGCCAGGAACCACGGATCAATTGCGGTGATCTCGAAGAGTTGTCCGTCACTCACGCCCGCCTGCATCGCGCGCTTGACCTGAAAGATCCGTTCAGGCGTCGGCTGCCGGAGCATCCCGGTGAGCGTCTCGATCGATGCATCGGTGAGACGATCATCGATCAGGCGCGCACCGATCTCCCACCCCGAGCGGCCGGTCTCCAGCGCGCGCAATCCCTTCTGAAAGGCCTCCTTGAAAGTGCGGCCAATCGCCATGCTCTCGCCGACGCTCTTCATCTGCGTCGTCAGTCGCGCATCTGCCGCCGGAAACTTCTCGAAGGCGAAGCGCGGGCACTTCACGACGACATAGTCGAGCACCGGC
>CAYMQV010000088.1:0-2097 GCA_964392395.1 uncultured Gemmatimonadaceae bacterium
CCTTGGCGCTTCGCCCGGGGAGCACTCGAATGTCGCGCGCAATCGCAGGATTCCGCGCCGGCAGCGTCAGCACCGACACGCTCATCGCGATGTAGTTGACGAGCATCGCGGTGACCAGAATGTCGACGCCGAGAAAGACATCGCCCGCCAGATGGCACCCGAGAATCGACAACGTCGCCATCGATGCGCTGGCCACGATCGCAACGTGCGGCGTGCGGAATCGGTGATGCAGTGCGGCGACGCGGCGCGGGAAGATCCCATCCTCGGCCCATGCAAACATCAATCGCGAGACCGACAGGAGCATGGCCGGCACATCCTTGGCCAGTGCCACCGCTCCGCCGGCCACGATCGCCACCGTCCATCGCGCTGGAAGCACATAGCCGAGCAGCCCCGGAGCGTTGACGTCGCGCCGCGCGGACTGCTCGGCGACGTACTCCCACGGCACTGCGTGGTACACCGCCGCGGTGAAGAGCATGTAGAAAACGCTCACGCCGACCACCGCCAGCCCGATGGCGAGCGGCAAGGTCCGGTTGGGATTCTTCGCCTCGCCACCGGCCTGCGCAATCGAGTCGAATCCGATGAAGCCGCTGAACAGCACCGTTGCAGCAGTCAGGAACACGCGCGCCGTGATTGGTGCCGCGCTCGTCGCAGGAAGTGGCCGCCCTTCACGCGCCAGGACGGCGCGTGCAAAGTCCGCATGATCGAAGAGAAAGCCGGCGACGATCACAACGCCGCCCAGTACGAACGTCAAACCCAGCAACGGAACGAGGATGCGCTCGTACGACTTGATGCCGAGGATGTTCACCAGGGTGAAGAACCAGAGCACCAGCAGTGGAATTCCCAGGCGCACAGGCCCCGTCTCCAGCAGTGCTGCACCGCCCGTCCATGAGGCGGCGACGGCGATGTCGCGCAGAAACGGGACGAGAACGTATGACACGACCCCGATGGCCACGCAGAGCGCGAACCACTGGGAAAAGCTGGCAATGAAGCCGACATACGGATTCAGTCCCCGGCTGGCATAGACATAGCTGCCGCCCGCCCGTGGCATGGCCGAGGCAAGGATGGCGTACGCGAGCCCGGCGAAGAATGCGGGAAGCGCCGCGAAGAGAAATGCCGGCAGCACCCAGGCGCCGATTCCCGGCACGTTCCGCTGGATCATGAACGGGATGACATTGATGCCGGCCCCGACCATTGAGGCGATCCCCGTCGCGGTGAGGGCCACCAGCCCCATCTCGCGCGCCAGGCCCGGTCGTCCTGCGGCGGAGTTCGTATTCGGCGGAGTCATCGGTGGACATTCTATCCCGCCAAGGCGTTTCATGCCGGACCGCGCCTCCGACAGCGTCGAACTCATTCATCCGATTGCGCCCGCGCCGCACCTCACGAATCGATATAGCCGGGCTCGTCACTAGGCCGGCGCGCCAGAAACCTCAGCGCAGATCGGCCGAATCGCGTTCGCGAAGGTTGCCGCCATTGAGTGCTTCGACCGGAGCGGCCGCCATCGCACTCCGCGCGCGGGACAAGGGCTCAGTCATGGCTTGCGTCAGGAAGCGCTGGCTTTCGCCGATACGCTCGACCTCGATCGCTACCGCCTCCACGGCACCCTCCATCTTGTCCATGCGATCACGAAGCGCGGCCGCCTCGGCCGACTGCTGGCGATCGAATCTGGCACTGTTGGGAGCGAACCACCGCCGCGCGATCTGGACGGCGAACGGCATCAGAAGCGCAAAGCTGAAGACGGTCACCAGGTTCGGACTGAATCCGCGCCAGCTGAGGTCGCGGCCGCCGACCGCCGCCGTCGTTCCCTCCGAGGAGCGTCGCGCCGGGGCATTGGCCAGTTGCGCCGAGTTCGCCGCCATCTCCTTCTCGATCTGTACGAGGCGCTCGTCGAGGACCCGCAGACGATTCTCGAGCCCGGGCCGCTCGCTGGCCGATGTCTCTGGCTGACGCAGCTGCTCGGCGACATCATCGCGACGATCCTGCACCGACTCGAGCTGGTTGCTGAGGGCGGTACGCTTTGCACGGAGAAACTCCGCCTGCTGCTGAGATATCGGCACGGACGGGAAGCGCCTTCTCGAGCTCGGTCGGGGCCGGCAGCGG
>CAYMQV010000088.1:2107-17953 GCA_964392395.1 uncultured Gemmatimonadaceae bacterium
CACCGGCTCGCCGGGAGCCGGCGGCGCTGATGCTGGTGGCTGCGCTTCCGCTGCTGGGGGTTGTGGCATGGTGAGCATACGCTGGTCTGTCGAGGGCGGTTTCGCCAGTCGTTGCCGGAAACACCTGAGACGAACGGCGCGCTGATTCGTCGTTGGCGTGGAGAAACCGGGCCCGGCGAACGCGACGGCGTTACCCTTGCCTCAGCCATTGCCGGTACCCCGTTCTCTCCGACTGCCGCGCGATCCCACCCGATTGCATGGCGCGCAGGACCCCTTGATTGGCCCCTATGCAACGGCTTCCTCCACCCAGGCGCCGGCGCGCCTTGACGCTGCTCGAGCTCCTCGTGGTGCTCGTGCTGCTTGGGCTGGCCGCTGCGTTTATCCTCCCGGTTCTGCAACGGCCGACCCGGTCCGCCGACCAGATCACGATCCTCGAGCGCGCACGGTCCGTGGCGGTCCGCCGCGGTGAATCCGTCCGCCTCGAGTTTGATGCAACGGGCGCGTGGACCGTAAGCGCGACTGCCGACACTACGGCAGCGATCCTGCTCGCGGGCGTCGCCAGTGCGGCGCCCGACGTCGGCATCGCACAATCGATCGTGATCTCTGCCCTCGGGGCCTGTCTCCCTGAGGGCAACGCGGTAGTCGGCGGCAGTGCGTGGGATCCCACGCGCTGTGCCGTGGCTGTTCCCTGGATCGTCCGAAACAGATGACGCTACTCGAATCCATCGTTGCACTCGTGATCCTCGGCCTTGCCGCGGTCGGCTTTCTGGAGCTCTTCCAGCGGGTCAGCGTCAGCACGCGTGACACCGCGTCGTGGTCGCATGCGGTCGCGGTTGCTGAGCTGACGATGGAGCGGGCAGTACTCTCCGCTGACGCGTCCACGGATTCAATCGGCGGCATGCGCCGCCGGGTTGAACTCCGGCCGTGGAAGCACGGACTGCGCGAAATCGTCGTGACCGTCGAGGTCCCACCCCCGGTCGGCGCGAGCGTCGTGCTGCATCGCCTGGTCAGTGCGCGGTGAAGACGCGGCGCGGCTTTACGCTGATCGAGGTGATGGTCGCGCTCCTGATCGGGAGCGTGGTCGTGCTGCTTGCCTACGCCACATTGCGGGCAGGCCTCGACGTGCAGGAGCGGGTCACGGCGTCACGGGAAGCGGACGAAACGGCGACCGCCATGCGCGCCATGCTGAGTGATGCACTTCGGCACGCGGTGGCAGGTGATGCGCGCGACGTGCGTGGACTGCACACCGACGCGGATGCCAACGGGGCCATCCTCGCGTTGCGTTTCGTCTCGCGCGGCATCATGGCACCGCTCGGTGGCAGCGGACAGTGGCGCGTCGGTCTGTCGACTGATACGGCGGGTGTGACTCTGTCGGCCACACCGCTCGACTCCCTGAGCATACCGCTGCGGTTCACGTCGCGCGGCTCGCGTTCGTTCGCTGTCCGGTTCCTCGCGCAGGAAGACGGTGCGTGGCGCGGCGATTGGAATGATCCGACACGCCTGCCGTCAGCCGTCGAACTGCGGTTCCTCGACGCTGCAGGCCGCGAATCGATGGCGACCCTCGTCGCGCGCACGGCACCGGTGGGCGGGCTCTGATGATGATCGCCAACCGACGACGCGGCGTGGCCCTCATTCTCGTCCTCTGGATCATCGTGATCCTGGGTGGAGTGGCGGCCGCCGTCACGGCCGGTTCGCGCCGGACCAGTGACGTCACGGCGAACGCGCGTGCACGAACCATTGCCCGTTACGCCGCCGAGAGTGGCGTGGTGGCAGCGGTCGCGGCACTGCAGCAGCGGATGGAAGCGGCGGGGGACGATGCGGTGAAGCGCCGTGCGTTGCTCAACGCCGCTGACCGCGCGCTTGGCGACGTCGCGGGTTTCGAGATGGGTGATGCGCGCGTACAGGTCATCATGGTCGACGTGAGCGCGCGAATTGATGTCAACGCAGCGCCGGAAGAGGCGCTCTCGGCATTGTTCGCGCGCGCCGGACACGCGGCCGAGGCGACCGAGGCAGCGCGCGCAATCCGTCGCCATATCGACGCGATCCCCGGTCAGGCAACGCTGTTCAATTCGCTCGACGATGTGGCCGCGGTGCCTGAAGTCGGGCGGAAGCTGATCACCGACGCATTGCAGTGGCTGACTGTCGATGGCGATGGACAAGTCAACCAGAACACGGCGCCCCCGGTCGTGCTGGGTGTTGCGCGCGGGAGCCTGATCGACGAGCCGTCACGCGTGCTGTTCATCGCGCGCGGCTGGCAGCGTGGCCACCCGCTGACGCACGAAGTGCAGGCGGTGTACGCCGTGCAGGGTAATCAGCTGGCGTTCGTCCGCTGGCGGGAGCGTGACCTGTGAGCGGCGTCGTCGGGATCGAGATCGGGGCAGAGCGCGTCCGCGCCGTGGTCCGCTCCCGCAGCGGCAGACTCCGCACCTATGAACTGCCCTTCGTGCCGGAACGTCTCGACGAGATGGTGACGCAGCTCTCGACGGCCGCCGGTGACGTGCGCGGTATCGGCCTTGCCATCGGCCTCGCGCATCTTCATGTCAAGCAGGTCAGGCTCCCGCCAGTGGCACACACCGCCCGACGTCAGATGCTGAGCGTCGAGCCGGAACGCTGGTTTGCCGTCCAACCCGGCGCCTCGACCGCAGTGGCGCTGACAACGGAAGGCGATATCGCACTCGCGGCCGACGGGACGCTGGTCGACGCCTGCGTTCGCGCGTTGTCGCGTTGGAGCACCGTACGGCGTGTCGAAGCGGCGCCAATGGCGCTGGCGCGTGCGTTGAGTGCCGCCGGACACGCATCAACCAGTGCCGCCCTCGACGCTGGCGCCGGTGAAGTCGGTACGATCGAAATCAGGGACGGGGTACTGCGCGGCGTGCGGCGTGCCCGAGCAACCGATCTCGCCGCCGCCCCCGTGTCACCGTCACTGGCCAAGGATCTCGATCCCGCCTTCAGCGTCGCACTCGGTGCGGTGCTCGGTTTCGACGGCACCATTGACGCGATGCTGCTCACACCATGGCTCGAGCGCGGATTCGTAGCCGAACAGCGTCGACGGGTGCTGGCGTGGGCGACGGCGGCGGTGCTTGCCGTCAGCACCGCCGGGTGGGCGGCGGGCGCCTCACGTGATCGCCTCTTGTCTGCACTCGAATCCGACCTCGTCGCCGCGCGACGGACCGCGACGACTGGTGTGGAGCTCTCATCGCGTGCGCTGGTGATCGACCGCGAACTGGCCGCGATCAGCACCACCACCGCGTCGCGACCGGATGTCGTGGCGGCGATGGCCGCACTGGGAGCGCGCCTGCCCGCGGCGGCGGTGGCACAGCGCGTGCGCGTGGTCGGCAATGAATGGCAGGTCGAGGGCAATGCGCAGACGGCGGCGGCAGTGCTTGCGGCGCTCGCGGCTGAGCCGGCGTTCGAGAAGGTGCGCTTCCTCGCGCCGAGCAACCGGTTCCGTGACGGGACCGCAGACCGGGAGACCTTTGCCATCGCCTTTGTTTTCCGCTGACGGACTCTCGGCTCGCGATCGACGCACGCTCACCTGGGGCGCGGGCGCGGTGACGTGCGTGCTGCTCCTGGCACTGGCGATTCCCGTGATGAAGCGATGGGGTGATCGTGAGGCGCTGATTGCCGCACGCCGCGGTGAGCTGGCGAGGCTGAACGGCGTGACAGGCGCCGAATCGATGTTGCGTACCGCCGTCGACGCGCGTTCCGCTCGCGCAGCCGAGTATCCACAGCGCCCGGTCGCTGCCGCGACAGCCGCACTCGCGGCCGGCGTGTTGCAGGGTGTGCTCCAGCGCTACGCTGACGAAAGCCAGTTGAGCGTGAGCGAACTGAACGTCTCCGGCGAGCCGGATTCGACTGCCGTACCCCTGGCAGCGTTGCCGGCCACACTGATCGCCCTCGGCGACGTGTTCGGTGTCGCCGATTTGCTCTCGCGCGTGCAGAACGGAACCACGCTGCTCGACGTGCGGGAACTGACCGTACAGATCAATCCCGCGCGTCGTGCCGAGGGTGGGGGCGAACTGCTCCAGGTGACGCTCACCGTCCATGCACCCTTTGTGATCGAATGAATCTCCCGAGGCGCCTCGTGCTCACCCTGCAAGCCGTCACTGCGACTGGCATCATCGCCACCATCGTCTTTTTCGCGTGGCCGGCCAGCACCGCCGTTGCGTCCGTCGCCCCCACATTGCCTGCGCTCACCGCCGCTGTGCCACCCATGCCATCGACTGCGACTGCTCTCGCGGACAGTATCGTGAACGCCAACATCTTCTCGCTCACCCGCCAGGCGCCCACGAGCCGCACCTTCGTTGCCGGCCCCGTCGATCCGCTCCTGGCCGGATCGGCCACGCCGTCGGACAGCATCGGCGGCGTGGAGATGTCATCCACCGACAGCGATCCTGTGCCGGCGTTGTACGGCGTCGTGAATGGCCCCCTCGGCGCCGCGGCGTTGCTGCGGCTCGATCCGGCGGCGCGTGGCTCGAGACTCTTTCATCTCGGCGAAGGCGTTGCCGGGTACCGCGTGCGCAGCATCGGCGCCGACCGTGTCGAACTCTCGGGCCCCAGCGGTCCCGTCGTCCTGACGCTCGCCGTGCGTGGAGCAACCCCATGAGTCGTCGCCGATCGTTACACCGCCTGCTCGTCGTACTCGCGATGGCGTCGGCCGCGCCGATGTTCGCACAGGCGCCGATGCGTCCGGTCGCCAGCACGTTGCGCTTCTCCAATGCCCACCTCGAGGACGTGATCGTTGCGATGGGGCAGATGATCGGGATCACGATCGTCGCCACCGACGTGCCGGACAAGCGCGTCACGCTCAACACCGCAACGCCTGTCCGTGCATCGGAACTCGGGACGATCCTCGAGTCGCTGCTCGAATCGCATGGTCTCGTCATGGTCCGCAACGGGTCCGTCGCCCAGGTCGTACCCGCAGGTCAGAGCCCCGCTGGCAGTCAGCTTGGTGTCGGCTTCGATCTGCCCGACCCGGTACCCGTCGGGGTCATTTCCAGGCTGGTGCCGCTGCAGCACATTCGCGCTGACGAAGCGGTTGCCGCACTGAAGCCCATTGCGGGGCCCAATGCGCGCCTCGAATCCGTCGCCCGATCGAACTCGGTCCTGATCACCGATCGCGGGACGAACGTGGCGCGGTATCTCGAGCTGCTGCGCCGCCTGGACCAGTCGACGCAGGGCGAGGATGGCCTGCGCACCTACGTCGTGAAGTTGAAGTACGCCAGCTCCGACGATCTCGCAGGGGTACTGGGTCAACTCTACGGCGCGACCGTCGCGGCAGGACGTCGGAGCTCGCTCGACGATCAGGCGCTGTCGCGCAGCACCAGTGCGTTCCGTGAACGCGAAACGGAGACGATGCGGCAGCGGCAGAGCCTGCAGCCACCGGCACCGGTCGCCTCGGCGCCGAGTTATCGCGACACGTCGCGCGGACCGGGATCGCTGATCGGCCAGACGATCATCGTCTCGAGCCCGCCCAGCAACTCGCTGGTCATTCGCACCGCCCCGTCGAACATCACCCTGCTGCGCGAAACGATCGACTCGCTCGACCGACGTCCCATTCAGGTGCTGATGGAAGTGACCGTGGCCGAGGTGATTCTTGGCCGTGGCACGGAATTCGGCATCAACTGGGCGGCCGCCACGGGTGGTGTCCGCAGTAATGGCGGTGCGCAGCTCGGCCAGCCCCTGGTGCCGGATTCCCTCGATCCCGTCCAGGACTTCATCGGCCGTGTCACCCGACTCGGGAAGATCGACGTTCGTGCCGTGTTGCGCACGCTCGCCTCGACGTCCACCGTCAATGTGCTCAGTACCCCGGAAGTGCTCGCGGTCAACAACCGCGAAGCGCGCATTCTGGTCGGTAGCAAGGTGCCATTCATCGCCTCGACGCGACTCGGCAACGACGTGGCCATCGATCGCGCCGTGCAGTATCAGGACGTCGGGACCCAGCTGACGCTCATCCCGACCATCAATGATGACGGCTACGTCAGCGTCCAGCTGCTGCAGGAAGTGAGCAGTCTGTCCACGCAGACCGTGCAGGCCGCACTCAACGCGCCCGTGATCACCACCCGCGAAGCATCGACCCGTGCCATCGTTCGCGATGGTCAGACGGTGGTGATCGGTGGACTGATCGGCACCTCGACCGAGTTGATCAACAGCGGTGTGCCGTTGCTGAAGGACATCCCGCTGCTGGGCTATCTGTTCAAGCGCCAGACGACGGCCAGGAATCGGACGGAACTCGCGATTTTCATCACGCCGTACATCGTCCGGACGGATGCCGAGGCCGACGCGCTCTTTGAACGTGCACGGCAGCGGACACGCAATCCGGAACCGGGCGACGCACGCACTCTGGCACGGCCAGCCGTGCCCTCGACTCCGACTAAGCCGTGACGCTCGTGCGCGACGACGCGCCACCGCCAGCGCGCGATCTGCGCGATGCCGCAACCGGCGTGCTCGCGCGCCGATTGTCGCCACGCTACCTGGAGGAGCACACGGTCCTGCCACTGGGCGTCGACGACGATGGTGCGCTCGTACTTGCGGTTGGTGTGGCGCCCGATTCGACCGTCCTCGATGAACTCGGCCGACTGTTCGAGCGACCCATTCGTCTGGTCGAGCACCCGACCGGCGAAATTCAGGCAGCGTTGCTGACGGCCGAACGTGATGGGCCATCCGACGCCGCCACGGCGCTTGCGACCGCCGATGGCGACGATCAGCCGCTGGATGACTTGCGCGCGCTGGCCGAACAGGAGCCCGTGATCCGGCTCGTCAACGTCACCTTGCTCGACGCACTCCGCGCCGGCGCCAGCGATGTGCATTTCGAGCCGCTCTCGACTGAGCTGCGGGTCCGGTACCGCCTCGATGGTGTCCTGCGCGAAATGACACGTGTCGGCCGACAATATCAGGCCGCCGTGGTCAGTCGCATCAAGATCATGGCCGGCCTCGATATCGCCGAACGCCGGAAGCCGCAGGACGGTCGAATCCGGATCCGGCTGGAGGGGCGTGAGGTCGATCTGCGCGTCTCGGCGTTGCCGGGATTGCACGGCGAGGGCATCGTGCTGCGTCTGCTCGATCCCGGGGTGACCACGCCGGAGCTCACCACGCTCGGCATGCCCGAGCATGTGCGCACGCAGTTCGAGCGGCTGCTCGGTCGAACCGGTGGATTGCTGCTGGTCACGGGGCCCACCGGCTCCGGCAAGACGACGACCCTGTACGCAGCACTCGCCAGGCTCAACACGCAGGCCGTCAAGATCGTGACGGTCGAAGATCCGATCGAGTATCGCATCGATGGGGTCACCCAGGTTCCGGTGAACGTGCGCGCGGGTATGGGCTTCGCTGCGGCGCTGCGCTCGATTCTTCGCCATGATCCAGACATCATCATGGTTGGCGAATTGCGTGACGCCGAAACCGCCACGATTGCGATTCAGGCTGCGCTGACGGGTCATCTGGTGCTCAGCACGTTGCATACGACTGACGCGGTGGGTGCCGTGACCCGACTGGTCGACATGGGCGTCGAACCGTACCTGGTCGCGGCCACGATGCAGGGCGCCGTCGCCCAGCGCCTCGTGCGCGTGCTCTGCGAGCGCTGCTCCACCCCGCGTGAGGTGACTGCCGCCGAACGGATGCGATGGGGCAGCGCCGCGGCCCGCCCGCGCTCCGCCATCGGATGTGACCAGTGCGCCGGTACGGGCTACCGCGGCCGGCGCGGCATCTACGAGCTCTTCGTTCCCGACGAGTCGATGCGCGCTGACATCGTCGCAGGAACGTCGGCCGACGTGCTTCGGACGCGTGCCGCGGCCAACGGGACCGTCGCGCTGCGTGAGGAAGGGTGGCGGATGGTGCGCGAAGGGATCACGACGCCCGAGGAGATTGCCCGCGCCATTGGTGAGGTGGAAGGATGAACACATCGACGGCCTCGCAGGAAGCGGCGACCTCCTTCCGATACCGCGCATCCACCGATTCCGGCGCAATGGTGGAAGGCGTCGTGCGCGCCGGGTCGCGGGACGCCGCACTCCGGGAGTTGAAGCGACAGAGTCTGTGGCCGGTGTCGGTCGATCCCGTCTCGACGCATGTCGCATCGAATACCCGTTTCGCTACCGGTGCATCGGGACGACGCCGTGCCGTGGCGCAATGGACCCGCACCCTCGCAACCCTCATCGACGCCGGCGCGCCACTCGATCGTGCGCTCGCCGTTGCGCAGTCGCAGAGTGTGCACGGGGAAGTGTCAGACGGTGCGCAGTCAATCCGACGCGCGGTGCAGGGTGGTGCGTCACTGGCCGAAGCGATGCGGTTGCAGCCAGTCCTCTTCAATGCGCTCCACACCGGCGTGGTGCGGTCCGGTGAGGCCTCCGGGTCGCTTGGTGCCGCCCTCGATACGCTCGCCGGATATCTCGAGGAAGACGAATCCCTGCGTGCGCAATTGAAATCGGCGCTGCTCTATCCGGCGCTGATGGGCACGGTCGCCGCACTCGGCATCCTGATCCTGTTGCTGTTCGTCGTTCCGCGGTTCGCGACGCTGCTGTCCGATCTCGGCGGCACCATGCCGCTCTCGACGAAGGTGCTGGTCTTCGTCGGTGACGTCGTCACCCGCGGATGGTGGGTGCTGGCGATTGTCTCCGCCGTTGGCGTGGTCGTCGCACGGACGGTGATGTCGTCACCTGCCGCGCAGCTGGCGTGGCACGCACGGCGCCTCACTCTTCCGTTCATCGGGCCGATCGAACGCACGCTCGCCACCGCCCGCTTCACCCGGTCACTCGGACTGATGCTCCAGGGAGGGCTGCCGCTCCTGCCGGCGCTCCGGCTCGCGCGGACGGGCATTTCGAACATGGCGATTGCCGCCGAGCTGGATCTGGCGACCAAGAGCGTCGTCCGCGGAAACGGGCTGGCGTCGTCGATGCTTGGGATTCTGACGCCCATGGCGGTCCAGCTCCTGGCCGTCGGCGAGGAGAGCGGACGGCTCGATACGCTCGCCCTTCGCGCCGCGGCGACGCACGATGAAGAGGTCCGACGCCGGCTGCGGACCTTGGCGTCGCTGCTGGAGCCGGCCCTCATCTTGCTGTTCGGTGGCGTCGTGGGTTTCGTAGCTCTGGCCATGCTGCAGGCCATTTACGCGGTCAACGCGGGGGTGTGATGTCGGGTTCGCGCAAAGGGCAGGGGCGCAGCGGATTCACGCTGCTCGAAATGCTGGTGGTGCTGGTGATCCTTGGGCTGCTGGCCGGTCTCATCGGCCCGCAGCTCTTCGGCCGCGTGGGCGAGGCAAAGGCCACCACGGCGCGCACGCAGATGGAGTTGCTCGGGGTCGCACTGGACAGCTACCGGCTCGACAACGGCAACTACCCCACCACGTCGCAGGGGCTCGAGGCGCTGATGGTGCGTCCCTCCCGTCAGCCAGCGCCGATGAATTGGCGCGGCCCATATCTTCGGAAAGCCGTTCCCGGTGACCCGTGGGGCAAGCCGTACCGGTATGCGTCGCCGAGCCGCGGTAACGAGGGCTACGACCTCCAGTCCCTTGGCCGAGACGGGGCCGAGGGCGGGACAGGTGAAGACGCCGACCTCGGCGGTCCGCCGGCGCCACTGAAGCGCAACTGAAGCGCAACTGAAGCGCAACTGAGTCGCAACTGAGTTGTCGGCCGGCCGGCCGTCCGCCCGTGACGGACGGCCGGCGATTTGCCTTAACGCGGGGTCAGCTGTTACGTCAGTCTGGAGTCGGCTGCATACACCTTACCAGACGGGAAGACGCGTGACCCCTGCCGTCGCAACATCGAGATGAGAACGCATGGGCCTGAGCGAGTCTGATCCAGTTGAGACGAGGGCGGCGGTGACAACGGGTACGGCGGTCGAGCTAACCACCGACGCCGGACCCTCCCGGCGCCACTTTCTCGCCGCCGCCGCGGCGGGACTCGTGCTCGGGGCTCGTGAACTCCCCGCCCAGAACACCGGTCGTCGCGCACGCCGGAAGACGGCGGCGCCCGTCGCTGGTGTGGCCGCGTCGCTGTCGGCTGTGGCCACTCCGCCGGATTCGCAGCTCGCCATCTGGCGCGATCCGGTGGCCAGGCTCGTGCGGCGCATCACGCTTGGCATCACCCGCGATGAGCTCGAGCGCGCGAAGAAACTCGGCTACGCGAAGTATCTCGACGAGCAGCTCACGCCGTCGACCCTCGACGACCGCGCGGTTTCTGCAACCATCGCCACGCGGTACCCCACGCTCCGCATGTCGCCGGATGAGCTCTACGCGGTCAGCCAAGGCACCGTCATGACGGAGTTGCAGGAGGGCACGCTCTATCGCGCAGCCTTCTCGCGGCGGCAGCTCAACGAGCGGATGGTTGAATTCTGGAGCGATCACTTCAATGTCGATCGCAATCAGGTCTACTATCTCAAGACGGTCGATGACCGCGACGTGATCCGCAAGCATGCGATGGGCAAGTTCCCAGCCTTGCTCAAAGCCAGCGCCCACAGTGCGGCGATGATGGAGTACCTCGACCAGACGTCCAGCCGTCGCGGGAACATCAACGAGAACTACGCCCGCGAGATCATGGAATTGCATTCCGTGGGTGTTGACGGTGGATACACGCAGCAGGACGTGAACGAGCTGGCGCGCGTCCTCACCGGCTGGACGGTCTCGGGTCGAGGCATCTTCACCTACGACGCGCCGCTTCACGATTTCGGTCCGAAGTCGGTCATGGGGCGCACGATCCCGGCCACCGCGCAGCGGACCGGGCTGGCGGGGAAGGCAGAAGCGGACGCCGTGATCGATTCACTCGCGCTCCATCCGAAAACAGCGCAGTACGTCGCCAGCAAGCTCACGAAGTTCCTGCTGCAGTACGATCCGACCGATGCCATGGTGCAAGCCGTCGCGGCGGAGTTCACCCGGACCAAGGGCGATATTCCGGCAATGCTCCGCCTGATCCTGTCGGAATCCAACCTCATGGTGGCACCTGCCAAGTACAAGCGCCCATATCACTTCGCGGTGTCGATGGTGCGTGCGATGGGGCCCGCCGTCACCAGCATGTCGCTGGTGCGCACGCTGCTCGACAACATGGGGCAGTCGCTGTTCGCCTGGGAAACGCCGGATGGATACCCCGACACGATGGAATTCTGGTCGGGACTCGTGCTCGCACGCTGGAATGCGGCCGGGACGCTGGTCGCCCAGACGGGGGCGGCCTTCAATTTTGATGTGACCTCATTCGTCGGAACGACGGCGGAAGCGGGCGCGCAACTGATTGTCGATCGGCTGCTTGGCGGCGAGGCACCAGTGTCGTACGTCACGCGGCTCGCTGATTTTCTCAGGCCGTCCCCGACCAGCACCGCCCGCGTCCGGGAAGCCGTCAGCCTTGCACTCTCATCGGCCCAGTTCCAATGGTACTGACCCATCCTTCCGCTCCTCGATGCGAGGCTCATCATGAGTGAGCATCAGCACGATTCCGGGTGCGACGAGTACAACGCCTTGTCGCGCCGCGCGTTCGTGGGCGCTGCGGCCGGAGTTGCGGCGGTGGCTGCATTCCCTGCCTGGCTGCCGAAAGTCGTGTTGGCGCAAAACGCCGCGAGCCGCGACATCATCGTCTCCGTGTTCCTGCGCGGTGGTGCGGACGGATTGTCGATGGTGTACCCGTTCACGGACGCCAACTACTACACGGGTCGGCCGACGATCGCGATTCCACGGCCGGACAGTTCGCTCGCGAATCGTGGCGTGGCGCTCAATGGAGAGTTCGGCATCTCGAATGCCATGAGTGCCCTCGTCCCGGCGTTTCAGGCCGGCAACCTGCTGGTGGTGCATGGCGCCGGTCTGGTGAACACCACGCGTTCGCACTTCGATGCGCAGCGATTCATTGAAGTGGGCAAGGCCGCCGATCCCAATCTCGTCACGGGGTGGCTCGGTCGACATCTGGCGACGTCGACGCCGGTGCGATCGAACGCGCCGTTGCGAGCGCTCGGTCTCTCGCAGGGGTTGCAGCGAACACTGGTCGGTGCGCCGAAGACACTGCCGATTCCGAACCCGGCCGGCTTTGGACTCGGTGGGAGCGCGACCTCGCGCGATGAACGCTCCGCCTGGTTGCGCAGCGACTACGCCACCGTCGACACCTCCATCGGCACGCCGGCGCTCGATGCGCTGAATACGCTCTCGCTGCTGAATTCAATCAACTTCACCAGCTATGCCCCTGGCGGTGGCGCGGTCTACCCCAATTCCGGGTTCGGTCGCGGGATGCGATCGGCCGCGGCGTTGATCAAGGCCGACATCGGCATCGAGGCGATCCAGATCGATGCCGGCGGCTGGGATACGCATTCGGCTCAGGCACCGCTGACGGGCAGCATGTCGCGCACGATGACCGACCTGGCGCAGTCGCTGGCGGCGTTTCATGCCGATACGCTGACCGGCGGCGTCAGCTACAAGATCACGGTCGTCGTGTTGTCGGAGTTCGGACGGAACGTCCGCGAGAATGGCAGTCAGGGCACCGATCACGGTCGTGGCTCGTGCATGTTCGTGATGGGGCCGGGGATCGCTGGTGGTCGCGTGCTGACGAACAACTGGGTGCCGCTGGCGCGTGAAAACCTCGAAGCCGGTCAGGATTTGCGCGTCACGATAGACCATCGCGACATTCTCTCGGAAATCGTGTCGCGCCGGCTGGGCAACACCAACGTCGGAGTCATTTTCCCGGGGTACGTCCCGACCGTCCGCGGTGTGACGTTATGAGTCTCCGGAGAATCGTACGGTCGTGTCTGCTCGCTGCCACCGCCGCAACCGCTGGCTGCGGCGGTGGCAGCGACGATGGGCCGGCAGGGCTGCCAAAGCCCGCGCAAGTTTCCATCACCAGTCAGATCACCGAGCTGTTCGTGGGCCAGTCGCTGCAACTGAGTGCGACGGCCCGCGACGCCGGCGGCGCTGAGCTGGCGGCGGGTGACGCGACCTGGTCTTCGAGTAATCCGGCCATCGTGCAGGTCAGTGAGACGGGAATGCTGATGGCGATGGCGCCCGGAGCGGCGACCCTCCGGGCCAGCATCGCCGGCGTCAGTGCGACGGTGTCAGTGACGGTCGAAGCCCTGCCGCCGTATGACGTCACGATTCAGGTCACGAGCACCTTCGCGCCGGCAAGCTTCGCGGTGCGTCGGTTCGGAAACGTCCGTTTCGTCTTTTCCGGCGTTCAGCAGAATGTCACGTTCAGCCGCGCCTTCCTCGGCGCCCCGACGGACGTCCCGAACACGTCGACCGGAACAGTCACCCGACAGTTCAATACCGTCGGCGACTTCCGGTTCGAATCGACCGTGACGCCTGGTCTGGCCGGCTTCGTCCGCGTTCGATAGCCGCGTCGCAGTTCCGCCTGTCGTTGTCGTCCGCTGCGCGGGCGCGGAGCCTTCCGTAGCCGGAACGCCGTAACCCTCAGGGGGCCGGCCGCGTCTCTCGGGTGCCCCCAGCGCTGAGCCCGCCAGTCCGCTGGCGCGCTCATCTTCTCCCATTTCCCCGGCCGCTTCGGTCGGTGGGGTCGGGAGCAGGTCGACCTGCGCCCACTCCAGCCCAGCGTCCTTACGCCAGTGCTCGTGGTCAGAAAATTGCAACGAGCTCATCCGGTGATACTTCGGCTGAGCTCGCTCGTCTTGAGCTCACGGATAGTCTGCCGATCGCGTCAGCGCGCGCGCCGCCGAGGCGTTTTGCGCATACAACGACTGGAGGATGGATGGGAGTTACTCTCGAGCACGACGAAGTGCACGGGGCAGAACAGGGGCTCGCAACAGCAGAAGTGTCCGGTGAAGCCAGCATCTCGTCACGCCGCACGTTCTTCGTGACGGCCGCCGCCGCCATGGTGATCGGCGGTGCCAAGGACGCCCAGGCGCAGTCCGTCAGCCGCACCGGGCGACGTGCGCGTCGCAAATTGCCAGAACCAGTGCGCGGGGTCTCGCTGGCCCTCGCCAGTGCCGCAGCACCGCCCGACGCGCAGCTCGCCGTCTGGCGCGACCCGGTGGGTCGATTGCTGCGACGGGCGAACTTTGGCATCACCAGGGACGAACTCGTTCGGGCCAAGGCGCTCGGCTTCTCAAAGTACCTCGAGGAGCAGCTGCGCCCGTCGATGATCGACGACCGCGACGTCGCTGCGTTCGTCGCCACGAACTATCCCACGCTCAGGATGACGCCCGAAGAACTCTATGGGGCGGATCAGGGCAAGGTGAGCAACGAAATCCAGGAAGCCACGATCTATCGTGCGGCGTTCTCCAAACGTCAGCTCTACGAGCGCATGGTGGAATTCTGGAGCGACCACTTCAACATCGATCGGGACAAGGTCGGCTATCTCAAGACGACCGACGATCGCGACGTGATCCGGAAGCATGCGCTGGGCAAGTTCCCTGCGCTGCTCAAGGCGAGCGCGCACAGCGCGGCCATGATGCGCTACCTGGACCAGCCGGACAGTCGCCGCGGCAACATCAACGAGAACTACGCGCGCGAGATCATGGAGCTGCACTCCGTCGGTGTCGAGGGCGGCTATACGCAGCAGGATGTGAACGAACTCGCGCGAGTCCTGACCGGGTGGACGGTGAGTGGACGCGGCATCTTCACCTACGACGCGCAGATCCACGACTTCGGTCCGAAGAGCGTCCTCGGCAAAACCATTCCGGCAACAGCCGTCGGCAAGGGGCTGGCCGGCAAGGGCGAGGCGGATGCCATCATCGACAGCCTGGCGCTGCATCCGAAGACCGCGCACTACATCGCGATCAAGATGACGAAGTTCCTGCTCCAGTATGATCCGACCGATGCAATGGTGGCTGCGGTGGAGGCGGAGTTCACGAAGACGAAGGGCGACATCCCGTCCATGGTCCGCGTGATCCTGACGGAGCAGAACCTGATGGTGGCTCCGGTCAAGTACAAGCGGCCGTTCCACTGGGCTGTCGCAGCAGTGCGCTCGCTGGGGCCGAGTGTGACGAGCGTCTCGCTGATCCGCGGCCTCGTCGACAACATGGGGCATTCCCTGTTCTCGTGGGAAACGCCGGACGGGTATCCGGACAAGATGGAGTTCTGGTCCGGCCTCGTCCTCGCACGGTGGAATGCCGCCAATTCGATCTCGAGTCAGACCGGCGCGACCTTCAACTTCAACGTCACGCCGTTCGTCGGAACCACGGCCGAAACCGGGGCCGCGCTGATCGTCGATCAGCTCTTCGGCGGTGAGGTCACGGAGTCATTCCGCACTCGTCTCGCCGACTTCCTTCGTCCCGCTCCAACCAACACGGCTCGTGTCCGTGAAGCCGTCGGTCTCGCACTCTCCTCCTCGCAGTTCCAGTGGTATTGACGGGCGACGCTGCCCTCGATCTCTGAGGTTTCTGATGGCTCAGCACGAACATGATACAGGTTGCGAGGAGTACAACACGCTGTCGCGTCGCGCCTTCGTTGGTGCCGCTGCAGGTGTCGCCGCCGCCGCCACATTGCCGGCGTGGTTGCCGAAGGTGGTGCTGGCGCAAAGCGCCAGCAGCCGCGACATCATCGTCTCCGTCTTCCTCCGCGGTGGCTCAGACGGTCTGTCGATGGTGTATCCGTTCACCGACACCAACTACTACACCGGTCGACCGACCATCGCGATTCCGCGGCCGGACAGCAACAGCGCCACACGCGGGATTGCGCTCAACGGGCAGTTCGGTATCTCGGCGGCAATGAGCTCGCTGGTGCCGGCATATCAGGCGGGCAACCTGCTCGTTGTCCACGGCGCAGGCCTGGTGGACAACACGCGCTCACACTTCGATGCACAGCGATTCATCGAAGTGGGCAAGGCACGCGATGCAAACCTCGTCACCGGCTGGCTCGGTCGCCATCTGGCGACATCGACGCCCATGCGGAGCAACGCTCCGTTGCGCGCACTCGGGCTGTCACAAGGCATGCCG
>CAYMQV010000089.1:0-11515 GCA_964392395.1 uncultured Gemmatimonadaceae bacterium
CTAGATGCGGGCGTCCCTGTCGACGTTCGGCGACTGGCTCCCTGCCGCACCGCTCGGTACGCGACCAGCGCTTTTGAACCGGCGGACCTTCAGCGACTCCCGGCGAACCTGCGCAGCCAGTTCGCCGCCAATTGGATCGTGCCGATCTGCGATGGAAATGCTCTCCGCGCGATGGTGAGCTTTTCCGCACACGCCGATCCTGAGGCCATCTCGCTTGAGAAAGATGATCTGATGCCGAATCTCGCGGCAGCCAGTTTCTTCGTTGCTGGCATCAACGAGACGAGAGCCAATTGGATTCTGGACGAACCAGAAACGGCGGTACTTTACGCGTCCGAAGCTACAGGTGCCAAGGTCACTTCGGCGCCACAGTTGGTCATCTTGCCGCGCTCAATGGCGGCGCGCCCGTTCTGGCGAGTTGTCCTTGAACGGAAAGTCGGCATTCTGAATGACGATGACGCCACTTTGTCGCAAGACAGCGTTCTCTACGTTGGCGGGAGCGACCTGGATCGACAGTTCGTGCCGACAGGCGCCGCTCTGTATGTAGGGTTTGCAGAGATGAACCGGAAGCCAAAGAAAGCCAGACTCAACGTGGTCCCGGTTCCACACGGTTTGCAAAAAGGAGGTTTGTCAGTAGCGCTCGAAGTTGCGAAGGTGACCCGAGTGAACGGCAAGACTTTTGGAGATATCTTTTGATGCGCACATTGTTTCGTTTTGTACAACAACCCTTACGGGCGACTCTAGCCGCGGTTACGGTTACGCTCGCGTCGTGCACCCTCGATGTCGGACAAGGGAGATCGAATTGCCAGGTCTACGGCCAGAGTCCGTCGGGCAGCGCCAACGGATTGACTGTCCTCGTGAACTTACCCGCAACATGCCCATTTAGGATAAACTCCATTCCGCAGGCGATGGCGTTCAGTGCCACGATACTCGCGTCGTCAGCATTCACGCCAGACGGCTCTATCCTCTACCACTTCCTCACGAATCGACAAGGTTCGGTAACCCCTCAGGGCACAACCGTATGGGCGGAATCGACGAACGGGCTGGTGCGGACAGCGATTACCAGGGCATACGCAGCAGCGACGGGGTACTTCACAATGAACGGAACTCCAAGCAGCACAGCTGGGCTAGGTGAAGACCGGTGGTACTTGGGCGCGACGCAACTCGATTCTGCAAGTTTTGGTGAAACTGTCGGCTCCACAGCGTATGTCAGGCTGAACTATTACCGCGAGTACAATACGACTATTGAAACCGATGTGGTGTTCGCAAATCCGTATGAACCAGTGACCCTCGCAGTGAACGTTCCCCCATGGGTGCCGTCTCCGCACCGGCATGTCTGGTACCGAAACGGCGAATTCGTTGGAGAAGGCGGGCAGGCAATGGTCGTTGGTGCTGGTGGGCCGAGTGAGACGGTTGACTTTGAGGTGGTCACGACCGGAAGTGACGACACGCAGATGCGAGGCGGCCGTTCGATAACCTCACGAGAGCAGAGTTGCAGTGATCCGACTGTATTCATCTGTTGATCATCTCGAAGTGTCTGCCGAGTAGTCCTAGCGTTCGTTGACTCAACGTGTCAGCTGATTGCGACACACGTTGGCGAAATTTGTCGTGGACCGCGCGGTACCTCCCACGGAGCCGCAAGCTCGTAAGCTTCCCTCGAGGCAGCGCCACAAATTGTTCGACTTCGGATCGGCTTTCTCCGAAGCGTGGCATGCGGAAGTCCAAGTTTTCAGTAGCGCAGATCGTGGCCATCCTCCGGGATGGGTGAGACGGGGGTGCCGGTGGCAGAGATCCAGCTCTACCGCCGTCTCTGTCACCATCGCTTGTGCTCCGAGCCAAGGCTGCCCGGAAGATGCCGGTCGGTCCGCCGGTGCTACCGGCTCCAGTCTGCACTCCGTTGCCTGACACACGCGGTGCGGGCGGCTTACTTCAGACGGTCACTGCCAGTGTAAGGAAGTCAGGCTGCGTTACCAGCTGTCGTCTCATGCGAATTTTATGTATTTCGAGATGCATTGTGCGGCGGTTGTCCCCTTGAAGTGAGCGCCCACCGGAGAGTTGACCATGCTCCTCGAGTTCGCAGCGTCCCGACTGCAGTCTCGAACGTGGCTCGCAGACACCTCAACCAACCGAGCGATTGGCTGCTGTCGCTGGCAATACTGCTCTCTGGCGCGTCGCTCGGCGCGCAGACGTTGGACTCACTCGCCGTCGGTGCACGGATTCGAGTTCTCGCGCGTGACTCGACAATTCCCAGCGACGCGGAACGACGGTTTGTTGCGCGCTTCGAGGGTGTCGACGGGGACTCGCTGGCGTATCGATTGTACCCGGTATCGGATCGGTTTCTGTTTCCGCTCTCGGCCGTCAAGTCAATCGACGTCAGCATGTCTCACCGATCCGCCGGCCGCGGGGCATGGGTTGGCGCGCCGTACGGAGCCCTACTCGGTGCCGGTCTGACGGCCGTGTTCCTGACGGACCCGTCCGGCCCTTCTGCCGACGCCTTCAACTCTCCGTTTTTCAACGCGGTGATCACGGGCGTTCCGTTGACCGTGCTGTCGGCCGGAATTGGCGCGATCATCTTCAGTCAACGTCACGACAAATGGCGCAGTGTGCCACTGGAGTCATTGCGGTCTCGTCCGTGAGTTCACTCCGCGGACCTATCCCTCCGACAAGGTGGGCAGATTCAAACTGGGGAACTCGGCCGTAACGCGCTCGCCAGCCTCCCGGCTACAAGGTGGCCGACCCATGAAACGCTCGGAGTTCAGCGAGAGACGCGAATCCCGGTGTCGCCTCGCAGACGCCCGATTCTGCATCAGGAAGTCAGGAGCCCGCCCTTCGGCCGCTTTCGGCTGTCCTGTCCTCCTGTCAGGTCACTCTGACAGGCCTCACGTCCTGAATTGAGGACAGGCAAAATTCTGGTCACGGATGAGGGGCGCGTAAACCCTTCGTATCTCGTTGGTTACCAAGATGTGCCGACGGAACGAATCCACGGCACGCCACCTGCCGTAGTACCAAGGGAACACCGAACGATTCAGTCAGGATGACCACACGCTTCGGTGACGCACTTCAGCCGGGAGATCCAGATGGCCGACCTCGCACGAAACACCAGAGTCCTGTCGCTCCAGCCGCAGTCGCAGCCGGCGGCGCCCGTCGCGCCGACTCGGCGCGAACGGATGCGCGCAGCCGATGACGCCGATGTGGTGGCGGCCTTTCTGGGCGGCGAGGAGTTGGCATTCGAATTGCTGGTCGAGCGCTACCAGACTCGCTTGCTGAATTTCATCTATCGCACCATTGGTGATCGCGAGAAGGCGGAAGACCTGGTTCAGGAAGTGTTCATCCGCGTCTATCGCCATCTGCACCGCTTCGATGCGACGAAGAAGTTCAGCACCTGGATCTACACCATCGCGTCGAATCTGGCCAAGAACGAGCTGCGCAACCGCTCGCGCAACCCGCTGGTGCTGTTCCAGTCGGTCCGCGACAAGTTCGCCGACGAAGACGAGCGCCCGCTGGAGTTCGAAGACTCGGCGGCCCGCCCGGACGACGCGTACCACAAGCGGTATCTGCAGGAGGCCGTGGAGGATGTGGTGGGCACGTTGCCGGCGCACCACCGCGAAGTGTTCGTGCTGCGTGAACTCGAGGGCAAGAGCTACGAAGAGATCGCCGAAATCACGGGTGTGAACCTCGGCACGGTGAAGTCCCGCCTGAACAGGGCGCGGGCGAGTTTCGCGGAGCGGATCGCTCCGGCGCTGCGCTAGACGGCGCACGTCACGGCCGCCGCCGGCGGCCTGCGAACTACCGTTCGCCCCCGGAAGCCTGAATTCCGGGGGCGAACGTGTTTCACGAATTCCGCCCTCCCTCTGGAACTGGAGGGGGGCGGGTGGGTAAAGTCGTGACATATGGATTGCCATGCATTCAGAGAGTCGCACGGAGACTGGGTCGACGACATGGTCGACCCACGCGAGCGAGACCGGCTCGCCAGTCACATCTCGGAGTGCGCCACGTGCTCGCGGTTCGATACGTTGGCGCGACGGGCGCTGCTGGTTGCGCGGAACGCACCCCCGATCGAGGTCTCCACCGATTTCTCGGCGCGGCTCGCGGCTCGAATCGCGGAAGAGCGCCGAAGCCGGATCGCGGAGATCGCCCCCTCACACGCGGAACGCCCCGAGATTTTCAGCGTCGGCCGACTGATCTGGGCACGTCGGGCCGCCGCCGTCGCGGCGGTGATCGGTGGATCGATGATCGTTCGCGGTGCCATCCTGCGGAGTGGCATGTCGACAGGCGTGATGGCGGCCACCGATACCGCCCCGTTCATCTCCTCAGGCAGCATGTCCGCGATGACGCCGTCGCTCGCGACATCCGGAATGTCGTCCGGAGACATCGTCGTCATTCGCTCCATGCGACCGGTCGGCGGCGCACTGTTGCCGCTTTCGCACGACCCCCTGCTCGATGGCACGGCCCGGTCCGGTACCGGCGATGCCATGGCAACCTCGGTGGCCGCTACGTCGCCCCTCTGGCCCACGGCACAGATGGCGGCGCATGCAGCGAATCGCTTCGCGGCGATGGAATTCGGTGACGTAAAGCCAGTCACCTTCATGCATACTGCGCGCTGACGCTCCTCGCGACAGTCGGCTGACGGTCGCCCGGGCCTCCCGGGCCTCCCGGGCTATATTCGACACCATGTCGTCGAAGGACATCACTCGGCAGTTCATCGCGCAGATCAAGCATCGGGCTTTCGCACCGGCGTATCTCTTCTGGGGAGACGACGAGTGGCGGAAGGACGCCGCCCTGCGCGAACTGCTGCGTGGCGCCGTCGATCCGGCGACGCGCGACTTCAATCTGGATCAGTTGCGCGGCCCGGACCTGGATGCCGATGGCGTCGGCACAGTACTCGGCATGCCACCGATGATGGCAGAGCGACGGGTGGTGGTGATCCGCGACGTCAGCGGCATGAAGAAAGGGGCGCGCGCAGCACTCGAGAAGTACCTCGCCAAGCCATCGTCGGACGTCGTGCTGGCCCTCACGATACCATCCGGGGCAAAGCCCGAAACGGCATTGCTCAATCGCTGCTTCAGCCTGCAGGTCAACGCCGTCAGCGGCCAGGAGCTGTCGAAGTGGATCGTCAAGCAGACGGCAGAAAAGTTCGGCGCGCAGATCACACCGGATGCCGTGGCACTGCTGCAAGGCGCCGTCGGTGACGACGCGGGCACACTGATGATGGAGCTGGACAAGGCCGCGAGTTATGTCCTCGGCGGCACCATCGATCGGGCCGCCGTCGAAGCGGTGGTGGGCGTGCGGCACGGTGAAACGTCGAGCGACCTGCTCGATGCGGTGGCCGAGCGCAATGTCACGCAAGCCGTCGCACTCGTTGGTCCGGTGCTGGCGTTGCCGAAGACCACTGGGGTCGGGCTGGCGATGGCGCTGTCGACACAGACGGCGGCGCTGGGCTGGGGCGCGGCTCAGCGCGCCAAAGGCCTTCCGCTCAATCGTCTGGCGAAGGAATACTTCGACCTGCTGAAACGCACCGGCGCATTTCCTGGCCGTCCCTGGGGCGAGGCTACGGCGTCGTGGACCAGGTACGTGCCCATGTGGACAGTTGCCGAAGCAGAATCCGGGCTGCGTGCCATTCTGCGCGCCGACGAACGGCTGAAGGATACGCGTGCCTCGAACGACGAACAGGTGCTCTCGTCGCTGGTGCTCGAACTCTGCACGTCGTCGGAGCGTCGCCGTGCATAAAGCGCTATGTCTCGGTGCATTCACCCTGTTCGCGTCGTTGCCGGTGACCGTGCTGTGTGCACAGAACGCCGACTCACTCACCACTGCGCGTGCCGAGGATGTGCTGATTCGCGTGCGACGTTTCACCACAAACGACGTCGCCGCGGCCCGTGTACTGGTTGATTCGCTGGTGGTGACGTTGCCGGCTGCCGCGACGGTCATGCCCGAGGCCCTGTTCGCGAAAGCTTCGATCGCTCCAAGCGCCATCGAGGCAGAGCGGGATTACGGGCGTATCGTGAAGGACTACAGGTTCTCGGGACGAGTGCCTGACGCATTGATGCGGCTGGCGCTGCTGGAGAGTGCGCGCAACAACCGCATCATGGCGCTGCGTCATCTGGATCAGCTGTTGCGTAATCACAGCGATGCACCGGTGCGGTCGCGTGCGAGTCTGCTCGCTGGTCGACTGCGACTGGATGCCGGGGATCTCGCGCGAGCGTGTGAACTGCTGGCGGCGGCGCACGCGTCAGCGGGGATGACCGAACGTGATGTGAAGGAACAGGCCGAGTCGCTGGGGGCGAAATGCCCCACACCAGTTGCGACGATGGCGCAGCGAGAGCCGCCACCGCTGGGCATTGTGCGCGCTGCACCTGTGGCCGCGGCACCAGTCGTTGCTGCGGCCACGGTACCAGCGACGCGACGGAATCGCCGCGACACCACGACCACGGTCAAACAAGCGGTGCGGGTGGTCCGACGTGATACTGCGCCAGCGCCGAAACCGGTTGTTCAAGTGATCCGGCGAGATGCACTACCGGCGGCAGTTTCCCAGGTAGTAAGCCGCGATACGGCCCCGACGCCGACGCCGACGCCGACGCCGTCGCCGGTTGCGCCGGTCGTGCGTCGTGACACTGCACCAACGCCAAGGCCGGTTGCCCCGGTAGCACGTCGCGACACGACACCGACGTCGAAGCCCGCGCCGACACCGGTTCGCGCCGACATCGCCGCAGTACCTGCCGCCGCCACCGGACGATTTGGTGTGCAGTTTGCCGCCTACAACGATCGACCGGGCGCGGAACAGTTCGCGTCGCTGCTGCGCGGGAAAGGCATCACCGCGCGTGTCGAAGGGACGGGGCCCCCGTTCCGCGTGCGCGCGGGACGCTTTGCGACCCGTGCCGAAGCGGAAGCCTCGGCCGCACTGTGGCGGCGTCCCGGCCAGCCTGCGATCGTCGTCGAACTCGGACCCAGGCCGTGAGTGGTGCGTCGACACCGCTGATGGCGCAGTACCGGGACGTGAAGGGTCGCCATCAGGATGCGATCCTGCTGTTCCGGATGGGCGATTTCTACGAAATGTTCTACGAGGATGCACAGGTCGGCGCCCGCGCGCTGGGCCTGACGCTCACATCGCGCAACAACGGTGGCGCCAACGAAGTGCCGCTGGCCGGTGTGCCGGTGCGAGCCGCCGCGGAGTACGTGCGGCGGCTGGTGCAACAGGGCTTTCGGGTCGCGATCTGCGAGCAGGTGGAAGACCCGAAGCTGGCCAAGGGCATCGTCAAGCGCGAAGTGGTGGAGACGATCACCCCCGGGGCCGTGTTTGCCGATGACCTGCTGGAGGGCGCGCGCAACAATTTTCTCTGCGCGGTGATCCATCTCGGCCACGAGCATGGGGTGGCGGCGATCGATCTCTCGACGGGAGAGTTCCGGCTCGCGGTGCGCAATGCCGCCGAACTGCCCGCACTGTTGGGCCGACTGTCGCCGCGCGAGATGGTGATCGCCGACACCGATCCGCTGGCACCGCTGGATGGTGTGATGCTGACGCGACGTGACGCCTGGACGTTCGATGCGGCATGGGCCGTAGATGAACTGACGCGGCGGTTCGGCGTCCACTCGCTGGAAGGTTTTGCACTGGGGGCCGCATCGACTCCAGCGCTGGCGGCGGCCGGCGCGCTGCTGCGCTACCTGCGCGAATTGCAGCCGGCCGGCGTGCCACACCTGATGCGGCCCGTGATGGATGCGGCCGACGGCGTCATGCCGCTCGACGAGATGACGCGTCGCAACCTGGAGCTGGTGGAAAGCCTGCGCGGTGGCGGCACCGAAGGCACAGTGCTGGAAGTGCTGGATGCCACGCAGACCCCGATGGGTGCGCGCCTGCTCAGGCAATGGTTGCTGGCGCCGCTCACCTCGCGGGCGGCGATCGAGGCGCGGCACGATGCGGTGAGCCTGTTCGTGGGTGATGGCGTGGGTCGCGCGACGTTGCGCGATGCGCTGGATGGTGTGCGCGATGTGGAGCGGCTGGCGGGGAAGGTGGCCGCCTCGCGCGCCACGCCACGCGAAGTGCGCGCACTGGGCGACTCGCTCTGGCGTCTGCCGACGGTTCGCGCCGCGCTCGAAGGGTTGCTGCGCGACGGCGTGCTGCCGGGCGCTGACGCCGGTCGCGTGACCGTGGTGCTCGATGGCTGGGATGACGCGGCCGATATCGCCGCACGGATCCGTGCCGAACTGGTCGAACGCCCGCCGCTGCAGATGGGCGAGGAGCCGACGATCGCCACCGGCGTCGATCCGGACTTGGACAGTCTGCGCGAGCTGCGCGACGGTGGTCGTGATGCGATCGCATCGCTGCAGGCGGACGAACGCGCGCGCACCGGCATCTCGTCGCTCAAGGTCGGCTACAACCGTGTGTTCGGCTACTACATCGAGATCAGCAATGCCAACCGCCTGGCGGTGCCGGCGGATTATCAGCGCCGTCAGACGCTGACTGGCGGTGAGCGCTACATCACGCCTGCGCTGAAGGAATTCGAGGAGCGGGTGCTGACTGCGGCGGATCGCATCGACACCCGTGAGCGGGAGCGGTTCGAGGCACTGCGCGCGGGCGTCGCCACGGACGTTGCGCGCCTGCAGCGGATTGCGCGACGGATTGCCGAACTCGATGTACTGGCGGCGTTTGCCGATGTGGCCGCGCGCGAAGGGTATGTGCGACCGCAGATGACCGATGGCTTCGAGCTGATGGTCGATGGCGGCCGCCATCCGGTGGTGGAGCGGATGATGCCGCGGGACCAGTTCATTCCCAATGACGTCACGCTGACCGACGATGCGCGCCTGATCGTGCTCACCGGGCCGAACATGGCCGGCAAGAGCACCACGTTGCGCCAGATCGGGTTGATCGCGCTGCTGGCGCAGGTTGGCAGCTTCGTGCCGGCGAGGTCGGTGACGCAGGGCATCGTGGACCGGATCTTCACGCGGGTGGGCGCGAGCGACAACCTGGCGCGCGGGCAGTCCACCTTCATGGTGGAGATGAGCGAGACGAGCGCGATTCTGCACACCGCCACCGCCCGCAGCCTGGTGTTGCTGGACGAGATCGGCCGCGGCACCAGCACGTTCGACGGGGTGAGCATCGCGTGGAGCGTGACCGAGCACCTGCACGACCGCACCGGGTGCAAGGCGGTCTTCGCGACTCACTATCACGAACTGACGCAGCTCGCCGATTCACTGCGCTCGGCGCGGAACTGGACGGTGGATGTGCGCGAGGTGGGCGACGACGTGTTGTTCCTGCATCGCCTGAAGCCGGGTGGCGCCAGCCGGAGTTATGGCATCGAGGTGGGACGGCTGGCCGGCTTGCCAGCGTCGGTGCTGGCGCGTGCGAAAGAGGTACTCGCGACACTCGAAGCCGACCAGCCGGCGCGTCGGACGAGCCCGGGCAGGACACGCGATTCCGAGCAGACGGAGCTTTTTCTGCCGCCAGTGGTCGAGGCACACCCGCTGGTGGTTCAGCTGCGCGCCCTCGATGTGAACGCGCTGACCCCGATCGAGGCGATCGCGCGGCTGGCCGACCTGGCGGAGCAGGCGCGACGAGGCTGATACTCGCCTCCCGGTGCGCGCGCTCGTGGCACGCTGGTAAGTTTGGGTTCGCGCCGCAGCCCGTTTGCGCGCGGTCCATTCCCGCTCACCACGCCCGCCCATGCTGCAACGACCCACTCTTGAAACGCCGGCCATCGACCCGAACGTCACCACCGTCGAATTGCTGCGCGCAAAGGCCGATGGCCTCTACCGCATCGCACAGGAATGCATTCGCCAGCAGGATCGCTGCGCTCACCTCGGCGCATTGAGCTGCAGTCAGACGGAAAAGCGGGTCTCGCAGAGCGCCGCGCGCCATTCGATCGAGGCGCTGGCGACGATGCTCGAGAGTTACGAGAAGTCGTCATCGACGCTGAAGGTGGACGCGGCCGAAGAAGCGTGGTGGCGGAAGGCCAACGCCATCTGGATGGCCTCGCGTGAATTCGCGCGTCGTCACAGCGGCACCGATGCTGCCTCGAAGAATCTCGACGCCCCGGATGCCGGCCGCTTTGGTGAACTGGCGGTGGATTTCGAACTCGAGGCCTCAGCGTTGCTGGCGCTGCGTCAAGCGGCGGACGCGTACCGTCAGGTACGCCCAGAAGCGGTGTGACTGACGCCGTGAGTCATCGGGTGCCGGCGGCGTTTTCGGCGCTGCGCACACTGGTGACTGGTGTGGTGGACTATGCCGGCCTCTATCCGCCGGCGTCGCTTTCGATGCGCGATGCGGCGGCGAACTACGCCGATTACTGCGTGAGTGACGACGCCTGGATGCTGGGGCGCTTCCTCGTGCCGGTGGCGCGCCTGGCCGAGTGGGAATCAACGGTGGGCTCGCTGGAGGCGTCGCGCATCGCGGCCTGGCATGGTGCGAAACTGAGCGTCCTGCTGTCGGGGGAATTCGGGAGCGAAGCGGACCAGATCACCGCCTTCAACGCCGTCGCGCCATTCGGAGTGCGGATCGATGCGGCCGAGGGCCGCGCATCGACGCCTGATACGGTGCTGGCGACTGCCGCAGCGATGCCGGATGACGTACTGCTCTACTGCGAGCTGCCGCACCGCGCCGATCCGATCGATCTGCTTCACGCGGTCCGTTCAGTGGGCGTTCGTGCCAAGATCCGGACGGGTGGGGTGACGCCGGATGCGTTTCCGGCGCCGGCGGAGATCGTGCGATTCCTGCGCCGCTGTGCGGAGCTCGGCGTCACGGTCAAGGCAACCGCGGGGCTGCATCATCCCATGCGTGGTGAGTACCGGCTGACGTATGCGCCGGATGCAATTCGCGGCATGATGTTCGGCTATCTGAACGTCTTTCTGGCGGCGGCAGCGATTCGAGCTGGTGCATCGGACGCGTTCTCGACGGCGGTGCTGGAAAACGTCGATCCCGGGGCGTTCGCGATCGTGGATGGGGCGGTGTCGGTGCTGGGTTTGCCGTTACCTGATTCGGTGCTGTCGCAGATGCGTGCGGATGGCGTGGTGGCGTTCGGATCGTGTTCCTTTCGGGAGCCGGTGGATGAGCTGGCAGCCCTCGTGTTCGGGTGATGTCGTCGGTGCTGGCTGATGGTTCGTACGAGGCGTTTGGGTTTGGCGTTTCGGGCAGGGAAGAGCTTTGTGTAGGCCGTTCCCGCGCCTGCGACATCCTCCGCGAGCCCCGCGAGAAGGCTGTTTTGGGTGTGTTGCTCACCGGAACCGGGTTCAACGCACCGACCGCGCGAGAAATCCGTCTTCGATGTGTTGAACACCGCAGAGACAGATCGCGCGCACCATTCCCAAGTGAGCACAGTGACTGTGGACGATACGCACCATCCTGATCGCACCAGCTGGGTCGAAAGCGCCAACGCTTCCGACACCGACTTCCCCATCCAGAACCTCCCGTTCGGCGTGTTCCGACGGCGCGGAAGCTCGGATCGCGGAACCGTCGGTGTGGCGATCGGCGTGATGCTGCTCGATGTCTCGGCTGCGGCGGCACTGGCGCCGCCGAGTTTCGCTGGCTGCG
>CAYMQV010000089.1:11525-17515 GCA_964392395.1 uncultured Gemmatimonadaceae bacterium
CTGAACGCGCTGATGGCACTGGGCCGAACGCCGCTGCGCGCGCTGCGCGCGGCGCTCGGTGCCGCGCTCGACGTCACCAATCGCCCTGCGGCGTTTGCCCTTGGTCCGGCGCTGGTGCCGATGGCGGATGTGGAGATGCTGCTGCCGGCGCAGATCGGCGACTACACGGACTTCTACGCGTCGGTGTATCACGCCACCAACGTGGGCAGCATGTTCCGGCCCGACAATGCGCTGTTGCCGAACTACAAGTACGTGCCGATCGGCTATCACGGTCGGGCGAGCTCGATGGTGCCGAGCAAGACGCCGGTGCAGCGTCCCGTCGGACAGCGGAAAGGCCCGAACGATGCCGAGCCGAGCGTGGGGCCGTCACGCTCGCTGGACTACGAGTGTGAGGTGGGGGTGTTCGTCGGCACCGGCAACCGGCTCGGCTCGACGATTCCGCTGGCCGAGGCGGAGCAGCACATGTTCGGGCTCTGCCTGGTGAATGACTGGTCGGCGCGCGACGTGCAGAGCTGGGAGTACCAGCCGCTGGGCCCGTTTCTGGCCGAGTACTTCGCGACCACGCTCAGCCCGTGGGTGGTGACGCTGGATGCCCTCGCGCCGTTCCGGGCGCCGGCGTTCGCGCGGCCGGAGGGTGATCCGGCACCGTTGCCGTACCTGACGACGCCGGAAAACGACGCGCGTGGCGGCGTGTCGATCACGCTCGAAGTGCGTCTTCAGTCGGCATCGATGCGGGCCAGGGGTGAGGCGCCGGTGCCGGTGAGCCATACCAGCTTTACGCACATGTACTGGACGCTGGCGCAGCTGCTCACGCACCACGCCATGGGCGGCTGCAACCTGCGGCCTGGCGACCTGCTGGCGAGCGGTACGGTAAGTGGTCCGACCAAAGGGGAGCGTGGCTGTCTGCTGGAGCTGACGTGGCGTGGGGCTGAGCCGCTGACGCTGCCGGGCGGGGAGACGCGGGCCTTTCTGGAAGATGGCGATCTGGTGGAGTTGGCGGGCTGGTGTGAGGCGCCCGGTCAGCGGCGGATCGGCTTCGGTACGGCGCGCGGGATCGTCGGTTCGTTCGGCTCGGCGGACGGGCAACGGATTTAACGCGAAGGTGCAGCCGGGGTAACGCAACAGCTTTAACGCAAAGGGCAACGGCTTTAACGCAAAGCTGCAAAGGCGCAAGGACGCAAAGGGGTTCTACGGTCGTCCGAGCGTTCGCATGAGCGGGGTGGGACTAAAAAATACTTTGGTGGGCTCCGTGCCCTTTGTTGTTCCAAAAGCAATGCGGTCGTTCGAGCGGGTAGGAATGTTGAATTGCGCGTGGAAGGCTCGTGGTTGATTGGTCGATCGTTTCTGAATCCCTTTGCGCCTTCGCGCCTTTGCATCTTTGCGTTAATGCTGTTGCCCTTGTTGTTTTTGCTGTGTTGCGCGCGGCTTTGGGCTTGTGCGAGAACGCTGGCGGCCTCCAGCATGTGTGCAGGGGCGCGAGACCATATTGGTGGTTCACTGAATTGCACTTCTGACTGCGACACTCGCTGCCGACATGGCAGCCGTGGCGAGAGGCTGACATGACTGCTCCGGTTGCAACTCCCGCTGGCACCCACGTCGAACGGCATCGTCGACCATACGCGTCTATACTCGAGACCATCGGCTGGACGCCGCTGATCCGACTCTCGCGTGTGGGACGCGGTGTGCGCACTCCGCTCTACGGCAAGGCTGACTACTTCAATCCAGGCGGCAGCGTCAAGGATCGGATCGGGTTGCCGATCATCGAGGCCGCGGAAGCGAGCGGACAGCTGAAGCCTGGTGGCGTGATCGTCGAAGGCACGAGCGGCAACACCGGCATCGGCCTCGCGATTGCGGCGGCGCACAAAGGGTATCGCTGCATCTTCACCATGCCTGACAAGATGAGTCAGGAAAAGGTGCGGCTGCTGAAGGCGTTTGGTGCGGAAGTGATCATCACGCCGACGGCCGTGGCGTACGACCATCCCGACAACTACGTGATGATGGCCAAGCGCATCGCGCAGGAAACACCCAATGCGGTGCTGGCCAATCAGTTCTACAACCATGCGAACCCGGATGCACACTACCGCACCACGGGCCCTGAGTTGTGGGAGCAGACGGAGGGTCGGATCACACATTTCGTTGCGGCAGCCGGAACCGGTGGCACCATCAGCGGCGTGGGTCGCTTCCTGAAGGAAAAGAACCCGAACATCAAGATCATCGGCGCCGATCCGAACGGATCCATTCTGGCGGAACACTGGCGCAGCAAGGGTCAGAGCGAGGCGCACGGTGCGCCGTACAAGGTGGAGGGGATCGGGCAGGACAAGGTGCCCGGTACACTCGACATGAGTGTGATCGACGACTACGTGACGGTGGGCGATCGCGAAGCGTTTGCGATGTCACGCCGGCTGACCCGGGAAGAGGGCATCTTCGTTGGTGGCTCGGCCGGTCTGATTGCACATGCGGCGTTGAATCTCTCGCGCCAGCTGGACGATCCGGAGGCATTGGTCGTGACGTTCCTCTGCGACACCGGCGAGCGCTATCTGTCGAAGCAGTTCAACGACGAGTGGATGCGCGAAAACCAGATGCTGGACAGCGATCGTGCGACACTGGGCGCGCTGATCGCGCACAAGGATGTTGGCGCCCCGACGCTGATCAGCGCGGCGCCCGGGCAGAGTGTGCGACAGGCGCTGCGGTTGATGACGATGCACGACATCTCGCAGCTGCCGGTGATGGATGGACAGAACTGCGTCGGGAGCATCAGCGAGTGGTCACTGACCGGTCGCAGCCTGGAGAATCCGAAGATGCTGGATGCCACGGTCAGTGAAGTGATGGACTCGCCGTATCCGATCGTCGATGGCACGCAGGTGGTTGATGCGGTGGTCACGCTGCTCTCGAAGACCAATCCGGCGGTGCTGGTGCGCGAACATGGCAACATCGCGGGCATCGTGACGCGATCGGATGTGCTGGCGTACCTCATGACCCGCTGAACGATGCGATTGACCGTGTTGCTGGGCGGGACGTCGAGTGAACGCAACGTGTCACTGGCGAGTGGACTGCGGATGGCGGCGGCGCTGCGGGAGGCGGGCCATGAGGTGCGCCTGCTCGATCCGGCGACGGGACCGATCGGGGCGGATGTCGAGGAGCGGCTGCGTGAGCGATCGGTTGGCACATCACCTCCGTCCGTCGGCGAACTGGCGGCGCTCAAGCTGAACGATCAGACGCCCACGTTGCCGACGCATCCGCTGGTACGGGATGCCGAGTGCGTCGTGCTGGCGCTGCACGGCGGTCAGGGGGAGGACGGGACGGTGCAGGCGCTGCTCGATGTGGCAGGCGTGCGCTACACCGGCAGCGGGGCGATGGCGACTGCGATCGCGATGGACAAGGACATGACGAAGCGGATCCTGGTGCACGCCGGCGTGCCGACGGCGCACTGGCGGATGACACCGGTGGATGCCGATGCGGCGATCGGCTATCTCGGCCTGCCGCTGATCGTGAAGCCGAATCGCGAAGGCTCCACGGTGGGGCTGACGATCGTGAAGGAGCGCGGCCAGTTCGAGGGAGCGGTGGCCGAGGCGCACCGCTTCGATCGGGAAGTGATGTGTGAGACGTTCGTGGCCGGCCGGGAGCTGACGGTGCCGGTGCTGGCCGGGGTCGCGTTGCCGGTGGGGGAGATCATCCCGGTGAAGGAGATCTACGACTACGAGTGCAAGTACACGCCCGGGATGGCACGCGAGGTGTTTCCGGCCGACCTGCCACCGGAGATGACGGCCTCCGTGCAGCGGTATGCGGAGCGGGCGTATGTGGCGCTCAAGCTGCGTGGCTGTGCTCGGATCGACTTCCGGCTGACGGACGACGGGACGCTGGCCTGTCTGGAAGCGAACACGCTGCCCGGCATGACGGCGCTGAGCCTGGTGCCGCAGAGTGCGGCCGCGGCCGGGGTCTCGTTCGTGGAGTTTTGTGACAGGCTGGTGCAGGACGCGGTTCGGTAAACGGAGTCAGCCGTCCTCCACGCGATTCGAAGCCAGTGGAAGCGCGCAGGGCGCACGCAGGAGGTCGGGCTTGCCGGAACCGACTTCCCGGCCGAGCTTCAAGGGAGACGTCACCCTCGGCAGGCCGGATCGTCGAGGGGCGGACGCAAGTTTGTCGAGTACGGCGAGGCGGGGCGGAGGAGAGGCCGGAACCGCGTGGTCGGCTGTGTGTTTCATCGTCTGAACGCCGTCGTTCACGCCCTATTGCCGCGGTCCTGCAGCATGTCGAGTTACTCCGAGACGGAAGAAGGTCCTGCCGGTCTGACGCCGGCGGTGCAGTGGTTGCTGGTCGCGAACATCGCGATCTACTTCCTGCAGCAGACCGTGGTGCGTCCGGACGACATGGCGTCGATCTTCGCGTTCACCAGCACGAATGTGTTGCAGCGCTGGTGGTCGCCGATCACCTATGCCTTCGTGCATGGTGACATCTGGCACATTCTGTTCAACATGATCGCGCTGTGGCAATTTGGTCCGCGAGTGGAGCGGTTGTTCGGCACGTCGCGGTTGGTTCGGTTCTACGTCCTCTGTGCCCTGGGTGGTGCAGCGCTGCATTGGGCGTGGCCGGCAAACCGCGGCAGCATGATGATCGGCGCCAGCGCCGCGGTGATCGGCGTGATGTACGCCTTTGCACATGCGTGGCCGCGGACGATTCTGCTGTTCTTCGGCGTGATCCCGATGCAGATCCGCTGGTACGTGTTCGGCTTCACGCTGCTCAGCCTGTTCCTCGGGGTCACGGGCTCAGGTGGTGGTGTCGCGCACTTCGCGCACCTGGGCGGATTGTTCACGGCGTGGCTGCTGGTACGGCTGCCGAATGCGACCAAGATCGGGACGTGGCAGGATCGTTTCAATCCGGCGCCTGAGTTGCCGGAAGACGATACGTTGCGCGCCATTCCGCCGCGCTCCACGATGCGTCCGCCGCGCAGTGGCGAGGCGATGGATGCGGCCGATGACGTGGTGGCTCGCAGCAATGCGTTGGTGCAGCGCCGACCGCCTGTCGTGGCACCGCAGCGTCCAGCGTTGACGGCGACGGTTGCGCCGGCCCTGAGCGCGACGGAGGAGCTGAACGAGCTGCTCGACAAGATGTCGAGCGGTGGTGGGAAGGCGAGTCTCAGTGCGCGCGAGCAGGAGCGGTTGCACGAGCTGTCGGAGATTCTGCGGCAGGGGCGCTGAGTCTGGCGCCGTAGGTGATCGCCTCGCTACAAGCCGGCCTTTGCAAGCCGCTCTTTGCAATCCGGCCTTTGCAAGCCGCTTCGTTCTGCGCCCTTGGCTGCGTTTCGTGGTCGTTCGGGATCGCTGACTCGGTTCACGATGGTTCGCACTGCGGCCCTCCTCCGGTGCCTCGGCATGATCGGCGCGGGCGCATCGTCGACGGAGGTCCCGCTCGTCCGATGCGGCGTCGGAGGTTGGTACAAAAAGAGAGCCCCCCGGACTTGCCGGGGGGCTATACCGCTGGGTTGGACCCCGCGGAGATGGTCAACGGCATGCACCGTCGAACCGATGACTGTACGCTAGGGTCAGGTACACGCATGTGCAAGTGTGGCTTGCCTGGGACACTCGGTGGGGGCGGTTGGGTGGAGTGCTAAATTGAGGTCAGACCCTTCCACGAACCAGCGATGCCGAAGCCAGAACTGCTCGAGACGTTTCCAAACCCGTATGCGGACCGGAAGTACGAGATCCACATGATCTGCCACGAGTTCACGAGTCTGTGTCCGCTGGGCGGGGTGGAGACGGATGCGGCGGAGTTGAGTCTGCTGCAGGGCGGGGCGCCGGATTTTGCGACGATGTACCTGACGTATGTACCGGATCAGTTCTGTGTGGAGCTCAAGAGTCTGAAGTTGTATCTCTGGAGCTTCCGGAACGACGGGATTTTTTATGAGCGGGCGGTGAATCACATCCTGGACGATCTGGTGAAGCTGACGCAGCCGACGTTCTTCGAGGTGAAGGGGGATTTTGCGGTGCGGGGGG
>CAYMQV010000090.1:0-17447 GCA_964392395.1 uncultured Gemmatimonadaceae bacterium
AGAAGTCGAGGCTCGGATAGTGGAGTTAACGTCCACGGCGGCGACCGGCGCGCACTTCGAGTTGCTGCCGATCGACAACTCACTGTTCGGTCCGACCACGACCACGGCAGGGTTGCTGGTGAGTGATGACATTCGTCGCGCGCTGGCCGGTCGCATGGATTTCGACCTCGCGCTGATCCCAGCCGAGAGCATCAACGAGAACGGCGTCTTCCTCGACGACACCTCCTTTATCGCCCTGCGCGAGGAGTTTCCGTTTCCGGTTTTTCCCTCGTACGATTTCATCGACGTCCTCGAGGCGGAACCAGCCGTCGGTTCGTCATTTCGGAGTGCTGCGTGAGTATCCCAATCGTTGCCCTCGTCGGCCGTCCGAACGTGGGCAAGTCGGCGTTGTACAATAGAATCATCGGTGACAAGAACGCCGCGATCGTGAGTGAAGTGGCCGGGACGACCCGAGACCGTCATTTCGGCCGAGCCACCTGGAATGGCCGTGACTTCTGGCTGGTGGACACCGGTGGTCTGCCGGAAGACACCACCGATCCGATGGATGTCGAGATCAAGCGACAGGTGAAGGAAGCCATCGCCGAGGCCGATCTGCTGCTGTTCGTCACCGACGCGAAGATGGGACTGGTGCCGTCGGATGTGAAGGTCGCAGACCTGATGCGGGAGAGCGGCAAGCCGTGGTTGCTGGTGGCCAACAAGTGCGACGAGTTCGGCACGATCGCGCACTTCGAATTCTACTCGCTTGGTGCCGGCGATCCGTTTGCGGTCTCGGCACAGAACAGCGCCGGGATCGGCGATCTGCTCGATGCGGTCGTTGACCAGATGCCGGAAGGCATGGAAGAAGAGCCTGATGCGCTGCGCGTGGCGGTGATCGGTCGTCCGAATACGGGCAAATCGTCGCTCGTGAATCGCTTGCTCGGTGAAGATCGCCTGGTGGTGACGGACGTTGCGGGGACGACGCGTGATGCGATCGACAGCCCGATGATGTACCACGGGCGTCGCTTGATTTTCGTCGACACGGCCGGGCTCCGGCGACCGACACGGGTGGACGATGGCATCGAGTTCTACTCGACGCTGCGAACGCGTCGCGCCATCGAACGCGCCGAGATCTGCGTGCTCGTGCTCGATGCGACACTGGGCCTCGAGAACCAGGATCTCAAGATCGCGTCGCTCGCATTCGAGGAAGCGGGCCGCGGATTGATCGTGGTGGTCAACAAGTGGGACATCAAGGAGGAGAAGGGAGACAAATCCGCCGCGCATTTCCAGCGTGACGCCGGCGAGAAGGTTCCCTATCTCAAGTTCGTGCCCTTCATCTTCACGTCGGCGCTCACGGGCCAGCGCGTGACGAAGATTCTCGACCTGATCATCGAGGTCGAAGCCGAACGACTGAAGCGTATCTCGACGTCGGAAATCAACCAGACGCTCGAGGAGTTGCTGGCGCGACGCCAGCCGCCGCAGGCTGCCGGCCGCGAGGTGAAGTTGAAGTACGCGACGCAGGTGGAAGTGTCGCCGCCCGCGATCGGCGTCTGGGGCAATCATCCGGAGCTGGTGCAGGAGCACTACGTGAGGTACCTGCACAACGGCTTCCGGGCAGCGTACGGCTTTACCGGCAACCCGTTGCGCATCCTGATGAAGCGGAAGGGCGACTGATGCATCCAGCCGTCGGACTCGTCGCGGCCTACGTGATCGGATCGATTCCGTCGGCTTTTCTCGCAGGCAAAGCGAAGGGGGTCGATCTGCGCACCGTCGGCAGCGGGAACCTCGGCGCGACGAACGTCTTTCGGACCCTCGGCTGGAAGATCGGACTGACGGTGTACCTCGCCGATTGTCTGAAAGGGTTCCTGCCGGTGGCGCTCCTGCCGGGTGCCATCGGCGTGACCGAGATCGGCTGGCGAATCGGCTTCGGCGTGGCGGCGATCGCGGGGCATGTGAAGCCGGTGTTCCTGCTTGGAAAAGGTGGAGGGAAGGGCGTCGCCACTGCGTCCGGAGTTTTTCTGGCGCTGGCTCCGATGGCGATGCTGTTGTCGATGCTGAGCTTCGCGGCGGTGGTGGCCGCATCGGGATACGTCTCACTCGGCTCGCTGATTTCGGCCGTGGTCCTGGTGTGCGCCGTGGCGGTCCGTGGCACGGGTGGTGCACCCCTGCTGCTGACAGTGTCGCTGGTGGCGGTGTTCGTCTTCTGGACGCACCGGGCAAACATCGAGCGCTTGCGCGCCGGCACGGAGCACCGGTTTGGCAAACGAGGAAAGGTGGCGGCTCACGGGTCGCACGAAGGGCCCGTGACGTGAGTGCCGCGACTGTCGTCGGCGCAGGGGCATGGGGGACCGCGCTGGCGGACCTGATGGCGCGCAATGGTCATCGCACGACGTTGTGGGCGCGCGAAGATGACGTCGTGGCGGATGTGAATGCGCACCACAGGAATACGCGCTTCCTCAGTGGTGTGGTGCTCTCGCCGAATCTGATGGCGACCAGTGATCTCCCGGCGGCTGTCTCGACCGCGAGCACCATCACGTTCGTCGCGCCGTCGCACGTCTTGCGTGCCGTGATTCGCAGCGCGGCACATGCCGTGCGCCAGGACGCAGTGCTGATCGTCGCGACCAAGGGCATCGAACGTGAGTCATTCGCGCTGATGACCGACATCGTCGCGGAGGAGCTTCCCGGTCGCTCTGTGGTGGCACTGAGCGGACCGAGTTTTGCGGCGGAAGTGGCGCAGCGTCAGCCTACGGCCGTCGTCGCCGCGAGTCGCGAGGAGTCTGCAGCGCTCCGGACGCAGCAGTTGTTCTCGTCGCCGGAGTTTCGGGTCTATACCCAGCGCGACGTGGTTGGCGTCGAGTTGGGAGGCGCGCTGAAAAACGTGATGGCGGTAGCCACCGGCGTGCTCGACGGCCTTGGTCTCGGGTTCAATCCGCGCGCCGCGCTGATCACGCGCGGGCTGGCTGAAATGACGCGGTTGGGGGTGGCGCTTGGTGCGGAGCCATCGACGTTCGCCGGACTGGCGGGTATGGGGGATCTGGTGCTCACCTGCACAGGCTCACTGAGCCGCAACCGGATCGTCGGTGTCGAGATCGGCCAGGGCCGACCGGTCGATGAAGTATTGCATGCTCGCGAAACGGTGGCTGAGGGTGTCGTGACGACGCAGAGCGCGCACGCATTGGCGCTCTCGCGTGGGGTCGAGATGCCGATCGTCCGGACAATGCACCGCATCCTGTTCGAGGCGATGCCGCCGAGAGATGCCATTGCCGAACTGATGGCGCGCGCCCTGCGCGCGGAGAGCGACTGATGGCTGTGTCGTCGCGCGAACCTGTTCAGGAATTCTTTTCGATCGGTGAGGTGTGTGCACTCACTGAACTCAAGCCGCATGTCCTTCGCTACTGGGAGGGGCAGTTCCGCTTTCTCAGCCCGGCGAAGAATCGCTCCGGCAACCGGGTCTATCAGCGCCGCGAAGTGGAGCTGATTCAGCTCGTGAAGCATCTGCTCTACACCGAGAAGTACACCATCGAGGGCGCCAAGCGTCGGCTGGATGAACTGCGCAAGGCGGGTGAGCTGCGGCCTAGCGCGCGCGAGGCGCTCGAGGTGGCCACCTGGCAGGGGATCGAGAGCGAGCTGCGCCAGATTCTGCGCGCGCTCACGTCACCGGCGACCAGCACCCGCTGATGCTTCGGGCGGCGTGCGTGATCCCGGCGTATCAGGCGGCGAACACGATTGCGGCCGTCGTCGAAGGGGTGCGTCTCCATGCCCCGGGGCTGCTGGTGGTGGTGGTCGACGATGGTTCGTCCGATGCGACCTTTGACGTCGCCATGGCCTGCGGGGCGGATCAGGTGATCCGACATGCGTCGAACCGGGGCAAGGGGTCTGCCCTCGTCACCGGGTTTGACCATGTCCTCTCGGTCGCGCCGGCAATCGACGCGTTGGTCACCGTCGATGCGGATGGCCAGCACGACCCGGCGTGTCTGCCGGCGCTGCTTCGCGGTCTCGAGTCTGCGGATCTGGTCATCGGGGCGAGGCGCCGTCGCGGCACGTCGATGCCGATGCTGCGACGCGTGGCGAATGCGATCTCGACGCGAGCCATCACCTGGTGCGCCGGTCGGCCGATCCGCGACGCACAATGTGGCTTCCGGGGAATCCGACGCACGTTGCTCGAACGAGTGCCCCACGACGGCGAACGGTACGAGGCAGAGACGGCCTTTGTCATCCGCGCCGCGCGCGCAGGCGCTATCATCGCTCAGGTTGTAATTCCAACCAGATACGGGCCGCCCAGCCATTTCCGGCCGTTGCGCGATGCGGCCCGGGTCATCGCGACGATCTGGTCCCACCGCCCTTCCCGCACGCCTGCATGCGAATTCTCTGCACCAACGACGACGGCATCCTCGCCCATGGCCTCGACTGTCTGGTCCGCGCCGCCGAACCGCTTGGGGAGGTGACCGTTGTCGCCCCCGACCGAGAGCAGAGCGCGACCAGCCATTCCCTGACCCTGCATCATCCGCTGCGCCCCGTCCGTCGCGGGGATCGCCGCTGGCAGGTTGACGGCACTCCGACCGATTGCGCGATGCTGGCGATCGAGGCGCTCATGCCCGAGCGGCCCGACTTCGTGCTGAGCGGCATCAACCATGGCCACAACATGGGCGAGGACGTGCTCTACTCGGGCACCGTCGCTGCCGCGATGGAGGGCCTGTCGCTGGGTGTGCCAGCGATTGCGCTGAGCTTTGCCGGCGGGGATCTGCGCGCCGACTTCAGCAAGCTGGACGAACTCGTGGAGCCGCTGACGACGCTTCTCGGTCACCTGATGTCGCTCGAGATGCCGCGGGGCACGCTGCTGAACATCAACCTTCCGCCTCGACGAGGCACCGAGGTCGCGGGCGTCCGCCTGACGCGTCTGGGACGGCGGGCATATTCGAACGCGCTGGCCAAGATGCAGGACCCGTGGGGCCGCCCGATCTATTGGATTGGCGGTGGGTCGATTTCGTGGGAGGGTGATGCCGACTCGGACTTCCGCGCGGTTCAGGACGGTTACATTAGCGTCACGCCTCTTCACCTCGATCTGACACATCACGCCATGCTCGACGCGTCGCATACCTGGTGGCGAGCCCCGTGATGATCCCGCACGAACTCCGTGGTCCGCGGCGTCGTCTGATCGAGACGCTGCAGGCGAACGGTATTCGTGACTTGTCGGTCCTTCGGGTATTTGACGAAGTGCCGAGGCATTTGTTCGTCCCGACCGGTGTGCGCCACCGTGCCTACGAGGACGAGGCGCTGCTGATTGGTTCGGGTCAGACGATTTCTCAGCCGAGCATCCACGCGTTGTATCTCGATGTGCTGGCGCTGACGGGGAAGGAGCGCGTCCTCGAAATCGGAACCGGCTCGGGGTTTCAGACCGCATTGCTCGCGCGCCTTGCCGCGCAGGTGTTCACGATCGAGCGTGTCGCCGTGTTGATGGACCGCGCCAAGGAGGTGCTGCGCGCGCTGCAGGTGAACAACGTGTCATTTCTCGTCGGCGACGGCACGATCGGATGGCGTGAATACGGGCCCTACGATGCGATTCTCGTCGGCGCGGGTTCACCGACCATCCCACAACCGCTGATCGATCAACTGGCGGTCGGTGGGCGTTTGCTCTGCCCGGTCGGCAATCGCGAGAAGCAGGAAGTGGTGCTGGTGAACCGTGACATCAGTGGTGTGCGCACGACCGCCATCACCGATGCTCGTTTTGTGCCACTGGTCGGGACGCACGGCTGGATGGATGGGAGTCCGACGTGATGGAAACGCTCGGACGGATCACGCCGACCGGGACGATTCTGCACGTCATCGTGCACGGTCGGGTCCAAGGGGTCGGCTTCCGGTGGTTTGTGCGGACGGAGGCGCGTCGCCTGGGTCTTGCTGGCTGGGTGCGCAATCTGCCCGACGGGACGGTCGAGCTGCGCGCGTCCGGGATTGCGCAGTTCCTCTCCGCGCTCGAGCAGGCAATTCAGCGCGGACCGGAAGGCGCTGCGGTGACCGAGATTACGCAGGTGGGCGATCCGGCGCCGGATTCCCGTGCGGACACGCCGTACCCATTCATCATCTTGCGCTGATGGCTGCCAACGTCGAGGCGCAGGCACAGATGCGCCGCCTCATCCGCGAAGTGCCGAACTTTCCGAAGCCGGGCATCGATTTTCGCGACATCACGCCGTTGCTCGCCAGTTCGCCCGAGTTCGCGCTCGCGATCGTGGGCCTGATCACGCCGTGGCGGGACACGCTGATCACGCATGTGATCGGCATCGAGAGCCGTGGTTTCATTTTCGGAGCGCCGGTTGCGCTCGGGCTCGGAGCAGGCTTCGTGCCGGTACGGAAGCCAGGGAAGTTGCCGATGACGGTGCTGCGCGAAGCGTATGCGCTGGAGTACGGCACCGACGCGCTGGAGATGCATGCCGATGCGCTGCCTCAGGGGGCGCGAGTGCTGATCATCGACGACGTCCTCGCCACCGGCGGAACGGCGTTGGCGGCAGCTCGGCTGGTTCAGAACGCCGGTGCCGCGGTGGCAGGGTATGCGTTCATGATCGAGGTGGCGGCGCTCGGCGCCCGACGATTGTTGATTGGTGCGAGGGTGGAGGCGGTGCTGTCGTACTGAGGCCGCGGGTGGGCTCGCGTGGCTCGGTTGACTGACGCTTGGCGCGTGGCTCGGCTAAAATTGAAGGTTGCCCTCGTAGCTCAGGTGGATAGAGCAGCAGTTTCCTAAACTGTTGGCCGGCGGTTCGAGTCCGCCCGAGGGCATTTGTCTAAGTGATTGTATTGAAGATCGAGGAGACGTCGGGTAATGTGATTGCCGACCTCCGACTCGCGCACCCTGAGGATCGCATGCAGAAGGCGCAGCTCGCGCGCGATTGGTCAGGTCATTAAAAGCCGCGGATGGACGCAGGTGCAGCCGGCCACCGTCGCGGGCGTGGCGGCCTCGGAGATGAGCGATATCGTCCGTGGCGAGCTCGCGAAGTTCAGGGCCGACCGACTGGAGACGGTGATCCCGAACATTGGTGCAGACGTCAAAAGTTGCCTGACGCCGCTGCCGCAGGAGGAGATCATTACGAACGCCACGACGAAGCCGGCGCAGTGGGGTACCCCGGCTCGTTGCGGGCGCCTCAACGTGGAGTTGGTCACCGCCTGAGGCGTCGACGCCCAAACTGTAGGCAGGACGCCGTACGGCGTTAGCCGCAAGGTGGTCGATGCAATGCAGGAAGCTCAGCGTCGGCAGCATGGCCGCACGCGCGGCATTCTCGACGCCGCCGGCAGCATCATTTACTCTGCCCTCGGCCGTCCGCGCACTCGATTCGTGTACGGGAGAGCTGGGGTCTTCGCGTGTGCGGCCCGCCACATCGTCGGCCTTGCCAAAAAAGTGGCGATCACGAGGCGAACGAGCGCACCGGTTCTTTGGCCGGCGTGACGTTCCTGCGGATCAACGACTTTCACCTGACGGCGAGCCCGGAAGAGATCGAGGTAGGCGAATCCTATCGATGACCATTCGGATCACGAGTCGTCGCGATTCTTCGCCGGATCGCTTTACTTTTCATTTCGCCGACCTGATACTTACGGCTCAGGCCGCATCCATCGTCAGTCGAAGCGTCTCGCCGACGATGCTGAGGGTGACTCGGCAGAGGACGATAGCGCGTACCGGCGAGATCGGAGCAGAGCGTGGAGTCAAGTGACAAGCAAGCGCCCGGTGAAGCCGAACCGCCGATGACCGAGATGTCGGCATCGCGTCCAGCGGTCGATACGCAGATGGCGATTTTGAATGCGCTGACGGCGCACATCGCGCTCCTTGACGCATCCGGAACGATTGTGGCCGTGAACGATGCATGGCGCCGCTTCCGCGCGGCCAACGCCGTGCAGGGTCGTGACGTCTTCGTCGGTCAGAACTACATCGACGCATGCGAGCGCGCCAGCGGCGAGTGCTCGGACGAGGCCAGCGGCATCGCAGCCGGTATCCGACGCGTGCTGCGAGGCGAGACGAACGAGTTCGTTCTCGAGTATGCGTGTCATAGGCCGAGCGAGGAGAGCTGGTATCGGGTGATGGTGACGCCGCTGCACGACGGGAAGGCGTCGGGCGCGGTCGTGATGTATGTCGACATCACCGGGATCAAGCAGGACGAATCGATCCTTCGACGCACCGAGCAGCTCGCGCGCGACAGCGAACAGCGACTCGGATTCGCACTCGGTGCCGCTGATATCGGCGACTGGGCCATTGACCTGCGTACCAACGTCGCGCGTCACTCCTTGCGCCACGGCCAATGCTTCGGATATTCCGAGGCGGTGTCTGAGTGGAGCTACGACATCATGATGGCGCACGTGCACGCGGACGATCGTGTGCGCGTGGATCAGTGCTTGCAATCCGCGTTGTCTGGCGTCGGGGACTACGATGTCGAGTACCGCACAATCTGGCCCGATGGGTCGGAACACTGGCTCTGGTCCAAGGGGCGGGTCCAGTTCGACACCAGCGGCGCGCCCCTTGGCGTTGCGGGCATCGTGGTCGATATCACGACCCGCAAGCATTCGGAGCAGCAGCTGCAGCGCCACAAGGCGAGTCTGGCGGCGTCGCAGCGCATCGCACATCTGGGAAGCTGGGAACTCGACCTCGTCAACATCGATGATCTCTCCGAGGGTGCGCTGCGCTGGTCGGACGAGGTCTTCCGCATCTGGGGTCACGAGCCGCAGCAGATGGAGGTGACCTACGACAATTTTCTCGCCGCGGTGCATCCGGGCGACCGGGATCTGCTCACTGGCGCCGTCGCGCGCGCGCTACGCGAGGATCGCCCGTACCATCTGATTTTTCGCATCCTGCGGCCAGACGGGACGGAGCGTGTGGTGCGTGAACAGGCAGAATTCCAGTTCGACGAGAATTCTGGACGGGCGATCCGGATGATCGGAACGGTCCTCGACATCACCGAGCAGCGAGCCGCCGAAGGCGCCCTCCGGCGCGCGCTCGATCGCCTGCAGAATGCGCAGCGAATCGGCGAGATTGGCGACTGGGACTGGGATGTCAGTACGAACGAGATCAGCTGGTCGCCTCAGCTCTTCGATCTGACACAGCGCGACCCGTCTGACGGCCCGCCCAGGGACTACGCGGAAGTGGAGTTGCTCTTCGATGAGCCGAGTCGTGCACTCATGCAACAGCACATCACGCGTGCGCTCGAGTCAGGTGAGGCGCAGCGGTACGAACTGATCGCCATTCGGCCAGACGGTGAACGAATCGCGGTCGAGGCCTACGCGGTGCCCGAACGCGATGGATCAGGTGTGGTGCGATACCTGCGCGGCACGATGCAGGATATCTCCACCCGCAAGCGCGCCGAAGCGGTGCTGGCCGCCAGCGAGCAGCGGCTCGAGCTGGCGACACAGTCCGCCGGGATCGGCATCTGGGAGTTCAGTCTCGTGGATGGCACGCTCGTGTGGGACAGGCGCACCTACGAACTGCACGGCGTGACGGAGCATGATTTCACCGGTTCGTTCGAGGATTGGCAGCGTCGCGTTCATCCGGACGACTGGGAACGCGTTCTGGCCACCTACACTGACGCGCTGAGCGGTCAGCGAGCGTACGATCTCACCTTTCGCGTTATCTGGCCGTCGGGAGAGGTGCGCCACCTCGAGGCGCACGCCATCCTGCAGCGTGACGCCGACGGTGCGCCCGTGCGCATGATCGGCGCGAACTGGGACGTCACGACTCGCAAGCTCGAGGAGGCGGCCTTGTCGCAGCTGGCCGACATCGTCGCGTCGTCCGACGATGCCATCATCGGCAAGAACCTCCTCAGTATGGTGACGAGCTGGAACCGCGGTGCGGAGAAGGTCTTCGGTTTCTCGGCGGCCGAGATGGTCGATACCTCGATCATGCGACTCATTCCTGACGACCGACAGCACGAAGAGCACCGTTTCATCGAACGCGTACGGAATGGTGAGAGCGTCGAGCAGTTCGAGACACTGCGTCGCACCCGGTCGGGCCGATTGATCGAGGTGTCCGTGACCGCCTCGCCAATTCGCGACGCGCTCGGCGGCATCGTCGGTATCTCCACGGTCACGCGCGATATTTCGGAGCGCAGGAAACTCGAGCGGCAGTTCTATCGCGCACAGCGCATGGAGAGTATCGGCAACCTGGCCGGCGGCATCGCGCACGACCTCAACAATGCGTTGAGCCCCATCATTCTTTCGCTCGACCTGCTGAAAGCATCGTTCCCGGATGACGAGAGCCAGGAGTTGCTGTCGGTGGTGAGTACGAGCGCCGACCATGCCGCGGACATGGTGCGGCAGGTGCTCTCCTTCGCACGCGGAGTCGAGGGAAAGCGGCTGGAGGTCGACATCAAGGCGCTGGTCGGCGACGTCGAAAAGATCAGTCGTGACACCTTCCCCAGGCAAATCGCGATCACCACGCGCGCGGCGCCCGATCTGCGTTCGGTGCTCGGCGATCGCACGCAACTGCAGCAGGTACTCGTGAACCTCTGCGTGAATGCGCGCGATGCCATGCCGAACGGCGGCCGGCTCGCGATCATCGCCGAGAATGTTCAATTCGATCCGCAGCAGGATCGCATACCGGAGACGCTCACGGCTGGGGCATATGTGTGTCTGCGCGTCGAGGATTCCGGCGAGGGAATATCGCCGGAGGTCATCGAACGCATTTTCGAGCCGTTCTTCACGACGAAGGAAGTTGGCAAAGGGACGGGGCTTGGCCTTTCGACCTCCCTGGCGATCATCAACAGCCACGGTGGCGTCATGCGTGTGTATAGTGAACGAGCGCGTGGTACCACGTTCACGCTGTTCCTGCCGGCGCACCTCGATCCATCGGAAGTGTCCCCGGCAACGGCGGAGTCCTCACCGCGCGGTAACGGCGAGCTCATTCTCGTGGTCGATGATGAGCCTGCCGTTCGGCTCATCACGAAGCGAATGCTCGAGTCGTACGGGTATCGCGTCATGCTCTCGTCAGATGGCGCGAGCGCACTGTCGCTGTTCGATACGCATCGCGCTGGGATTGGCGTCGTTCTGTCGGACATGATGATGCCGGTGATGGACGGGCCGACGATGATCCGGAGCCTCCGCGACCGAGATCCGGCGGTGCGGATCATCGGGACAAGCGGACTGACTTCGCACGAGTACGACGCATCGTCGGAGTCTGGGCTGCGGTACTTCGTACCCAAGCCGTGTACGGCTGATACGCTGTTACGCACGTTGCAATCGATCCTGGCCGATTCCCCGTAGCCCTTCCTCCAGAGCCCGCGATCGGGTGAACGAAGCGTCGGGGAAGCGGTACCTGACGCGCTTGGGTGGAGCGGTCGCGGCTAAGTTCCCACGCCGCGTGTGAAAGGATTGCGTGGTGATGTTCGACGGCCAGCCGTGCGTTCTGGCCGTGGTGCAGCGACGCGGCGTGCGCACCTCCGTCAGCGAAGCGACAGCTCCATGTCAGATTGCCGGCGCCGGCAGCGTCAGTTCGAGGGCCTGCAGTTCGTCGGCCGCGAGGCCCACCCACGCCACGACCGCCGGGTCCAAGGGACTACGCGCCACGCCATCCGGGCAGCAGGTACGTGGCGGGATGCAGGATAAAGCTCACACCAGTGCGCGTTCATCGCGTCTTTCCGGCGCTCCCTCAGCTAGTTGGCGACGTGCGCGGCTACACTGCGGATTGTCCGTTGCCGGCGCTTGTCATCCTGCGACCGTTCGCTGTGTCGCATTCGCGCGCGGCTGCATCGCGTCGAGCACACGTTTCTGCATGCCATACCTCGCCGGGCTGCTGCGTGTCGCGTCGCCTCTTGGCCGATTGACGGGGATGCGCATCGGACTTGTCGATTCGACACCCGATGTCAACGCCCGACGTGTCATTGGTCAACAGGTACCCAAGAATCTTCTAGCAGTATGGGGAATCTTCGTTCTGCATGATTTCGCAAGAAGTCGTCGTATCCTGTTTACTGAACTGTTGACAGCCGGCGGTTCGAGTCCGCCCAGGGGCATTGAGAAAGCTGTTGCAGCGCAAGGTGGGGTTCGGTATTTCGAACGGGCGAGAGCGTCTGACCAATGGTGTCCGCGGCGCCACTCCTGGCTGTCTCTCTCAGGAGCGGGAAGTGTCCGAGTGCAATACGGCTCGGAGCTGCCGCGGGAATCGCCCCCGTCACCACATCGCGCTTCAACGTGTGGCCGCTCTCGCGAGACCGGCGCGCGGCGCAGCGCCAGAATGCCGGAGCGATTTCGATGCTTGCAGCAACCTCTGGCGCAACCGACGAATCAAGTGGAACCTAGAGTGTTCGCAGCCCCAGACGTGGGGGCACTTTACGACTCACGGCCGGACGGCCTCGAGGCATGAATGCTCAACCTTCGCTCTGTTCGATACACGTCAGCCGTATTTCTGATTCTTGCCGCCGCGCTTCCGCTCCCGGAGCTGCGTGCGCAGAGCCCACGAGGTACTGTCGCCGGCAGGATCACAGCCGAGGAGGATGGATCGCCGATTCCTGGCGTCAGCGTCTTGCTGGCTGGGCAGACGATCGGGGCGCTGTCACGAAACGACGGGACGTTTCGGTTTGTCGCGCCGCCCGGCAAGTATCAGCTGCTGGTGCGGCTGATCGGCTACGCCAACGGCACGCAGGCGATCACCGTGACCGCCGGGCAGACCGTCACCGTCAATCTTGCGCTCAAGAAGGCGGCGGCGACCCTGGCTGCGGTTGCCATCGTCGGCTCTCGTCGTGGAGAGCGGACGGTCACGACCGCCGCCGTTCCGATCGACGTGATCACGGCCGAACAGATCAAGCAGACCGGACGAACGGAGACCGCGCAAATCCTGCAGATGCTGGTCCCATCGTTGAACTTCCCGCGCTCGAGCATCGCGGGTGGTGTGGACGGGCAGCGCCCGTTCACGCTGCGAGGCATGAACCCGGACCAGGTACTGGTCCTGATCAATGGCAAGCGGAGGCACATCGGTGCGGTCGTGGCCGTGAACAACTCGGTCGGACGCGGAAGCAGCGGCACCGACATCAATGCCATCCCGGCTGCCGCCATCGACCGGATCGAAGTGCTCCGGGATGGTGCTGCAGCGCAGTATGGCTCCGATGCAATTGCTGGTGTCGTCAACATCATCCTGAAACAGAACGCGCCGGCGCAGTTTTCGAGCACCATCGGTCGCGTGAACTCCACCGTCAGTCAGCTCAACGCCACCATCGGCCAGGTCCGTTTCAACGACGGTGGCGTAGTACAACTTGATGGGACGAAGAGCTGGGCCGTCGGGAACAATGGCTACTTCAACGTCAGCGGCGAGTACCGCGACCGTGGATTGACGAATCGCAGCGCCCCGGATCTGCGGGCACAGTTCTTCAACGACGACTCGATTGGCCGTGTGGCGCCGGAACGCCTGTCACTCGCGCGAAACAACGCCTGGTACGGTGACGCTGCACTGAAGGAAGGCGGTGCACTCTACAACTCCGCCTACACCTTCGCCAATGGTGTGCAGGTGTATTCATTCGGAGGCATGACACGTCGCCAGAGTCAGGCCTTCGGGTTCCCGCGTCGGCCGTCGGAGCGCGTGGTCGTGCGCGGGCTGTACCCGAACGGATTCCTGCCGCAGATCTGGGGCCTCAGCACCGATGGAAGCGGAGCGGCCGGCGTCAAGGGAACCGTGGGCGGCTGGAACTGGGACGTCAGCGGCAACTACGGTGGCAACCGCTTCCGCTTCGACGTCAAGAACTCGAACAACCCCACGCTCGGTCTGGCAAGTCCCACCCAGTTCTTCGCGGGTGAATTGCTGGCGACACAGCTCACTGGCAACATCGATTTTTCGAAGGGCATCGCGGTCGGCCTTCCCCAGCCGCTGAATGTTTCCTTCGGGGTCGAGGCACGGCGCGATCGCTATCGGATTTTTGAAGGCGAGCTGGCGTCGTATACTGACGGCGGCGTCCGCGTGCTGGACGGCCCCGAGGTCGGCCAGGCGACCGTCTCCGGTTCACAGCTCTTCTATGGATTCCGACCGGTCGACGCCAGGGCCACGGACAACGCGCGGCGGCGCAGCAACGCCCTCTACCTCGACCTGGAGCTGACGCCATTCACGCGACTGACACTCGGCGCGGCGGGTCGTCGTGAATCGTTTTCCGACTTCGGTGACGCGACCATCGGCAAGGTCACGGGACGATTCGATCTCGGCCGGGGATTCGCGATCCGCAGCGCGTACAACTCTGGATTCCGCGCGCCGACGCTGGGGCAGGCGTTCTACCGCGCCACCGCCAGCAACGTGTTGATCATCGGTGGCGTGCCGACACCGACGGAGGCGTTGACACTCTCGGTCGATGAGCCAGCAGCCCGTGCGCTCGGTGCGCAGCCGCTTCGCGCCGAAAAGTCGCAGAATCGGAGCGCCGGCATCACCTACTCGCCAAACGGAAACTTCAGCACCACGGTCGACTGGTTCCGGATCGATGTCGACGATCGCATCGTGCTGTCAGAGAACTTTACCGGCGCCGGCGTCCGCGCGGTGCTGGCGGCCAACGGCGTCACGGGTGTCGATATCCGGCCACGGTTCTTCACCAACGCGGTCGATACGCGCACCACCGGTGTCGATGTGGTGATGCGATACCTCGTCGACATGGGCGAGAAGCGGCTGTTGAACATGACCGTTGGCTACAACAACAACTTCGTGCGGTTGAAGCGGGTATCGGCGCCGACGCCTGAGCTGGTGGCGGTCGGGCAGGCGCAACTCTTCGGCCGCGTGGAACGATCGCGGCTGGTCGAATCGCAGCCGCGCAACTCGTTCCGCGCCTCGGCGACCTACACGCAGGGCAAGACGACGGTCCAGCTGCAGCAGGCGTACTTCGGCAGCGTCATCAGTCGGCCGAATCTGAGCACCGTGGTCCCCGCCGGCAGAGATCCCTTGTCAGTGCGTGATCCGCAGGACCAGACGTTTACCGGCCGCTGGATCACCGATGTCAGTGCCACCTACCAGGTGGACAAGAAGCTGAGCGCGACGCTCGGTGTCGACAATCTGTTCGACGTCTATCCGGATCGACTCAGCGTCAACAATCCTGAGAACTTCGGTGGGACGCGGCTCTTCGGCCCGTTCATTCCGTTCGGAGCCAATGGGCGCTTCGTGTTCATGCGCGCCGCATTCACGCCTTGAAGGTTGGATCGCGGGCCAGTCAGTCGGCAGTCGCGCGCAGCGGTCAGTTGGTTGCGCCGCCGCCGACCGGATCGGGCCGCCGAGGGGGCGCCCGGACGATCCCCGGGTTCATCACACGAACGCCCCGACGCCCGTGATCGCCCGCCCGACGACCAGCGCCGTCATTTCGTTCGTGCCTTCATACGAATAAATCGCCTCCGCATCGGCGAACAGGCGCGCAGCACCATGCTCGAGCAGCACGCCATTGCCGCCCATCATCTCACGTGCGAGTTGCACCGTTTCGCGGCAGTGGAAGGCGCAGAACTGCTTGGCGAGCGATGTGTGCGCGTCAGTGGCGCGCCCGGCATCCTGGAGCCGCGCGGCGCGAAGCGCCATGCCGAGCATTGCCGTCACGTTGCCGAGCATGCGCACCAGCATCATCTGCACCAGCTGAAAGCCGGCAATCGGTCGACCGAACTGTTCACGCTCTCTGGCGTAACGCAGGGCATGCTCGTAGGCGCCCATCGCGCAGCCGACGGCCTGGAAGGCCACACCGATTCGTGCTGCGCTCAGGACACGCGCCGTGTCGGCAAAACTGTTCGCGTTCGCCAAGCGGTCCGATTCCGGAATGCGAAGCTCCGACATCGTGATCCATCCTGACGCCAGCGCACGCTGTGCGATCTTGCCCGTCATCAGGCGCGCGGCGTACCCAGGCAGCGATGTGCGAACGATGAATCCCTTGACCTGATCGTCCGCTTCGTCTCGTGCCCAGATGACGACGATATCGGCGAAGGTCGCGTTCCCGATCCATTTCTTCTCGCCATTCAGCACCCAGCGGTCGCCCTCGCGGCGACAGCGTGTGGTCAGGCCACGCGCCACGCCGCTACCGACATCAGGCTCCGTCAGGCCGAAGCATCCGATCTTCGAGAACGCCCGCAGCGCCGGCAGCCATTCCTCACGCTGTGCTGCTGATCCCAACAGCAGGATCGAGCCGAGACAGAGCCCGCCGTGCACGCCGAAATAGCTTGCCATCGATGGGTCGACTCGCGCCAGTTCCAGCGAGTACAGCCCATCGATCACCGCGCGATTCGCAGCCGATGGGTCAAAATAGTGTGCCAGCGGATCGAGGGCGTGAAAGCCGGCGAGTGCGTCGTGATAGAACTCACCACGATCCCAGTGATCGTCGGCCACGGGCGCGATGTCCCGCTCGAGCACTGCGCGCATCGCCAGTCGTGAACGGTCCTCAGCATCGGTCAGCGTGTCAAACCAGCCGTAGAGATCAATCGGGAGTGGTGCGTGAGGCATCGGCAGGAGAATGGAAGTGAAGGCCGCGGACGCAGTGGAGGCGCAGGGTCAGGAGATCGCGGGCAGCCGGCGTCGGTCAATCTCACCTTTCGCCGATCGTGCCCAGGCGTCAATGCTCACGCACACCGAGGAGCGCAGATACGCCCGCAGCCCACCGAGCAGACGACGGACCTCCGCCGGATCGACGGGAAGCGCGTCGTGCGTCGAGTAGAGCACGTCGATACCACCGCCATCGTGCGACACGAGGACAAGGTCGGAAATTCGCGGCAGCTGCGATCGGAGCGACGCCTCGATGCGTGGCGCATCGATGACGGTGCCGTTGGCAAGCTTGAACGACGTCGACGCTCGACCTACGAAGGTGTACGCGCCGTCGGCGCACGTGACCAGATCGTCGGTCCGATGCCATCGGTCGCGATCCAGCGCGTGCAGTGCGCCATCCTCCCAGACGCCGTCGCTCGCGTTTGCACCACGAAATGCAAGCACACTGTCGGCGTCGATGCGCACCTCACACCCCACCGGTCGTCCGATGAAGGCCGCGGAGAATTCTCCCGGGTGCCCAAGCATGATCCCAGGCCCCGCTTCCGTCTGACCGTAACCCACGCGGAGTCTGCTGCCGCCGAGCACCGAGGCCAGTGCCGTGTCAATTGGCGCGCCGCCCACCAGGCCGCCGTGGAGCGAATGCAACAGCGCCCGGCCATCGTCGCGCTCCGCGAGCCGCGCTGCGATCAGTGGCACCATGCTCATCTGCGTGGCTCCGTTCACCTGCGCCAGACCGAGAAGTGTCGCCGCGTCCCGTGCGGGTTCTGACGTCGTGATGACCCTGCGTGCACGCAGCAGCGCAGGAAGCAGCCCGAGGATGAGCCCAAAGCCATGGTGCCACGGGAGGATGCACAGCGTGACAGCACCGTCCATGTCGAGAAATGGCAGATGACTCTCCAAAACCGCCAGCACGCCGCGCTCTGAGAGTGCCGACCACCGGGGGGTCGCCGTCGACCCTGAACTACGCAGCAGGAACGCGACCGAGTCAGACCGCACAGCGGAGGCGCGAGGATACATCGGCCCCCCCGGGGGGCCG
>CAYMQV010000091.1:0-17222 GCA_964392395.1 uncultured Gemmatimonadaceae bacterium
CGCCTTCGCCACCAGCGACGGTGTGGCGACGTCCTCGAGACATCCGACCGCACCGGCGCGTCGCGTGGGGCCGTGCATGCAACTCGCGTCGAGCTGCACCACGCCGCGTTCGTTCGGCAGGCCGCCAAGGCCCACCGAATCATCGTCCGGGTCGAGCTCCTGAATATTCACGCCAGCGATGATGGCATCGAGGGTGTCGTCACCGCGCTGCAGCATCTCGTAGGCGCGTGCCACGCCGCGCAGTCCGTTGGTGGAGCTGACCACACGTGCGGTGCCCGCCGTTGCGGATGGCAGGATGGGCGACGCCAGCCGCATGGCGTGCAGCTGCTCGGTGAGCGTAAGCGACGCGGCGGCAGCAGCAGTGCGGGCGATGAAATCGCGGCGGTTGAGCGGCATTTGATCGGGTGATGCTGTGGTCCTGCGGGTGGCAGCGGGTCACTGAACGTTACCGCCATGTCGTGCCGCTCGGGCGGAGTCGGCGCGGCGCCTGCGGCGGAGTCAGCGAGGTGTAGCCACCACGGCAACGACTGAGCGACCCAGTGCGGCGCCTTAACACTTCGCCGGCGCGGGCGTCAGCCGTACGATGACCGCGCTGGGCCAACTTCTTCCTCGAGATCCCATTTCATGAAGACACGCATTTTCTTCGCACTCGCGGCTGCCCTGTCGGCCGCACCGATCGCTGCCCAGGCGCAGTCGACCACGGCCCCGACGGCCGCCGGGGCGCCGCGCCGCGAGCAAGCAGCCGAGCGCCGTGAGGCAATGCAGCAGCGCCGTGCCGCTCGCCAGGCGATGACGCCCGAGCAGCGCGCCGCCGCCCGCACCCAGGCGCAGGAGCGCTTCAATGCGATGCCGCCGGAACAGCAGCAGTTTCTCCGCGACCAGCGCGCCTACAGTCAGGGCCTTCGGGAAAAGTCACGTGAGCTGCGGACGCAGGTCACGGCCGGCACCTTGACCCGCGACGCCATGGCGGAACAGCTGAAGGCGTATCGGCAGGCCAACCGTCCGGCGCGCCCGGCGGGCGTTCCAACGCGCAAGCCGACGCCGTAAGCGTGGCGTCGGTGTGGCTTTGGCTGCAGTTTGCTGAAACATGACACTGTCCATCTCGGCACACCGTATCAGGACCAGCGCTGCCATTCTGGTGGCGCTGGTCTTGGCGTCGGGCGGGCCGTTGCGCGCGCAATCTCGGCCGGACTCAACGTCCGACTCGCTCCGCCAACGGGTGCGAGACAGTCTGATAGCGGCGATTCTGTCCGACACCTCCGATCTGGTCGAAGCGGAGCTGCCGCCGCTGACGCTGCCGTTCTTCCGACAATCGTTCACCGTCCGACCAACCGTCCGTCGGTATTCCCTCGGCACGGTGAAGGCCGAGGAGCAAGCGTCCGCGTCGAGTTGGATCGCACGTTTTCCTCGCGCGACGCTGCGGCTCGACCTGACGCCGGTGTCGTACGCCGGCGACACATCGTTGACGTCAGGACGTCCACAGGTGGTGGTCAGTGGAGTGTCGCCCGTGACGGGACGGGTGGACGTTCGCCTGCGCTCCACCGACACGCTTCGGGTCTTCGGACAGACGATGTCGTTTCCCGGGGCGCTCTCGAACGTGGAGGCGCAGGCGCTCGGCGCGATCGGTACCAGTACCGTGGATCTGGATGCCGGGGCGATCGGCATCGCGGCGCGGATCGGCACGCGCTACACCCTCACGCAGCCGGTCGGAAACGACGGCATCTCGGTGATGTTGCGCGGCGGCCTGGAATACGATCTCAAGCCAGGCGGTGCGGAAGTGGTGAGCTGGCGTGGGACGACGGTGCGTGCCGGCGCAGGTATCTCTCGCGCTACGAGCAGCACGACCGTTGGCGCCTCGGTCGAGGTGACACGGAGCTTCTCCGATTCGCTCGGCGGCAGGAATCTCTTTCCTGGCGGCGGGGCACTCACATTCGATGGTCGGCTGCTGCGGTTCGTTGGCGCCGACGGCACCGGGTTCGTGACTGCCAATGCATTCTACTCACGCCCTCTCGACATCGAACGTCCGGATCAGCCGACGCGATTGATTCCCATCGGTGACTTCGCGGCCCTCACGGTCGCCGGCGCCTGGCCCGTGCGAGCCGTGACGCTGCTGCCGACCATCGCGCTGATGCGCGAATCGAGCAGCGCCACGGCGCTGGTGAACGGCACGGTCGTCAATGGGGTGGTCGTCAACCGGGTGACGACACAGCTGAATGCGAGCGGCTTCACCAGCAGCCTGAGTCTTGGCCTGGCCATTCCCCTCGGCCGGTTCGTGACGGTGACTCCGGAAGCTGGTGGCGCATTCGGCACGGTGTCACAGACGGTGTCGTCCAGTTTTCCGCGACGCATCGGCCGGCCGATCGTGCGGTCGCAGGGATTCAGTGACCCGCTTCGCGGCGGCTGGTTCGCGCTCGAGATTTCGATTTCGCAGTAGCGACGCGTCAGCGCTCGGAGGGAGCTGGGCCACCGCGCATGGCTCTTCACAGCCCCCCAGGCGATAGTTAGCCTCGCCTGACGGTCACACGCCCTCGGTTCTCCTCCCCGAACAGCCTGCCGATAATGACTCGACGCCTGATCGCTGCCGTCACTCTGATCGCAGTGGCTCCGCTCGCTGCACAGCGCCCGGTGGGGCTGCCGCGCATCGCGACCATCGCGCAGGTGATAGCGCGCGGCGACTCGCTCCAGCTGCCTGGCGCCTGGACCGCCCCTCCCGGTGACGCGCTCTCGCACCACACCGCTGGCTTTGCGACGACGCTCTGCGGCGCCGTCTTCATTACTGGCCTCACGCCCGCCGATGCCGCGGCGAACATCGGTTTCTTCACCGGGCCGCTGGCATCACGATCAGAGGTGGTGGACACGGTCATTGACCGCGCCACACAGACCGTTCGACTGACGCTCAGGAACGGTGTCACGCGCGTGGCGCGCCGGTACGGGAGTCAGGGCTGTGTGCCGCTGCCGATTGGTGCCGACAGCGTGATGTTCACGCCATCGGTGGTCACGTCCAGTTTGCCGCCAGCGGCGTCGACACCGTGGCCGATGGGCGACGTACTGTCGACCGCACCGCTGCCCGGAAACATCGACACCACGTTACTCGCGCGTGCGATGGCCGAGGGTTTCGGTCCACCGGAGGCGATGACGCTGGCGCTGGTCGTCACCTACAAGGGGCGGATCATCGCCGAGCGGTACGCGCCGGGCATCGGGATTCACACGCCGCTGGAAAGCTGGTCGATGGGCAAGAGTCTCACCGGCACCCTGGTGGCACGACTGATTCAGATGGGGACGTACACCCTCGATCAGTCGGCCCCATTCCCCGAGTGGCAGACGGCGGGCGACGCACGCCAGTCGATTCGTATCCGGGACATCATGCAGATGTCGAGCGGCCTCCGCTTGCGCGCGCCGCAGGATCCGGACTACAAGGCTGCACTTGGCTATCCGGATCATCTCTACCTGTACACCGGATCGGCGAACTCGTACGCATGGGCTGCCACGCGTCCGCAGCAGTGGGCCCCAGGCGCGGTCGGCCGGTATCGCAATGTGGATCCCGTGCTCGCCAGCTATCTCGTCAGGCTCGGTGCCGAGAAGCGCGGCGAGAACTACCACGCCTTTCCGACCCGCGCGCTGTTCGACAAGATCGGGATGCGGGATGTCGTGATCTACACCGATCCCTTCGGCAACTACCTCGGGCAAGGCGCGGAAGTGATTGCGGCGCGCGATTGGGCGCGACTGGGCAACCTGTACCTGCAGGATGGTGTGTGGAACGGAGAGCGCCTGCTGCCGAAGGGGTACGTGAAGTACGCGAGCACGCTGGCGCCAGGGTGGCTCGCCGACGGCCGACCGGTGTATGGTGGCGGCTTCTTCTGGATCAATGGGGATGGAGAAGAACCGATGCCGAGAGAGGCGTACGCGATGCTCGGCGCTGGTGGGCAGAGTGCCTGGATCATCCCGTCGCACGATCTGGTGATCGTTCGCATCGGTAAATACCGCGGGGCGGATGCTGGCGAAGCGGCGCGACAGAAGGGCACCGCGATGCTGCTCCAGGCCTTCAAGCGATAACGGCGGCCGATGGACCGCGCTGCCACGGATTCCGAGCCTTGAGGCTGATCCCCAACGCAGGTCGCGTCGTGTCATTCTTCGTTGCGTACATCATTCGGGCCGCGGCGCTTGGTCTGCTGCCGGCTGTGCTCGGGGGCCAGAGCGTGTCCGGACAGCTGTCGATTCTGGAGAGGGCGGGGGGGCGCACGGGCGACCTCGCGAATGCGGTCGTGTGGCTCGAGCCGCAGTCGGCGTCGTCGGCCTTCGCCCGTGAGCCTGCGACCATTGCGATGGAGGGGAAGCAATTCATTCCGCATGTACAAGTGGTGGCGGTCGGAGGCGCGGTGGATTATCCGAATCACGATCCGTTCCGGCACAATGTCTTCTCGAATTCAGGACCGGCGGAATTCGATCTCGGGCTGTACGCGCGGGGCGACAGCAAACGCATCCAGTTCGATCGCGCCGGCGTCTATCCGATCTTCTGCAACATTCACGCGAAAATGGTGGCGTATGTGCTGGCCGTGCCGAGTCCGTACATGGTGCGACCTGGTGCCGATGGCCGATTCACGTTCGCCGGTGTGCCGTCGGGGAATTACACTCTCAAGGTGTGGCACGAACGTGGCGGCGTGGTGTCGAAACCGGTCTCGCTTCCGGCCGATGGCGCGAACATGCTGACCGTGCAGCTCGACGCGCGCAGCTATCAACTCGTGCCGCACAAGAACAAGTTCGGCGCCAACTACACCACCAGCGGCAGTGAACGGTACTAGCGCGCCTGCCGTACCCTCGAGTGCGCGGGGCAGTCGCCTGACCTGGCGGCTGTTCATGCTCGTCGGCGCCGTGGTGACGGCGGCGCTCGCGTTGTCGCTGACGATTCTCACCGTCATCGCAACGCGGACCGCGACGCTCGCCAGTGCGCAGGCTCTCGACCGCGCCGCCCGACTCGTGACCGTGCTGCTCGACAACCGTGAGCAGAGCCTCGCGCGCGCGGCCGATGTGTTCGTGCAGAATCCGATCTTCCGGTCGCTGGTGCTCTCGCAGAACACCGATGACTTGCGTGATCAGGCCGGTGAAGCTGCCGATCGGATTGGCGCGACCTGGATCCAGATCGTGAGCGCGTCCGGCGACCGACTGGCCAGGAGCGACGACCTCGCGGCGCCTCGCGTGTCGCTGATGGGATCCGCGCTGATTGCCCGTGCGCTCGGTGGTGACGTCGCGACTGGCTTCGGCGCGTCGGCGGACACGTTGCTGCTGCAGGTGATCGCGGTGCCGGTGTCGGTGCCGTCGGCCAGCGGGCAGCAGTCGGTGGGCGCCTTCATGGCCGCCCAGGCGATCGACTCGGCGCTGGCGGCGAAGGTGAAGGGGGCGACAGCGACTGACGTGGTGTTCTATGTGCTCGATACCGCGATGGTCCCCCACGTGAGCGCGTCGACCCTTGGTCGCGCGCCGGAAATCCAGCAACTACTGGCGCGGGCCACCGTCTCACGCGCCACGCGACGTGGTGACTCGGTGCCACGCTTCGACGTGACGCTGGCCGCCGAGGAGTATGTGGGCCGCTCGGTGGTATTGCGGTCTGCCGGTGGCGATCCGCTCGGCGGATTCCTGGCGCTCCGATCGCGCGCGGTCGAACTCGCGCCGTTCAATACGCTGCGACGCTGGATTCTCTTCGCCGGACTGCTGAGCCTCTTGCTCGGTGCAGGTGTGGCGTACCTGGTCGCCCGATCGATCGCGGAGCCGGTGCTGCAGCTGGCCGCGGCCACGCGTCGCGCTGCGGAGGGCGACTACGATGCCGACGTCACCGATACCGCGCCAGATGAAGTTGGTGAGCTGGCGGTTGCGGTGCGCACCATGCTGCTCGACCTGCGCGAGAAGCGGGCGTTGGTGTCGCTCCTGCAGACGTCCGCACCGGCTGTTACAGCGCGCCTCGCGGAGGGAACGACGGCGATCGAGCCAGGCAGCGTGGTGGCGTCGCGGTATGAGATTCGCTCCATTCTTGGTACCGGTGGCGCAGGCGTCGTCTACAAGGCCTTCGACCGCGAGCTCGGTGAAGTCGTCGCACTCAAGACACTCCATCCTGACTCGGTGGCACAGGACCCCGCGGCCGTGGAACGGTTGAAGAGCGAGATCCGGCTCGCGCGTCGAATTGCGCACCGCGGGGTTGTGCGAACCTATGATCTTGGCGAAAGCACCGGGATGTACTTCCTCACGATGGAGTATGTCTCGGGCACGGTGCTCAGTGATCTTCTCGAGCGTGACCACCGGCTTCCCGTGTCGGCGGTGTACTCGATTGCCCGGCAAATCGCCCGTGCACTGGAAGTCGCGCACGAGCAGGGCATCATTCACCGCGACATCAAGCCGCAGAACATCATGCTGCAGGCGGATGGCACCCTGAAAGTGATGGACTTCGGCATCGCGAGGCTCGCCGTGCGAACGACGGCGCTGACCCAGATCGGCATGGCGGTCGGAACGCCGGGCTACATGGCGCCCGAGCAACTGATGGATGGTGATGTCGACGCACGGGCGGATCTGTATGCCTGCGGGGCCGTGCTGTACGAATGCCTGACCGGTCAGCTGCCATACGATCCTGCGAATCCGGTGTTGATGATCGGCCGGATCGTCTCGGGAGCCCCGGTGTCACCACCACACGAGCTTGTGCCCGGTGTGCCACTCCCGCTCTCGGCGCTCGTGATGCGGTTGTTGTCGAGCGACGTGGAGCGTCGCACGCCGAGTGCCGAAGCGCTCCATGCAGAGCTGGTTGCGGCTGAAACGCCGCGGTGAGCAGTGTGAGCAACCCGGTTCCGGTTCGGGTCCTTTGTCACGGCCAGCGCCGACACTTCAGCGAACGGAAAGTCGAGGGTCGCGCCGGAGAATCAGCGTCTTCCTGGCGGTGATCATCCCTTCCATCTGTGGCCCCATTGGCGCACCGCGAAGTTGCTCCCGGTACCGCTGCCAGTCGGCGAGCGAACGAATGCCGTGGATGCGAACAAAATCCCAGCCGTCGCTGACCAGCATCCGCCCTGTTTCGGACCACTCGTACAGCTTTCGCTGCTGCTCGAATGGACGGATCGAGCCGAAGAGAAGCGTGGTGAATCGTGTTCGGGCATCGGGTACGATTCGCAGGTACTCGAACACCGTGAGTCCGGAACCCTCCGTGGCCGCATCACTGAGTGCCGGCAGCATCTCCACAAACTGATCGTGATGCGTCTGCGTCATGCTCGAGAGCGTGCCGTAGAGAGCGAATGCAGACTGTCCCGACGCTCCGGGTCGGCGCAGCGTCTCGTTCGACGCGTCCATGCCGGCCATGCCGTCAAAGGTGCTGATGACGACGAGATCGAGTGGTTCCGGGCTTTCGGCTTCGCGATAGCCGCGGAATCGCTTCAGCGCCGCGTTCTCGGTGTAAATCGGCTTCAGTTGCTGCTCATAGATCGTCACGGCCTCGGCGGTGCGGCCGGGCTGAAAGAGAAAGGTGACGATCTGGCGGACCTCTGTCGGCCGCGACGGCGACTGAGCGACGAGCCCGCGCAGCGGAAACCACAACGTGAGCGCAGCAATGATGACTGGCATCGTTCGACTTTCGCGTCGTTCCGATCGCATGGAGTACCGGTGGTTTTCGTGGATTATGAGCACGGGAGCGCCGCCCGCTTCTGTGACAGGAAGTCTATGGCGGTGCGGCGAGGTGTGATCGGTCTCGAACTGAATTACAGGGTATTGCGGAATCCCTGCGTGGGATGCTTGATAGCATTGGCTCACGCAACCCGCAGCACAAATCTCCGGTTCCGCCGATCGGGCCTCACGTCACTGGTGTACTCATGCGCTTGTTGATTCTCTCTGCCGTGCCGCTGCTCTGCGCCGGCGCGCCTGGTGAGCTGGTTGCCCAGACGGCTCCCCGCCAGACGGAATCCGACGCCTATACACGTTACGAACTCCTCGCGCCCGGCTCCGGCAAGTTTCGCATCATCTACGAAGTCAGCGCCACGACGCCCGGTGCCGTGGCGTATTTCAACCCGATCAGGCGCGGCAGCGTTGCCACTGATGAAAGTGTCTTCGACCGGGCGTCCGGCAAGCCGCTCCGGTTCGAGGAGGTGGGGGCGGCCGTCGCGCGCGATGGCGGCGTTCGGGGCGACAGCCTGCAGACCTACATCCGCGTTCAGCTGGCGCGAGCCGTCCCGCCGGACGGTGCCGAGCAGCGCGTGCTGATCCTCAAGACATATGAAGACGCAACCAGCTACTTCCTTCGCGGCGACACACTCGTCTTCACTCGTCCGCTCGGCATCAAGCGCAACGCGGTCGTGCTGCCGTCGGGATACGAGCTGGTGTCATCGAGTTTTCCGGCCCAGGTGCTGCAGGAAGCGGACGGTCGGATCGGGATCAGTTTCTGGAACGACACGCCGAGCGAGGCAGCCGTGACGCTCCGTGCGATGCCGGAACGCGCGCTGCGCGCAACCGTGTCGTCAGTCGCAGCGCGACTCGGTGAACGTGCCCATCAGGATCGCGAAATCGTCTACTTCCTCCAGCAGCCCGAAACTCACGCGTTCGATCTGTACCATGACTACACCGAATCGCGACCGGGAACGAGCACCTACCTGAACGTGGTGCGAGCGGGAAGCACGGTGACCAATCCCCGGGCACTGAATCTCGACACCGGCGAACCGCTGGCGCACGAGACGCTCAAGGGAGACGCGATCACGAAGGCAGGGCTGTCGGTGCCCGATCTGACGCCGCAAACCGAAGTGGTGGTCTTTCGATTTCCGGCGATCGTCGCCGGCACCACACTGCGCCTTCGCATGTTCGAGACGTACACCGATCCGGCGCGATACACGGTGGTGAACGATGAGCTGGTATGGGATCGCGCCTTGGGTCGTCCTGCCAATGCCGTGGTGCTGCCGACGGGCTGGGTGCTGACGAACAGTGCCGTGCCGGCGACGGTCACGACGCTGCCCGATGGACGCATCCGGCTCGATTTCATCAACCCACGTGACGATGCCATCAACGTTCTGATTACTGCTCGACGACGGTAACGCAGAGCGAAACCGTTGCGCTGGTGACTCGCTTCAAATTACGCGAAGAATCGGATGAACAGCTGGCAGAACAGCGCGCCGGCCAGCGTCATCGAGAAACCCCACAGCAGCAGCTGCCGGAAGAGGCGCTTGGCGTCGTCGCCACCGCGTGGCAGCGCCGAAATGCAGAGGGCACCGATGGTCGAGAGTGGTGAAACATCCACCAGCGCTGCCCCGACATTGATGCTCATCGCGACCTGCAATGGATCGCCGCCGCCCAGCTTCTGCACCAGCCCCGGCACCGCCGGAATGAACGCCGGATACACCACCCCCGACGTCGAGCTGTAGGTCGAGATCAGGCCCGTGACACCGGCAATCGCGCCGTTGACGGTATCCGGTGACGCGATCCGTGCCAGCAGTGTGGTGAACAGGTCCATGCCACCCGTCTTCTCGAGCACGCCGATCAGGACGCTCACGCCGCACACCATCAGAATCACGGCCCACGGAACTTCCCTGACCGTTGCCGCGTCGTCGCCAAGGCCGGAGAGAATCAGGATGCTGGCTGCGATGAACGCCGACAGGCCCGGGTTCAGCTTGAACGCGACGACCGCAATGACCCAGAGTGCGACGATTCCAATCGTACTCCAGTGTCGTGCCGTGAGCGGTTGACGAGTGCCGATCTGCTCGACGGATTCCGCCCTGAGCAATGCCGGCCCGCCGAACAGAACCCACGCGGCGAGGGCGGCGAGGGCGTGCGCGGTGAAGTTCGCCGACCACACGCCCCAGAGATGATCACCAAGCCCGATCTTCGTCATCGAACTGTGTACGATCACACCGACGGCGCTGATCGGCGAAAGATTTCCCGCATTGGCGCCGTTGCCCACCATCAGTGCGGCCAGAAACACGGGCATGCGTGCCTGCACCGCGATGCCCATGGCGATCGGCGCCAGCAGTGCGGTGGCCGAGATCGCGCCCGGACCGGCGGTCGAGAGGGCGCACGCCATTACAAAGAAGAGCAGTGGCAGTGCCGCCGCGTGGCCGCGCAAGAGACTGATCGTGGACTGCGCGATGGCATTCATCGTGCCGTTCGCCTGCGCCACGCCAAACAGTACGCTGACGCCGACCAGCGTCAGGAAAAGCGTGTTCGGAAAAGTGGCCATCACTGCGTCCACCTTCCACCCGGCGGCAAAGATTGCGATCGGCCACGCCAGCGCCACGGCCAGCACTCCCACGTTGATGCGCGACGTGAGGCTGCCGGCGATCACCACCAGCAACGCCAGCAGAGAGAGCATTGCAGGTGTCATGTCAGGGTGCCGGTGGCAACAGGTGCTTCTGGACTTTCCCGAGCGCGGTGCGCGGCAGCGCGTCGATGCGGACGAAGCTCCGCGGAATCTTGAAGGAGGCCAGTTGCGTGCGGAGATGTGATTCGAGGTCGGCGAGGTCGAGGTGTGCATCACCAACGATGTACGCCACCGGTACCTCGCCGCGAGTCGCGTCAGGCCGACCAACCACGGTGGCCTCGTGAATCCCGGGTTGCTCGAGCAGCAGTTCCTCGATCTCTCGCGGATAGATGTTGAAGCCGCCCGAGATGATCAACTCACTGCGCCGTCCTTCGAGCGTGATGTATCCGTCTGCGGCGCGGCGTCCGATATCACCGGTGCGGAACCAGCCGTCGGAGAACGCTGCCGCATTGGCGTCAGGGCGGTTCCAGTACCCCGCACAGACGTTCGGTCCACGCACCCAGAGTTCGCCACTCGTACCCTCGGCGACGTCCATCCCGTCGTCGCTCACGATGCGCACTGCGGTCAGCGGCAGCGGCAGGCCAATCGTTCCGGGTCGACGTTCACCGATATACGGGTTGCTCACGTTCATCAGCGTTTCCGTCATGCCGTAGCGTTCGAGAATCACGTGACCGTACCGCTCGCGGAACGCCTCCAGCACCTGGGCTGGCAGCGGAGCCGACCCGCAGACGAAGAGACGCGCCCTGTCGCCAATCGCGCGCGCGGTCGTCGCTTCGAGCTCCAGTAGTCGGATGTACATCGTTGGCACGCCGAAGAACACGGTGGGCACGTACTCCGCGAACACCGCCGCTGCACGCGACGCCTCGAAACGCGTCACCAGCTTCATGTGACAGCCAGCGAGCAGCCAGCAATGGATCGCATTGCCCAGCCCATGCACATGAAACAGCGGTAACGTACAGAGCAGGCGATCGTCGCGCTGCATGCCCCAGCTCGCGTTCAGCACGATCCCATTGCTGGCGAAGTTTCCGTGCGTGAGTATCGCGCCCTTCGACGCACCGGTCGTACCCGAGGTATAGACCAGCGCCAGCGGCGTGTCCGCGTCGCACACTGTCTCGGCCACCATCGCCGGACGCTCGTGAAGGCTGGTCAGCGCGTCACACTTGCGCGCCAGTTGCGCGACATCCCACGCCACCACCCCTGCTGCGAGGTCAGGCGTGCGGTCGGGCGTCGTGACCACGGCCACCGGCGCCGCGTCGCCCACGATGTGAGCAATCTCGCGCGACTGGTACAGCACGTTGATCGGGACTACGATCAGCCCGAGCTTGACCGCGGCAAGCCAGAGGTCGATGATCTCGACCCGATTGGTCAGCAAAAAAGCCAGGCGATCACCGCACCGGAGTCCCCGATCGTACAGCACCTGCGCCAGCCGGTTGCTGCGGATCTCGAGATCGCCAAAGGTGAACGACGCGACCACCCCCGATGCGGATTCGGCGTCCAGAGCGGAACGGTGCGACGCGCCGAGGAGTGAGTGATCGAGCAGGGGGAGCAGTGACACGGCATGGCAGGGTAGAGGTCGATGTCACGATACTGCCATGTTGCGGGAATGTGAACGTCTTGCGAAGCCAGGCGGCGTTGCGTCGGAGCGATAGAGCTGCCATCCTGCCATGGGTTCGTGCGCACCGCCGATCTGTTCACTCAGTACCGCCACCCCGGAGGATGCGTTGCGGTTGTCGATCGCCATGGCTACGAGGGTGCTCGGCGTTGTGGCCCTCAGCACCGGCAGCGGGTGTGCACCGCGAACCAGCGCCGTCGGAACGCCGCTCGAAGGGTCGCGACCAACCGTGACGTATGCGTGCACGGCGGTGCTCGCGCTTCGCGTTCGACTGGATGCGTCCAGCGCGTCGGTCACGATCGATGGTGATGGGCCGTACACGCTGTCGCAAGTCTCTGGGCGTTCGGGATTCACGGTCTACAGCGACGGGCAACGCGTGCTTGAAATTCGCGACTCCATCGTGTCGTTCGGCCTGACGCCTCGCATTCTTCAGGCGTGTATCCGATCGCACTGAGTCAGGGCCGTTCAGACCAGCGAACGCGTTCCGCACCCGCGTCCGGATCGTAGCCGGTATGTCGGAGGGTGCCGTCACCGCTGCTCCGGAAATCGCGTGGCGCCAACGAACTCCCGCCAGCTCTTCGCATCGGTGTGCTGATACTCCCGCCAGTGCGTGATCCGTCCGTCCCTCACGCGAGCCAGGATCGCGCCGTGATAGCGATGCGTGCCTTCATACGTGTACTCCGCCGCCCCAATCTGCTGCGCCTCGTCGAACAGGATCAGATGCCACGACATGTACTGTTCGAATCCGTCGTCCGCAGAGAAGAACGTCTGCAGTGCGGCGCGTCCATCCAGCTGGTAGCGAACCGGATCGCCGTACTGCACATCCAACGCAAAGTGGTCGGCCACGGAGGCGTAGTCGCGTCTGCGCCAGCCCTCAGCCAGCGCCTCGAGCAGAGCCTGAAACTCAGCGGAGGTCATCGTTGCTGCATTCGACCAGGTTCAGTTTCGCGCACCAGTGAATCGATCCAGTAGATGTCAAAAGTCGTTCCAGAATGGATAACCGCAACTTCGTGGTGCATCGCGCCAGGATCCCGTCGCGTCACCGATTGTACTCGCTGAGCCAGTGAAACTGCCGCTCGGCCAGCTGGAAGTGGCGTGCCGTCCGGCCAAGCTCGACGCTCACCGTGTCATTGCGAATGACCATCTGCAGCCGGATGGTGCTCGTGTCGGGCACCTCGTAGCGCATCCTGAACAGGAACGTGCTGTCGCCGGGGATGGTCGACGTCTTCCAGACGGCGGCAGTGCGCGTCGCCGTATCCGGCTTGTATCGGAAGTACGCGCGTCGATATCGCTGCTGAAAGAATTGATCACGGCTGTCGATGCTGCCTGCACGATTGCTGTCGAAGATCACGTCTTCCCAACGAATGGTGTCGGTGGGAGTCGCGGGCACGACGACGCCATTGACCATGTAGCGAGTCACGGCATAGACACCAGTCCGGAACGGTCCCCGCTCCGGTGGCACCTTCGCGCTCTGGAAACTTTCATACCCGCTCATGAACGGCGCGTACACCAGCTGGAAGAGAAAAAACACCTTGACTGCTCGGCTCCCCCAGATCTGCCACGGCACGGTCAGCGGTTGGTCGTACAGCCGCGTGGCCGGTACCGATCGATTCAACACCAGGAAGTTGAACAGGCGAGACGCGTCCATCGCCAGCAGGAAGAGACACGCCACCAGCAGATGCGACGAGTACAACTTGACTGGTACGTCGTAACTCAGGTTGAGCATGACCACGTTCAGAAAGGCGCCGGCGGCCACGAACAACCCCGCCGTGATCGTCGGGCGGCAGAGCAGCAGCAGTCCCGCCACTGTCTCCATCACCCCGGAGAACACCTGATACGACGTGGAGTATCCGACGAACAGCCAGGAGAAGCGCATTGGCAGCAGGTCGCCGAGTGGCGTTGCCAGCTGGCTGGTCGTGGGAAAGCCCATCTGCAGAGCGAACACCTTCTCGAACCCATATCCAAGCGCAGCGGATGCGACGTAGTACCGCACGATCAACCGGAGCCAGTAGCTGAGTGACCGATAGGCGCGGCGCCGGTGGTCGATCAAGCTCCATGCGATGCACACGATCAGCGCGAGGCTGAGATACAGCCAGAGCTGGGTCCAGGAGTATGACGTGTCGCCGCTGCCGTTCATCGGAATGAGCGTCTCGCGGACGTGAAAGAACCGCTCGTTACTCGCATACACCGCCCAGCCGACGACTTGGTCGTAGAACCCGAAGACGAACGACACACCGGGCAGGTCGCTGAACCACGACCAGGGTGTGATCTGCAGCAGCCAGTAGACGAAGAAGAACCGGAAGAGGACGCGCTGCCAGAGCGGCCACACCGCTCGGGGTACGTTGCGGCGCGCATCTGGTGCCGCTGTTGGTGCGACTTCCTGAACTGGTGCTTCCACCTCCATCGACTCTCCCAGTGTTTGTTTTCGCTACGGTCTCAGGGCACGTGTTGCCGCGTGATATCCGCACATGCCATGAATCCCCGCCCCCGGTGGTGTCGCAGCCGAGCAGAGGTGCACAGCGGTGACCGGCGTCGAGTAGGTGCGCCAGGTAGGTCTGAACAGCAGGTTCAACAACACATTGGCACCGCCGCCGATGTCGCCACCGACCAGATTCGCATTGCTCGTTTCGAGCTCCACAGGTGAGTGCGTACTCCGCGCGATGACGACGTCGCGAAACCCGGGCGCGAAGCGCTCCATCTGCGCTTCGATGCGCGCGGTCATGTCGGTGCTGGATCCATTCGGGACCCGGCAGTAGCCCCACGCCGTGTGCTTGCCCGGTGGCGCACGGTTCGCGTCAAACAGACTCGGTTGCGTGACGAGCACGAAGGGACGCTCGGCATACTCACCGCGCCAGGGGGCGGCTTCTGCTCTCGCGATCTCGCCGAGCGTGCCGCCGACATGGACCGTGCTCGCCTGCAGGCACTCCGGCGCAGCCCACGGGATTGGCCCGTTCAGCGCCCAGTCGATCTTGAAGACGCCGGGCCCATTTGTGTATCGTTTCATTCGCTCGGAAAAGCCGCGCGGGAGTCGATCGCCCATGATGCGGGCCATCGCCTGCGGTGACGTATCGAACAGCAACTGAGCGGCGCCACCGAGTTGCTCATGACGGTCGATCCTGCTGCCGACTTCGATCTCGCCACCGAGCGAACGAAAGTGAGCCGCGAGAGCATCCGCAACTGACTGCGAGCCACGCGATGCAACAGGCCAGCCGTGTACATGCGCCACCGCCGACAGCACCAGTGCAATCGCAGCACTGCCGAGATACGACAGCGGAACGATCGAATGCGCGGCGACGCCGGCGAAGAGGGCGCGTGCGCGCTCTGTCTCGAACACCAGACTGGCATAACGCTGCGCGGGCACGATGGCCTGCACTCCGAAGCGCGCGTACGACACCGGGTGCTGAGGAAAACCAATCGGTGCCAGCAGATCGGGCGCGAGGTTCGCCCACGATTGCGCGAGTGCGCCGATGGTCCGCCGGTATCGTGTGCGATCCGTGCCCAGTTCCTCGGCGGTCCGTTCGACGTCGTTCCAGAGCATGACGGCACGGCCGCCATCGAGTGGATGCGCCGCCGCAGCTGACGGCGTGATCCACTCGAGTCCATGTTCCGCCAGCGGCAGCGATCGGAAGAACGGGGACGCCACGGCCATGGGATGCACTGACGAACACAGATCGTGCACAAACCCTGGCTCCGTCAAGGCCGCCGAGCGAAGCCCGCCACCGATGGTGTCATTCGCTTCATGGATCACGGTTCGCAGGCCGCGCTGCGCGGCGACGATGCCGGCAGCGAGGCCATTGGGTCCTGAGCCGATGACGGCGACATCGTAGGCAGACGGCACGGCGGGAAGTTATACGTCGTCGGGCGCCAGAGCGCCGGTCAGTACCGCCAGCTGCGCAGATCCGACCCGGCCGGTGCGGTCGTCAGCATGCGCTCCACCGCCCAGGGCAAAACCATCTGCGGATAGCGCAGTCGCGAATACGCATTGCTGCGTGTGTGATCGCCGTTCCAGCAATGCTCATCACGATCGCCGTAGTCCACGACCGCATCAGCCGCCGGCGACGCCGTGTGCAGGAATTTCTCCACCTCGTAGACCGCATTGTTGAGATAATAGTTGTCCATGTCACCGACGTAGATGCGCAACTTGCCCTTCAGCTTCGGCCCCAGCGTCGCCCAGTCGCGCTTGAGGATGAACGACAGGTCCCAGTGATCGCGCCAGTAGGCGGCGACGGTGGGGTCGATCCTGCCCGTCTCGCGGTTCCAGATCCGCGCTGGATACCCGTCCGGCCCGACAGGGGAATACGTCGACTCCCAGACATCGAATTGATCACCAGAGCGGCCGCGCGAACCAATCGCGGACTCGAAGTGGTTCATGTCCATTACCGTCGCATCCACGTGACCGAGATAGTTGCGATGCGCTGGTCGAGGGGTGCGCTTGAACTGACTGGTGAGATAATAGGCGTTGGTGTCGCTGTAGATGTTCACGGTGGTGTAGTGCCGGAAGTCGATCGGGTCCGGACATGCCACCCAGGCGCCGTTGTATTCGTCGGGGTAGAACATCTGCACCGCCATCGATTCCCAGCCGCCGGTCGATCCGCCGAACACGAAGCGCGCCCAGCCCTGACCCAGTCCACGGTATCGCTTCTCGATTTCGGGAATCAGTTCATACTGAATCGCGTCGCCGTAAGGGCCGGTGTTGGCGGAGTTCACGGCATACGAATCGTCGTAGTACGGCGTCGGATGCTGGATCTCGATCATCAGGGCCCGTGGAAAACCCTTGGCCGTCCAGTCCTTGTAGAAATCGTACGCCAGCTGTTGCTGAATGCGATTGTAGCCGGCGAGCTGGAATCGCTCGCTGAAGTCCGGCTTCAGTGTCGTGTCGGGTGGTGTCTCGCGCCACCCGCCGAGGGACATCGGGAAGTGCCCGTGGCTGATCGCGAGGGGATATCGGGATCCCGGGTGCTCGTCAAAGCCCCACGGCAACAGCACCCACGCCGCCAGGTACATGTCGCGCCCCCAGAACTTCGACAGCCGCTCGCTGCGGATCTTCACGTGCTTCACGTACTTCGTTTCCTTCGTCGCCGGATCGGGGAGTGCAGCGATCTCGTTGTCGAGCGACAATGCAATCGACACTGGACGCGCCGGATCCCACCTGATCGTGCGCGGCGTGCTGTAGAGATTTCCGGGCTTCGATGCCCACTGCTGCCCTTCGCCGCGATCCGGTGCCAGCTTCAGCACCCGGCCGTCGGCCAGCCGGTAGGTCTCGTATCGATTGAGGAAGGCCTGCACGCGGTAGGTGCCGGCGGGGACGTCCTTCAGGCTGCGGATCGGAAAGCCAAACGCGTC
>CAYMQV010000092.1:0-17186 GCA_964392395.1 uncultured Gemmatimonadaceae bacterium
ATCTCAATGAGCGTGAGCTCAATACCGATCTCATCGGCACCATTTAGCGTCAGCTCACCGGCGATCTGGCGATGAAGACGATCGTCGGACACAACTTCAACAAGCGTACCTTCCGTCGGCAGCGGGTGTTCAGTCAGGGACTCAACATCGATGGGTTGTACACCCAGGCGAATGCACTGGTCAACGCCCCGACGAATTTCACCAGCGAGCGGCAGTTGTTCGGCACGTATGGCGACGTCGGTCTGGCATGGCGCGAGTATCTGTTCGTCAACGTGACCGGGCGAAACGACTGGAGCTCGACGCTGCCGACGAACAACAATTCGTACTTCTACCCGTCGGTGTCGTCCGGTTTTGTCGTCTCGGACGCGTTCCGCAGTGCGAGCATCTTCAACAAGGGGCGCGTCAGCTTCATGAAGCTGCGTGCGAACTGGGCCAACGTCGGGTCTGACGAAGATCCGTATCAGCTCGCGTTCACCTACACCCCGCTCACGCAGCAGACCGACATCTACACGTTCAACCAGCAGTTCCCGTTCAATGGGGCCTCGGCCTTCGCGGCAACCAACGTCATTCCGCCGGCCAACCTCCGTCCACAGCGTCAGAACTCGGTGGAGTTCGGCACCGAGACCCGCTTCTTCAATGATCGTCTCGGGATCGACGCCACCTACTATCAGACGCGGAACTACGATCAGATCGTCTCGATCGCCGTGCCGCAGTCGTCCGGGTTCTCGGCGCGCCGGCTGAACGTGGGTCAGATCTCGAACAAGGGTGTCGAGTTTCAGGTGACCGGTGTTCCGATCGCCTCCGCCAAGCCGGACGGACTCCGGTGGGACGTCGGCTTGAACTACAACAGCAACCGCAACGTGGTCGACAAGCTGGCGCCAGGCCTGAGCGAGTTCGTTGTGACGTCGGGTGACGGGTTCGGCATCTTCGTGGCGGCTCGTCCGGGAACGACGTTCAACATTCAGGGCGTTGGTTTTGCCCGCGACACCATCACCGGCAAGTACCTGATCAACCCGGCCAATGGCCTGCGTATTCAGGGCGGCCGCAAGCTGTTCGGCAACATCTTTCCGGACTGGACCGGTGGTGTGACAAACACCGTCAGCTGGAAGCGTGTGGCACTCTCGTTCCTGGTCGATGTCCGCAAGGGTGGCGTCTTCCTCTCGCAGACCACGTCGCAGCTGCGCTCGAGCGGCCTGGCCGCCGAGACGGCGAACCGCGACCGCTTCATCCAGGACGGTGTGATTCGCAATCCTGATGGCAGCACCCGTCCGAACGACGTGCAGGTGGCGTCGGTGCAGCAATACTGGGGCAACCTCGACAACTCGGTCAGCCCGGAGAACAACATCTTCGACGCGTCCTTTGCCAAGCTGCGCGAAGCGTCGCTTTCGTTCCGCCTGCCGGAGCGCTGGGTGTCGAAGATAGGTGCCGCGTCGGGCGTCTGGTCATTCGAGGGCCGGAATCTCTGGCTGATCTCGAGCAAGGTGCCCCACGTCGATCCCGAGGCCAACGTGCTGGGAACTGGCCTGATCGGCGAAGGCATTGAACGCAATGTGCTGCCGTCCACGCGTACTTTCGGTTTGAACCTTCGGCTCGTCTTCTGAGGCACTGACTCATGCGACTCTCATCATCCCAGTTCGTTCGCCGCACGGTCATCGGTGCGATGACGCTTTCGCTCGTCGGGTGTTTTCAGGACGGCACCCTCAATGTCGACCCCAACCGCTCCACCTCGGCCGATGCGGCGCAGTTGTTCTCCGGTGCAGCGCTCAAGTTTTCACTGCTGCGCGTGGGTGAACTGACCTGGCCGGTGGCGCTCTCCACGCAGATGTGGGCGTCCGGTGCGCGGTGGGGTCTGCAGCAGGCCCAGTACGACCAGACCCGCGTCCGCAGCGCATGGGGGTCGATCTACACCGACGTCCTCAAGAACCTGATCATTGCCACGAAGGAGGCCGAGGGCAAGACGCCGAGGCCGAACAACAGTATCGCGCAGTTGAAGATCTACACCGCGTTCGTGTATTCGCAGACCACCTACCTCTGGGGCGACATCCCGTTCACCGAGGCCGCGACGGGTACGGTCGACACGCCGAAGTTTGATTCGCAGCAGGTGGTGCTGAATGGCACGCTGGCACTGCTCGATTCCGCGATCGCCACGATCGACGCGAACTCGAACAGGATCGGTGCGCCGAATGATCTGTACTATTCGGGCGACATGGCCAAGTGGCGTCGCTTCGCAAATTCGCTCAAGTTTCGCATCCTGATGACGATGGTGGACGCGGATCCGTCGAAGTCGGCGCAGATCGGACCGATGCAGGGGCTGCCGATGATCGCCGCCCGAACCGACGAGTTGAAGGTGCAGTACGCGAATCAGGCCGGTCGGCAGAATCCGCGCTTCTCGTTCACGCAGATCTTCCGCGGTGGTGTGCAGCAGGACTGGTACGCATCGAACGTGATCTTCGCCCAACTGCTGCCGTTCAGCGATCCGCGCCTGCCGATCTTCTATCAGCCAGGGCCGGGCGCGACCCCGGGGCAGTTCGTGTCGCTCAACACCGTCGAGCCGTTCACGCCGTTGGCGTCGCTGGTGAATCTCGGGCTGTTGAGGGCTGACCTGCCGGAGATGTCCTTCTCGCTCTCGGAGCAGGCACTGCTCGAAGCCGAGGCAATTGCCCGTGGTTACTGGACTGGCGGTCTCTCGGCTGCCGATGCGCGCTATCGCACGGGCGTTCGTGAGTCGATGAGCGTGCTCGGCGTTACCACGCCGCAGATCGACGCGTTCATCGTCGGCTTGCCGGCACTGACGGCGTCGAACTTCCGCCTCGAGCTCAATCGGCAGCAGTACCTGGACCTCTTCATGCGCCCGCTCGAGGCATGGGTCCAGTGGCGTCGAAGCGGCACCGCGGGCAACGAGTACCCAGCAATGCAGGTGCCAACGGGCGCGCTGGTCGGTGGCCTCGTCCGTCGGCTGCTCTATCGCAACGAAGAGATCACGTCCAACCCGAACACGCCGAACCCGGTGCCGCAGCAGAACGCCGCAACCTGGTTCGACAGGTGATGTCGACCCTGCGAGGGATGCTCGTCGCTGCCGCAGTTGCGGCAGTGATGGGCCCGGCGACACTCGGCGCACAGGCGCCGGTACGGGTTCGCATCGTGACCGACTCGGGAGCGATCGAAGTCGCCCTGGCCCCTGAAAAGGCGCCCCAGACGGTGGCAAACTTTCTTCGGTATGTGGATGAACATCGCTACGACGGTGGCTCGTTCTATCGCGCGGTGACGCTGCAGAACCAGCTGCCGGCGGCACAGCAGCCGCAGATCGAAGTCATTCAGGGCGGCATCGACAGCGACTCAGCCCGGCGCTTGCCGCCGATTCCGCACGAAACGAACGACAAGTCCGGTATTCGCCACACCGACGGCGTCATCAGCATGGCGCGTGGTGCGCCGGGCAGTGCGTCGAGCGAGTTCTTTTTCGTGATCAACGATCAGCCGGCGCTGGACTTCGGTGGGAAGCGGAACCCGGATGGGCTGGGCTTCTCAGCCTTCGGTCGCGTCATCAAGGGAATGGATGTCGTGCGCCGCATTCAGCGCATGCCGAGTGCGGGGCAGCCGCCGCAACGCATGGTGACCACGGTCCGAATCCAGAGCGTGAGTCGTATCAAGTGAGTAGGCGCGGCGCCGGGGATGGAATCCGGCGCCGCGTGCTCCGCGTCCGCTCAAAGCAGGGCTGACGCCTCTGGGGTTCTTCAGTAACCCCTTCAGATGAGTGTACGCCTGCATCATGCGCCACGGATCGTTGCCAATGCCGTGGTCGGCAGTGCTGGTGAGTGTTGTGATCGCTGCCTCGGTCTTGCCCTGCACCGCTGCAATGCGGGCGCGGAAAACCGCGTGCTCGGCACCTTGATGACAACCTGATCACAACCTCGCGGCACTGTCACGTTGAGGCTGCCACGAGCGTGACTGCGTCGCTTGCCGCGATTTCCAGCGCGCCGCGGAGTAGCTATACATTCCCGTACGGTCGGACGCTCCAACTCAGTACGCAACCGGCCTGTGACGGCGAGCCCACACACCACTGCCGAACGACAGTTCGCCGCCTCGCGCCACGTACGCGAAGGGGAATAGCATGCCCGGTACCGAGGCGAGCGCGACCGAACCGGCGCACGCCGAGCTCCGGACGGAGGGCGACTCAGTCGTCGTCGTGCTCTCCGGCAAATGGTCGCTCGAGCAGGCCCAGCCACGTTTCGAAACGCTCATGGGCCGTGGCGCGATCGCAGAGGAAGGGGTGCGGACGCTTTCCTTCGACGCTACCGAGCTCGCGGCCTGGGACAGCAGTCTGCTGATCCTTCTGATGCGATGTCAGGACTACTGCGATGAGCACGAGTTGGAGTGTAACTGGTCAGGGTTGCCTGAACGGGCGTTACGCCTTCTCGCCCTGGCGAATGCCGTGCCCGAGCGCGTGCAGGCCGATACGCCAGCGCGCGCATCGTTCGTGGCCCGCATCGGCACCGCGGTGCTCGGAGGCTGGCACGACGTACTCGCCGCAATCACGTTCGCGGGGGAAGTCGCGCTGTCCGTCGCGGGCCTGTTCACACGCCGGACCCACATGCGGTGGCGCCAGTTCTGGGTCGTGGTGCAGACCAACAGCTCTGGCGCACTTCCCATCGTCACGCTCATCGCGCTGCTCGTGGGCGTGATCATTGCCTTCCTCGGTGTGGTAGTGCTGCAGCGGTTCGGCGCGGGCTACTACGTCTCGTATCTCGTCGGCTTCGGGATGCTGCGCGAGATGGCTGCGCTCATGACGGGCATCATCATCGCCGGCCGCACCGGTGCGGCCTTCGCGGCCGAACTGGGCACGATGAAGGTCACCGAGGAGATCGACGCCTACACGACGCTTGGTGTGTCGCCGATCGACCATCTCGTGCTGCCGCGGCTTCTTGGGCTGTTCCTGATGATGCCCCTGCTCACGCTCTATGCCGATGTCGTCGGCATTGCGGGTGGCATGCTCGTGTCACGGGCGCTCCTCGACCTGTCCTTCACGCAGTTCATGAACGGCCTGCTGGCCGCCGTCACGCTCTCCGATGCCCTGCTTGGTCTGCTCAAGGGCACCATCTTCGGGCTGATCGTGGGCGTCGCTGGGTGCATGAAAGGTCTGCAGGGCGGCTCCGACGCAAGCGCGGTCGGGCGCGCCGCGACCGCCGCCGTCGTCCTCGGTATCACACTGATCGTCGCGGCCAACGCGCTCGTCGACTGGCTCGCCGCCCTGCTCGGCGTATGAGCGACGAAACACCGGTGATCGAAGTGCGTGACCTGACCATGAAATACGGCGAGCGCATCGTGATGCAAAACATCAATTTCACCGTGGCGCGCGGCGAAGTGTTCGTGCTCATGGGCGGTAGCGGCAGCGGCAAGAGCACGCTGCTCAAGCACCTGATCGGCCTCAAGGAGCCCGCGCAGGGGTCGATCCTGTTCGAGGGCGAGGGTTTCGACATCAACGACGACGCGGCGCGCAACCGCGTGCTGCGTCGCATGGGTGTGCTGTACCAGAACTGTGCGCTCTGGAGCGGGCTCACGCTGGCCGAGAACGTTGCGCTGCCGCTCGAGGAGTTCACGAAGCTCGATACACTGACGATCGCCGAAACCGTGTCGTTCAAACTCGCGCTGGTTGGACTGCGCGGCTTCGAGAAGTTCTATCCATCGGCAATCAGCGGAGGCATGCGCAAGCGGGCGGCGCTCGCACGCGCGATCGCGCTCGATCCCGAGGTGCTATTCTTCGATGAACCGTCGTCGGGACTCGATCCGATCAGCGCGAGTCGGCTGGACGACCTCATCATGGAGCTGAAGGCAAGTTTCGGCACGACCATCGTGATCGTCACGCACGACCTCGACAGTATCTTTCGCATCGCCGACCGGGCGTTGTTCCTCGACATCGACCAGAAGACCATGACGGCCCTCGGACCGCCGGCGGAGCTGCGCGACCACCCGCCCAACGCGCAGGTGCACCAGTTTCTCACCCGCAGCAGTGTCGGTGCGTCATGAGCGCGCGCGCCAACCCGACCACCATCGGATTCTTCCTGCTCGGCGCGCTGGTGATCGCGATCGCCGGCATATTCATCCTGGCGTCACCGACCTGGTTTCAGGATCGCCCCACGTTCATCAGCTTCTTCCCCGAGTCGGTGAACGGGCTCGAGAATGGCGCGCCGGTGAAGTTTCAGGGCGTACCGGTGGGTCGCGTCACTGGCATCGACATCGAGATCGACCGGCGCGACGACTCGTTCCAGGTTCCTGTCGAGTACGAGGTCGACCTGACACGGCTCACGACGCCACGCGGCACGTTCGTGAATCTCTCCGACACGCTGGTACTTCGGCAGCAGATCGCGAAGGGGCTGCGCGCGCAGTTGCAGATGGAGAGCTTCGTGACGGGTGTGCTGTACGTCGAGCTCAGCTATCGGAGCGATTCCACGCCACCCAAGCTCGAGCAACGGGCAACCGCGTGGCCGGAGATTCCCATCGTTCCATCGCTGATGTCGGCGATCGGGGGCGGGGCCGGCAGCCTGCTTGGCGAGGTGATGAAGATCATGAACAGGGTGAATGGCATGCTCGGCGACGTGAACGTACGCGAGGTGAATGCGGCGGTGGTGCAATCGGCGAAAGCCGTTCAGGAGCTGGTTCAATCGCCCGAGCTCCGCGCAACACTCAGGCAGATGCCAGGCGCAACTGCGCAGCTCAACAGCGCGATGGCCGAGGCGCAGAAGTTGGCCGCGCGCGCAACGCGGGCGATCGACCCGATGCAGACCCAGGTCACGGGCGTGTCCACCGAGGCGATCTCGACCCTGCAAGCGCTGCGCACGACACTCGACGAGACGCACGGCCTGCTCTCGGCCGATACCGGGCCGGGCTACGAACTCACCGGCGCACTCAGGAGCCTGCGCGAGGCTGCAGATGCGCTCAAGGTTCTCATCACCGCGCTCGAACAGAACCCCGACATGCTGATCCGCGGCAAGAAGCCGCCCGAGAAACGATGAGGAGGAGATGATCATGCGAACCCACGTCCGTATCACGTGCCTGCTGGCGACCGCCATGGCCTTCGCGCTCGCCGGATGTGTCAAGCTCGCGCGCGAGTCGCCGCGGCTTCAGCTGTACGTGCTTGGCGGCGCGTCAGCCGGTGCACTGCCGACGGCGCACCGGTCGTCGCCGTCGACGTCGCGCGGGGCGTTCAGCGTCGGCCTGCGCCGTGTCGAACTGGCGTCGTACCTGTCTGTGCCCGCCGTCATGATGCGGCGCGGCGCGAATCAGCTGGTCGCCTCGGAGTTTCACCGATGGGGCGGGGATCTCGACCAGGGAATCAATCGCGCGGTGGGCGCATACCTCTCGGGATCGCCGCGGATACGCTCCGTTGACGTCGCGCCATGGACAGCGCGCGCGCGCCACGACCTTCTCGTGCAGTTGCACGTTTCGCGCTTCGAGGGCGTCGTCGCTGACTCCACTGCGAGCGATGGCCGCGTGCACGTGATGGCTGGCTGGGACATCATCCGACCGTTCGACGGTGCCGTGCTGGTGCGCGGCAACACGGATGATCGCGGTGGCGTGTTTCGCGTCGGCGACTACGCCAGCCTGGTGACCGGGCTCGATGCGGCGCTGTCGCGGGCTGCGCGAGACATCGGTGCATGCCTCGCGCGATTCCCCAACGATTCCACGCCGCCGGCGAGCTGCGGATCGGTGTCAACTGGCGCGGGGGGCAGCGGCCGGTGAGGCTCAGAGCGGCGGCTGCACAACGTCCCCGCCACGTATGCGTGACGAGGGCTGAGGCATTGTCTCACCTGCAGTTCCAACCATCGGGGTGACAGGATTCGAACCTGCGACCTCCTGCTCCCGAAGCAGGCGACTGACGACCACCGTTTCCGCCGGGGCATTGCAGCATCGCGTTTCACCACCGGCGCCGGTTTTGTCGCGCGCGTCGTCGTCGGGGCGCGCTGGATGGCTGCCGATCCCGCGGTCGGTGTGCTGTTTGCTGCTGGCATCCTGCTGATTGGCGCGTCCGCAATGTGCCGTCTCACTCTGCCGATGTTCTGCGCGATGCCGCTCACGGTCGGTATACTGTTTGATGCAACGTTCCTGATTCTCCGAGCCCCGTGAGATGACATCGCTCTCTGCGTTCGACGCCGCGTCGATCCTGATTGTCCTCGCTGCCGCGCTGGGCTACCTCAACCACCAGGTCTTCAAGCTGCCGTCGGCCATCGGCTTCACGATCATGGGTGCGTTCGCGTCGCTGATTGTGATTGCGCTCGACAGGATCATTCCCGAGAGCCATCTGACGCCGCTCGTTCTCAGTTTTCTCGAGGGCATAGACTTCCAGACGACGCTGCTCGACGGGATGCTCTCGTTCCTGCTCTTCGCCGGCGCGCTGCATGTGGACTGGAGCCAGATGCGGCGCGGGCGATGGCCGATCATCGTGTTGTCCACCGTTGGCGTCGTGCTGTCCACGTTGCTCGTCGGCGTGGCTGCTTACGCTTTGGCACACCTGCTCGGCATCAACGCCCAACTCATCTGGTGCTTCGTCTTCGGCGCGCTGATCAGCCCCACCGATCCGGTGGCCGTGATGGGCGTGCTCAAGCGCGCGAACGTACCGCCGCTGCTGCAGGCGACGGTCGCCGGCGAGAGCCTGTTCAATGATGGCGTCGGCGTCGTGGTGTTTGCGATCCTTCTGGGAGTCGCCAACGGCACGGATGCGTTTTCGCTCTCGCATGCGCTGCGCGCGTTCCTGTGGGAAGCCGGCGGTGGGGTGCTGCTTGGACTCGTGGTGGGGTGGATCGCATACCGCGCCATGCGCTCAATCGACGACTTCAATGTCGAAGTGATGATCAGCCTGGCAGTGGTGATGGGCGGATACAGTATCGCGCACTGGCTGCACATCAGTGGCCCGGTTGCAATGGCCGTTGCCGGATTGCTGATCGGGAACGCGGCCGTGGCGCACGCGATGAGCGAGACGACGCGCGACTACGTGCTCAAGTTCTGGTCCCTCATCGACGAGATCCTGAATGCGGTGCTCTTCCTGCTCATCGGCCTGGAGGTCATCGCGATCACGGATGACGCGCGGGTGCTGGTACTTGGACTGGCGCTCATTCCCGCCGTGCTGGCCGCACGATTCCTCTCCGTTGGCGGACCGTTGCTCCTGATGCGGTCGAAACTGTCGTTCGGCGCAATCGGCTTGCCGACACTCGTGTGGGGTGGGCTGCGCGGCGGCATCTCGGTGGCGCTTGCCCTCTCCCTGCCGGTAAGCAACACGCGGACCGTCATTCTGGCGGCGACGTACATCGTCGTGCTGTTCTCCGTCATCGTCCAGGGCGGGAGCATCGGCCGGCTGATCGGGTTCGTTTCAGCCCGCGCGGGAGCGACGATTGGCACGGCGGCAGTGCCGGCCGTGACGGAAGGTGCTGCACTCTGAGACGAGAGCGCACTGGATCGAGGATCGCGTGGGTTTTGCGTCGAGGCGGCCGCCAAACCGCGACTCTCGGGGTTCGGATCTTCGTCTCGCGACCGTCCGGCCGACACGGATCGCGCCGAACGTGTCGGGCATTGATCCGAGCGACGCCTTTATGGCTGGGCTCATGCACGACATCGGCATCATCGTCGAGCTGCAGGCGTGCCGCGACGAGTTTGGCGCCACGGTGGCTGCGGTGGCTGCGGACCATCGGCTGTCGTTTCTCGATGCGGAGGTGCGACACGTCGGCGCCACGCACGAAGCGTTCGGACTGGCGCTGTGCACGGCGTGGCGTTTCCCCGCCGCGCTGGCGACCGTCACAGGATACCACCACCGCCCGCTGCTGCTGCCCGAGTCGGAGGGCCGTTTGACGGCGCTGATTCACATTGCTGATCATCTCGCAGCGCGCGCCGGGTTGGGCTATTCGCGCACGGTCGACGGCAGTGAGATCGACCCGCTCGTGCTGCAGCGACTGGCGCTGACCGACGCCGATCTCGAGGCCGTGTCGCTGACGCTGGGTGCGCAGGTGGAAGAGGTGTTCCAGCTGCTCACGGGTGAGGGGTGATCTGCGGAGTGGTGGTCGCGGCTCGTGAAAACGGTGACATGGGCAGGCCGTTGCGTGGTTCGTCACTGGAGGAGTCGCCGCCTCGCACCTGCGCATCAGGATCCGACCAATCAGTGTATTGCCGCGCAGGCGCGTTGCACTCTTGGTGCCAGCGAACGCACGGTTGGTCGATGGCATCGGAAACACTCTCGCGCTGACACGATACTGGCGGTCCGCGATCGCAGGCGTGAGGTTGTGTCGGGTTCACACCCCTCCTCCCACCCGAGAGCGGCTGATGCGCAGGCGACGAATTTTCATCGTACTGTGGTTGCTCTCGGCGAGCCTTCTGCCGCTGCCCGCCCGGGCGCAGGGCGGCGTGGTCGACAATGTGCTGCTCCGCTGGGCGGAGCCACAGAACAAGTGCGACCAGAATACCACCGGCGACGGCGCCACTCCGCGTGACCTCAGGGCCATGTTGTACGTGGCGATGTTCGAGGCCGTGAACGCTGTCGCCGGCACCTATCATCCGTTCGTAGCGCGGATCGCGGCGGCGCCCGGAAGCTCGCCGGAGGCCGCAGCAGCGCAAGCCGCCCACGACGTGCTCGCGAAGTACTGCCCCAAGCAGCAAGGCGAGGTGGATGCCGCGCTGATGTCCTCACTCGAGCGAATCAGGGACAGTGCGTCGCGTGCCGCTGGTGTCGCCGTCGGCCAGCAGGCTGCGGCGGCCATCGTCGGGGCGAGGGCCAGCACTCGGTCGAGCGGGCTCGATGGCATCCACCCGGGCGCAACGGCCGGCGTGTACATGCCGACGAGCAGCCAGATTGGCCTCGCGTGGTCGCAATCGACCCCGTGGGTCCTGCGGACGGCCAGCGAGCTTCGGTCGCCGGCGCCGCCGGCGCTGACCAGCGAGATCTGGAGCCGGGACTACGACGAGGTCCGTCGCATGGGGGCGAAGTCGGGCTCGGCACGCAGCGAGGCCCAGACGGAAATTGGGAAATTCTGGGGCACGCGCAGCGTACGGATCGTGCTCCGTCAGCTGGTGGGCCTGCCTGGGCGGACCCTGGTGGACGATGCACGCTTCCTCGCGCTGGCGGAGATGGCGTGGGCCGATGCGTACGTGTCGCTGTTCGACGCCAAGTACGCGTTGAATTTCTGGCGGCCGATCACCGCGATTCGGGGCGGGGCGATGGACGGCAACGACCGGACCGTTCCCGATCCGGAGTGGACACCACTGCTGGAGACGCCGTTGCACCCGGAGTATCCATGTGGCCACTGTGTCGCCTCGGCGGCCGTCGGCACGATCATCCGGGCTGAATTCGGAGACCGGATGCCGACGATCGTCCTCGACATGGAGGGGGCGCTGGTGCGTCGCTATCCGACGGCCGAATCGTACATGGACGAGGTATCGGAATCGCGCTTGTTCGCCGGCGCCCACTACCGGTTCTCGATCGACGTCGGGAAGGCGATGGGCGTGTCGGTCGGAAGACTCGCCGTTGAACGCTACTTTCGGCCGGTGAGGCGATGACCGTCTCGCGTCGAACAGATGCCCGTGGCGCCTACGGCGTCGGTGCGATCGCCGCCTCCGCCATCGGTATGTTGAACGGATCGCACCAGATGATCAGCCACGTATACCGCACACCGGCTGGGACGGCAAAGGTGAATCGCTGGGCGCCGCTCTTGCCTGCCGATGCGACGCACTTTCCCGCGTCGCTGAGCGATGCAAAGGGCGACGTGCAGGCCGAGACCGATGGGACGCGTTTCCATCTGCGTTATCTGCTGCGGCATCCGGCGGTGTACATGGAGCAATCGTAGACGCTCAACGCTGACGGTCGCACGGTTGACAACCAGGAGCAGGTGACTTTTCGCGGTTTGCCACGGGCGAGTTTGTCGGAGACCATCATGCGGAGCAACGCACGAGGGCGGTGAGTGGCACGCTGTCGTATACGCCCGAACAGTTACTGCTGCCGACGTTCAAGCGCGACGTGCGCCTCGTTTCGTTTCAGAAACGGGATCGAGAACGGCTGATCGTACTGTGCCCACGTGACGTCCTCCATCACTCGCCAGCTCCCGTCACTCGCGATGGCTTCGAGCAGACGGCGCTTCGATTCGGCACGAGCCTCGGCAGAGTTGTTGCCGCTGTAGCGAAGCGATCCGATGATGGTCTCGGGTTGCATGACCAGACGAATCCCCTGATCCTCAGGCTCCGGTGCGGTCTCTGGGGTCAGGTCATTGGAGAGGAAGAACGAAACCGTCCACCCACTCCCTGACGCATTCTGGAGCACGGGTGTCGTCATCGACATATTCTCCGAACGCTGCGCCTGAAACACTGGCGACGTCATGTGGCTCTTCTCGTCCGCGACGTTCTTGCCGAAGATGTATGCCGCCAGTGTGGTGAACGCTTCGTTCACGGCATGGTCGTGGTCGCCGGTCACCGTGACCTGCGCAAGCAGCGCAGGCGCATACTGACGAATCTCGACATCATCAATGGTGCTCAGCACGGTGAAAGCCGGCTCTTCTTCCAGACGGATACCAAAGAAGCCGGGTATGGAATGAAGAATGTCCTTGAATGGCGGAATGATCGTGTCACTCATTGGTGAACCCTCGTACGGAAAATGAACTACGGTATCGTCGGCAGGCGCAACGGTTACCAGTCGTGCAACTTTCGTACTCACCGATTTCGGAGTGAGAGGCGCGTCAATTGCACGCGTCCATGCGGCCTTGCTCCTGTTTCGACATTGGGTTCTGCGACGAAGAGACTTCGTCGCAGGTCGAGGTCGTCAGTGCGGACGAGTGGGCGGGTCCCGCGCAGCAACGCGCCTGCTCCCTGAGCAGTATGTGGCGCCTACGGCGTCGGTGCGATCGCCGCCTCCGCCATCGGTATGTTGAACGGATCGCACCAGATGATCAGCCACGTATACCGCACACCGGCTGGGACGGCAAAGGTGAATCGCTGGGCGCCGCTCTTGCCTGCCAGACTGCCAATGCGGAGCGGCTGACCGGTATTCGGATTATTCGTCGTATTTAAGTACAGAAACGGACCGGGCTGCTGTGAGACGGAAAAATCAGGGGAGAGTTCGATCACCCCGACGCCGTTCTGGATCAGCACCGTGGCGGTGCCGGTCACGTCATATCGCGTGCGCACGAAGCGGCCGGTGACGCCCGCCCCAACGGGGATCTGTGTGCCGGGGGCGACAGGCGCGGCGTCGGGCGCGGTCGGTGGCGTGGCGGAACTGCAGGCGGCGAGCAGGGCAAGCAACGTCAACGGTCTACGGAAGCGCAGCATTCGAACTCCTCCAGTGAAGATGCCTCACGTCGCCAATCGCGGCGCTGCGTGTCTGATCGGTGTCCTGCATCACCCCAACCGCGATAATCGGCGGGGGTGCACTGCCCCAGATACGGCGATAGTCCAGAAATGGATCGGCGACCGCGCCGACCCAGTCGTGCGCGAGCTCCGGCCGGCCAGCAATGCGCATGCCGAACGGCGAGTCTGATCGGTCGGGCAAAGCCTCGCCATCCGCCAGCGTATAGAACAGCACCCGCGGTCGCTGCATGAATCCTCGTCGCCCGCCGAACACCACGAAAACACGGACTGCCGCATCGTCAGTGGCCGCCGCGGCAACGCTCGCACCACGCGGTGCCAGCGGCGCACGCCACGTCCAGTGCAGTCGGCCCGCCGACACGAGCAGCGGAACCGGCAGCTCACGAACGAACCAGCCGGCCTGGCCCTGCCCGCTGACCCGCATATACCGAATACCCGATGTGTCGATGATCTGGCTCATTGGCAGGCGCTGACCACGGACCGCCCGTGTCTGCCACCCCGCCGGCAGCGCGGCATTGGCGCGTGCGGATGACAGGGCGAACAGGTCGACGTCAGGTACCGGGCCGCTCTGGGCGGCGAGCGGCGCGGACAGGCACGAACAGCCGACGAGGAGTGCCGCCAGCCGCGCGTAGCGATGCGGTTGCAGCGCCGACGCCGACCGAGGATCGGCGCGTCGCCGTGCGATGCGGCTCGGAAGCATGATTGGCGTGATGATGGCGGGCGAAAACATGGTGACGCGCGATGTACTCACGCCGATCCTCATCCGTTCCCGGGCGTGAGCTGAATATGGGGGCAACGGTGTGCTGTCTGAGAACGGGGACCTCGTCGTCCCTCCACTCGTCCCATCTTCGCTCCGGGAGTCGCTGTCATGTATCGCCTCATGTCCACCATCGTTCGAACCGCCACCGCATTGTGCGTCGTATCAGTTGCCGCGCACGCGCAACTGCGCACCGTGACGGTCACGATCACCAACCGTGCCGCCGCCAACAGCATCAGTTTTGCGGATACGCATCTGGGCTTCCACAGAGGCGTTTTTGACGCGTTCGACATCGGTACGGCTTCTGCGCCCGGGATCATCTCGGTGGCAGAAGGTGGCGTGGGTGGCCAGTGGCAGACAGACTTCGCGGCCGCAGATCCCACGGCCACACGCGGCATCATCGGCATGCCACTGCTGCCGGGGCAGAGCCGCAGTCAGAGCTTCATCGTCAACGCCGGATTGAACCGGTTCTTCACCTTTGCGGCAATGGTGATCCCGAGCAACGACTTCTTCATCGGGAACGACAATCCATTGCAGTACCGGCTGTTCGACGATGCCGGCAATCTGCTGATCAACAGAATCTCGCAACGGTACAATCAGATCTGGGACGGCGGCTCGGAAGCGTTCAGCATTGCCAACGCCGCCTTCCTGGTCAACGGCAACAATGACCTCCGCACGCCGCAGAATGGCGTCGTTCGGTTCAACTTCGATGAACTGTTCGGCTTCGATGGCCAGACGACAGCTGCCGGCTACGTGTTCACCAGCGGGCGCACTCCAGAGCGGGAGATCTATACCATCGATTTCACCTCGTCCGTGAACGTGGTGCCGGAGCCGAGCACGGTGATTCTGATGGCCTCCGGCCTGCTGATGCTGGGCGTGGTGGCGCGTCGGCGCGGAGCACGTCAGGCGTGAGCTGCGCCAGGACTGTCACATGTGGTACCGGATAAATTCGTGCTACCGTCCGACGTGCCGAGGGGAGCAGCATTGCCCCGTGTGCGCTCCGGTCTTGTCCCGCACTGCCGAAACGTCGGCCAGTGCGGGACAGCGGTGTTTTGCGGAAGGTGACGGTGACTGCATCCGTTGACACTGCCACCGGGTTCTCACGGTCGCCATTGCGCGCCGACGGGGTAGCTTGCAGGGAGAGTCGCCGCCGGTCGGTCGCCGGGATCACATCGATCCGCGATCGACGAGCCGGTGCTTCCCTCGGCAACGCTGCCCCTGTCCGCGAGGTGCTGGTGAAGGAGTTCGATGATTCGGTGACCGGATTGATCCACGCCTGGAATGCGGGAGATTCCGGCGCCGGGACGCGGCTGTTCTCACGGGTGTATGGCGAACTGCGATCGATCGCACGCAGCACGCGCCGGCGAAGGCCGGAGCATGGCGACGAAACGCTCGATACCACCGCGCTCGTGCACGAAGTGTATCTGCGGCTCGCTGGCGCTGGTGAACTATCGGTACAGGACCGCGCGCATTTCTTCGCGGTGGCCGTCCGTGCCTCCCGGCAGATCGTCAGTAATTATGCCCGCAGCGCCCAGACCCTGAAGCGTGGTGGAGGTGCCGCGACGGAGGCGCTCGACGGTATCGCGGGACAGCAGCTCACACTGGCGGCACTCGGCGATGATCATGGTGAACGGATCGCGGCACTCGAGGTAGCCTTGCAGCAACTCGAACAGCTGCATCCCCGACCGTGCCGCGTGGTCGAATGCCGCTACTTCGGTGAGCTGTCGATCACCGACACGGCGCTGGCGCTCGGCATTTCCGAAGCGACCGTGAAGCGGGACTGGGCGCTGGCACAGGCCTGGCTGCATCGCGCACTGCGCGAACAGGGGGCCCTCGATGCCGAATGATCCGTGGACGTCACGCGATGGCCAGTGGGATCGCATCAGCACACTGTTCGAGATGGTGCTGTCGTTGCCGTCCGAGGAGCGTACGGCCTTCATCGAAGTCTCCTGCGGTGCGGATCGCGAGCTGCGTGGCGAGATCGAATCGCTCGTCGCCGCGCACGATGGTGCGCCGGCGTTCCTGGATGGATTCCATGCCGATGTGGTGCATCCGGCGCTTGCGCAGGGTGAGGCGAACGCCGACCCCGATAGTGCCGCGGAGACGGTACCGCCTCCATCAGTGGCCCCCGGTGATCGGATCCGGCATTTCGTGGTGCATGAACGATTGGGGAGTGGCGGGGCGGGGGTGGTGTACCGCGGCCGCGACACGCTGTTGGCCCGTGACGTCGCCATCAAGTTTCTCGCACCGAGTCTCAGCCGCGATTCGGCGGCGCGTGCGCGGCTGGTGCGTGAGGCGCAGGCCGCCTCACGCCTCGATGATCCGCATGTCTGCCCGATCTACGCCGTGGAATCCACGGTCGATGGTGGTCTGTGCATCGTGATGGCGTACTGTGCCGGCGGCACACTCCGTGAACGGCTGCGGGGCGGAGTGATCCCGCTGGCCGAGATCAACCGCGTGGCGCAACATCTGGCCCACGGGCTGGCCTCGGCCCACCACGCCGGCATCGTGCACGGCGACATCAAGCCGGCCAACGTCGGATTCGGCGAGGGTGAGGTGGCTCGTCTGCTCGATTTCGGCGTTGCTGTCCACGCGCACGAGGCGGCGGGTGGCACACGTGGGCTCAGCGGCACGCTGCCATATCTCGCGCCCGAACTCTGGCGCGGTGAGACTCGCGGACCACGTACCGATGTGTGGGCGCTTGGTGTGACGTTCTTCGAGATGGTCACGGGTCGTCGCCCCTACACCGGCGCCGATCCGGCCGCACTCCGAGAAGCGATTCTCGTGGGTGAATTGCCACCGATGCTGCGAGCCGACGGCACGTCGATCGCTCCGCCGCTCGAGAGTCTGATTCGCCGCATGCTGAGTACGGACCCGGCAGCGCGTCCCGCCGATGGTGCGGCGGTGCTGGCGGCCCTCGCGTCTTCCGCTGCTCCGCCGCTCGCCATCAATGGCATCACGCCGGGCAGCACGCCGCCGATCGATGCGGCGCACGCGATCGGCGCGCGACATGGTTCGCGGAATCGGCGCATTGCGTTGAGCGTTGTTGGCGCCGCGGCGCTCGCGCTGGCCGGCGTGGCGATGATGTCATCGACGCCACAGG